>JAEDLK010000049.1 GCA_016295355.1 Clostridiaceae bacterium
AGCGCTTGAAAATGTCCAATGGATAAGATCCGTCTCCCGTTAGGCGGGGCGTGGTCTTTACGTCTTGCTCTTTGCCGAAGCGCTTGAAAATGTCCAATGGATAAGATCCGTCTCCCGTTAGGCGGGGCGTGGTCTTTACGTTTTGCTCTTTGCCGAAGCGCTTAAAAATACGGGGCGGAGGCTAAAAGCGTTAGTTATCGCTGTGTCGATTGGAATTACCATAGTAGAAGAGGGCCACAGTACCTCGGCCGCAATGACTGGAGATGATGTTGCCGATGCGGTAGATTTGCACCTTGCCTTTCATAGCCGGAAAGGCCTGCTCGATGCCGTCTTTGACGGCCTCGGCCAGTTCGGGACAGTCGGACTGCCCGATAAAGCATTTATCGGCGTATTGCTCGCCGTTTAGTGCCAGTTGTTTCATGGTTTGTATCAGGTGGTCAACGGCGGCCTTCTTGCCTCGCACTTTTCCGTATGCAATGATTCGTCCTTCATCATTTAAGCACATCAGCGGGAAAATGCCCAACACACCGGCAGCCATAGCGGCTAAGCCGGATACCCGACCGCTACGACGAAAGAAGCGAATGTCGGTCGAGAAGAACCGATGCTCCACCTTTTGCCGGTTTTGCTCCAAAAACGCAATAATTTCCGCCATGCTTTTGCCGTCATCGTATAAATCGGCCGCCGAATCAACCAGTAAGCCGTATCCGCAACAGGAGCAAAGCGAATCGACCACGGTGATGTGATGCTCGCTTTGGGCATTGATTTCCTCTGCCGCCTGTACGGCGTTATGGTAAGAGGGCGTCATGCCTGTGCCGAAGGCGATGTGTAAGACATCCCCCTTTTTGACAAGCTCTTTGAAGTATTCTTCGTAACGAAAACGGTTGATTTGGGCGGTTTTGGGCAGTTTGCCATCAGCCAACTGTTCATAAAAGTTGGTAAGATTCTGCTCGCTGCGTTCCATGTTGTCCTCATATTCGATGCCGTCGATGGAGTAGGTGTAAAACAGCACCGATAGTCCTCGGCCGGTCACATAGTTATACGGTAAATCCACCGTTGATTCACAGGATAAAATGAACTGGTTCATAAAAGCACCCTTTCTTTGGCGAATATTCTGTTGCATAGTATAGACAGAAGGCAGTGGTTTAATCAACCTACTGCCGGGGCTTACGACTCTACCCTTAAACCAAGAGGGTAGAATAGACAAATCACCAACTCTACCGTCGGTAGAGTTGGCTTAAATAGAGGCTTTGACGACAAGGTGTCCTTGAAAAGACAAGGGAAGAAACCCATCCAAGGATAACCTTGTTTTCACGGCATACACGGTTTGTCGGCATAAAACGGAAAACGCCGTCATATTAGTGTACAGAAAACAAATCGGGGGTTGATCACAGTGATTTATTCCACGAAAAAGAGAGCGTGCGAGTTGGGTGAATACATTGTCAAAACCAAAGCGACTGTGCGAGCTACGGCCGGCAAATTTCACATTTCCAAATCCACGGTACATAAGGATGTCACCGAACGGTTAAAAAGTGAGGATCCGGTGCTGTATGAATCGGTGCGTCGGGTGCTTGACCAGAACAAAGAAGAACGGCATATTCGAGGCGGAATAGCTACAAGAAAAAAGTATTTAGCACAAAGGAAATAAAAAGAAGCGGAAATCCTTTATGGGTTTCCGCTTTAATCAATGAATATCTGCCTGCGTGTTGCGTGACGGTTACGGCCGCTTCATCAGCGTTGGGATTGCTTCGCCGTCGGTGATTGTTATGACGGCATAGCCGGGATAGCCGTCTCTGGGTTCGGAAAGCGAGCCGGGATTCACCAATAGGAGGCCATCCTCATAGGCTGTATAGGCACAGTGGGTGTGTCCGTAAAGGATCACCGTGCAACGGCGACTGGCGGCTTCTCGTTTTAACCGCTCTAATCCATATTTAACAGAATAGCGATGCCCGTGGGTAAAAAACAGACGAACACCATCCAGAACCGCTTCGCCGGTTGAGGGAGCGGTGGAAAAGACGTCGCAGTTGCCGGCTACACAGTAAAATTGATGAGACGGATAGTCGCTTCGTACGGCATCCAAATCGTTCAATAAATCGCCAAGAAAGAAAAGGCAGGTGATTTCTTTATGGCGGTCCAACACGCGCCGAAGCAGATCGGGGCGGCCGTGGGTGTCGGAAACAACCAATACTTGCATACGCTACCTCCGTGTCCTTGAGATGAAAAACAGTATAGCAGAAAAGGGCGGTGAAATCAATGGAGATAAACGATGAACTGAAAAATCTATTGCAAACGGCACGCACGGGTGGTGCCGATGGGCTGTTGTCCTCCCTTAAGAAAGAGGATGTCCAGAAAATCAAGTCAATCCTTTCTTCGCCGGAGGCGACCAAAAAGATTCTTGATAGTCCGCAG
Source organism: Clostridiaceae bacterium (assembly GCA_016295355.1). Lineage (GTDB taxonomy): Bacteria > Bacillota > Clostridia > Oscillospirales > Acutalibacteraceae > SIG607. Next base: position 2,407 of record JAEDLK010000049.1, read on the forward strand.
GCTAAAGAGCTGATGAAAAATCTGATGAAGGATGGCCGAAACCATGGATGATTTATCGGAAAAAATAAGTCAGTTATTATCCGACCCGGCCGGCATGGAACGGGTCAAGGAAATGGCCGGGCAGTTGCTCGGCCAAAATGACCCGAAACCCTCCGAGGATGTGCTGCCCGGCATTGATATGGGAATGGTGATGTCATTATTACAAAAAATGCGACAGAGCGGCAGCAGCGAACGAGAACGGCTGTTGTTGGCGCTGCGTCCCCATCTTCATACCGAACGACAGCAACGCCTGGACACGGCCGTTCGTCTGTTACGGCTGTTGGATTTAGCACCGCTATTAAAGGAGAGCGGATTGTTGGGCCCGGATGGCTTAAAATTGTAGCGACAGGAGGCTTGTCGATATGGATGATTTTGAAGAGCAAAAACGCCAAGCAGAACAGCGTGTGTTGGAAATGAACCGACGGTATCGGCAAAAAGCCGGAATGCCCCCGGTTCCCGATTTTGTTGAGTTGCCGCATAAACCTCAGACGCTGTCGACCCCGACACCGTCCTCCCGTAAAGGGCCGACCGATTTGTTGCGGATACTCAAATTGGATTCGCTAAAAACCGATCCCGACCGTCTGCTTCTGCTTGGGCTTTTTTTACTGTTGAGCGGCGAGGAAACCGATGAATGGCTGTTGTACGCCCTTTTATACATCATGCTTTGAGAACGGTTGCGCACCCCCAAAACACGGTCGCTTTGGCGGCTTGCGTTCAAAGAAACAGACTATGAAAAACGGTTACAAATGGGTTACAGTTTTGTGCATATTTCGACATTATGTCAACCACGTAAACCTAAATAGTTTTGAAACTTACACACCGAGATTTGCACAATTTACAGGATTTTTTTTCGAAAATGGCTTAATACAGGGTTTTTTTTAACCAAAAATGTCAACAACTCGGTGCATAACTTCAAAAAACAAGGTGCATAGAGAAAATGAATATAAATATTATGTCAATTCAAAATCACGTTTCAGCGGAATCAAAACAGAAAACAAAATGAGGGGTGTTTTTTCCCAAAAGAAACAGCCGGATGGAGCATCATCAAGCCCTGCTTATACGGCGTTCGTCCATCTGTGTTACGCTCATGGTTTACATTTCGGCAGAAATGTGGTATACTGTCGAAAGAAGTCGATTTCAAACGGAAATCATTCAACCGCTCAAGGGATCATTTCGGCAGAGCGTTTTACAGAAATGGCGGAAAAGACACAAGAAATCAATCACGCTTTGTAACCGAATGAGTTTATCCGACATCGGGAGGATAGGGGATATGACATTGCTGAAACGGTATGGATGGCTGATGGTTTTGATGGTGCTTTTGTCGGCCCTTTTGTTAACCGGATGCCAATCGGACAAGCCGGCCGGTATTGAAGAAATCAGCACGCAGTTAAACGAAGTGGTGTTAGAGGACAGTGAAACCGTTTCACTGTCTGATGATCAATTACTCAATTATTTCTCTTTCGGCACGGATGTCTTAAGCGACTACCGTGTGTCACTGCGTGAGTCGGAGTCCGGCTTTCAAATGGTGGCGGTTTTTGCTCCCAAAAATCAGGACAACCGAAAAACGGTGTTAGAGGGCATCAACAAGGCTATAGCGGTAACGGCCAGTACCTATAAGGCACTCAACCAGGGAGAATATCAAAAAATTCAAAATCGTCTTTTATACGAAAAGGACGATTTGCTGATTTTGGTAGTCAGCGATCAGTACGATAAGGCTCGCTCGGTACTGGAGCAGTATAAATGCCGGTCGATGGTTCCGACCAACTCTTAAAACACCTAATTTTTTTCATAACAGAAATACCGACTGAAGAAAGAGAAAAGATCTTCTTCGGTCGGTATTTTTTTAAGGTAATAGTGTAGCAAGGGGGTCTGTTACGGCCGGCTCTTTTGAATGTGCAAGGCACGCAGAGCGTTGAGTATGGCCAGGAAGGACACACCCACATCTGCAAACACCGCCGACCACATGGAGGCAAGACCGACCGAACCCAAGGCTAAGAACAACACCTTGACACAGAGCGCTAACACAATGTTTTCAGTCACAATGCGTTTGGTACGACGAGCCACACGGATGGCGTCGGCGATTTTTAACGGATTGTCATCGGTCAGCACCACATCGGCGGCCTCGATGGCGGCGTCACTGCCCAAGGCGCCCATGGCCAGCCCGACATCGGCACATTTCAGCACCGGAGCATCGTTGATTCCGTCTCCCACAAAGGCCAGTTGACGGTGACGAGCTGTGTTGCCGGACAACCGCTTGGTTTGCTCCACCTTATCGGTTGGTAACAATTCGGCGTGACATTCGTCTATGCCGATGGTCGCAGCCACTCTTTGTGCCACCGCCTGACGGTCGCCGGTCAGCATGACGGTCTTTTTGATTCCCAAAGCCTTTAACGCTTTAATGGCAGGTGCCGATTGCGGCTTGATTTCATCGGCAATTTCAATATGACCGGCATACCGGCCGTCTACCGCTACATGAACCAAGGTGCCGTCATGCTCGCAGGAAGGAACCGTAACGCCTAATTGCTTCATAAGAGCGAGATTGCCGGTGTAGACGGTTTTGCCGTCCACAACCGCCTTAATACCGTGCCCGGTCAGGTTTTCTACCTTGCCGATACGGGATTTGTCAATCGTTTTTTTATAGGCATTACGCAACGACTGCGAAATGGGGTGGTCTGAATAGTTCCCGGCCAAGGCCGCCAGCTCCAATAATTCATTCTCAGCTATCAGTTCGGGATGAATGAGCGTTACCTTAAAATTGCCCTTGGTCAGGGTGCCGGTCTTGTCAAACACAACGGTATCGACCTTGGCAAGGGATTCTAAATAATGAGAGCCTTTGACAAGCACGCCCAGTCTTGAAGCGCCGCCGATACCGCCGAAAAAGCTTAACGGTACCGAAATGACCAAGGCGCAGGGACAGGAAATTACCAAGAAAATCAGCGAACGGCGTAACCAATCAAGCCAGTCGCCGGTCATAAGCGACGGAATTACGGTCAATAAAACGGCCAAAACCACTACCGTCGGCGTGTAAACCTTGGCAAAACGGGTGATGAATTTCTCGCTTTTTGCCTTGCCGGTGTCGGCCTGCTCTACCAATCGTAGGATTTTTGCCACGGTTGATTCACCGTAGGCGGCAGTGGTGCAAATCCGCAGAAGGCCTGATAAATTGATACAGCCGCCCATCACGCTGTCGCCCTCTTTGACCTCCTTGGGCAAACTCTCACCGGTCAAAGCCATTGTGTTCAGCGTAGAAGCGCCCTCTATAATCAGTCCGTCCAACGGAATTTTTTCACCCGGCTTGACCACGATCACACTGCCTACCGACACGCTTTCGGGGGCTTGACGCACAACGGTTCCGTTTTGTTCGACAAAGGCAACATCGGGACGAATATTCATTAAAGACGAAATCGACGCACGGCTTTTATCTACCGCCATGTCCTGGAACAATTCGCCCACTTGATAAAGTAACATCACGGTAACGCCCTCGTGGTATTCACCGATGGCAAAAGCGCCCAACGAGGCCAACGCCATTAGCAGGTTTTCGTCAAAAAACTTGCTGTGGAACAGATGACAGACAGCCTCCCATAAAACATCGCTGCCGATGAGCAAATAGGCCGCGATGCATAAAACAAACGATGGCCAGCCGCCACACATCGGAAGAAAGGATGCGCCAAGCACCACCAACGAGCCGATAATGCGCAGTAACATACTTTTTTGCTGTTTTTCCATGATGCTCTCCCTCATTCTTGAACATGAATCATGCCGGCTTCTAAAATCTTACGAACATGGTCGTCGGCCAAGGAATAATACACGGTTTTGCCATCTCGACGGCAGCGTACAAAGCCATTTTCACGCAAGGTGGCCAACTGATGTGATACCGCCGATTTGGTCATGCTTAACACATTGGCAAGATCGCAAACACATAGTTCTCCACCTGCCAAGGCCACCAATATTGTGAACCGTGTTCGGTCGCCTATCACTTTGAAAAAGGTTGCGGATTTCACTAATACGGCATCCTTTGGAAGGTTTTGGAGCGCCTTTTGAACCGACTCTTTATGAATCACGGTGCAGTCGCAGATATACTCGTTTTTCGGCATGATGATGACTCCTTTCGGTTGAATAATTTTTCAATTGTCCATTATATTATATTGAATGTTTATTCAACTGTCAAGCGCTTTTAAGCGATTCGGCGCAGAAAAAGGCGAAAAGATCACGCCCCGCCAAACGGAGGCCACTTCTTTTCGATAGAACAGTATGCACAAAAGCAAAATAGAACCTATTTCCGCCG
>JAEDLK010000050.1 GCA_016295355.1 Clostridiaceae bacterium
GTAAGGGACTGATCACCGGTGAAAGTCTCGGACAGGTAGCCAGTCAGACTTTGCCGGCCCTCGGTGTAACAGATGCCGTTTCTGATTTGCCTGTCCTTCGTCCGCTGATTGGCATGGACAAGGAAGAAATTATTGCCATTTCCAGGCACATTGATGCCTTTGAAACCTCTATTTTACCTTATGAGGATTGCTGTACCGTTTTCACGCCGCGCCATCCCCGCACCAAGCCAAATCTGTCGCAATGTGAAACGGCCGAAAACGCCATTGATTGGAAACCGATGGTAGACCGTGCGGTCGAGCAGGCCGTCTGCTCTTTCATTGAGCGAAAGGATTGAGTCTCACCGATCAATTGCCGTAACATTTATCCATAAAGGAACTGACATCTATGACCGCTGAAATCATTTGCTTCAAAACGCCGTCGCTGTCCGCCGTTTCGCTTGCCAAACGGTGTGAAATGATCACGGCCGGATTATTGACGCTGAAAATGAAAGTCAATACCGTCACCACGATTGATTGTGTGCCGGACGTGATTGCGACCACGCTTGAGAGGGCAACCAATCGCAGTCATTTGGTTGTTTTAGCCAACGGAACCGGCGAAATCAGCCTGCCAAAGGATGTCTGTTGCCGCCAAATAAATCAACACCCCCTTTCCAACCGAATGGCTCTGCAACATTTGAATGACCAAGTGCGAAAAATGAATTTAACAAAAGATACCCGTTGGGTGCAATCAACCTTTATCCCCGGTTCAGCCAAGGTGTTTCCCGATCCGTACGGCCCCTTTTGTGCTTTTTCCTTGTTCTTTCATTCCGTCCATTATGTGATTCTTCCCGATCGGTGTCACGATATAAAGGGACTGTTGGATGAACTGATTCTGCCTTACATTGCCGGACTGTACTCCCTGTGCTACGCCTGTGTAACCATCAAGGTCTTCGGTCACACAAAAGAACGTTTAGAGCCTATGCTGTTAAGATCACAGCACCGGCATAATTTCATGGCCAAAATGTGGGAGAAGGACGGCATTTGCAACATTGACTTTTCGGCAGCCGGCGCCACACAACGAGAGGCCGATGACTATTGCAAAAGTGCCGCCACTTATTTGCAAAACAATTTGCAAGCCGACGTATTTGAGGTCGGAAAACGTTCTTTAGCACAGGCCACCGTAGGCGCCTTACGCACCATCGGTGCTACTGTTGCAACGGCTGAATCCTGCACAGGCGGTATGTTGTCGGAGATGTTGACTTCGATTTCCGGTTCAAGCCAAATCTTGGAACTGGGCATTTGTGCATACTCAAATCGTGTTAAACAAGAAGCCATTGGTGTACCCGAAAAGATTTTGCAGACCAATGGGGCTATCAGCAAGGAAACCGCTGCCTATTTGGCCAATGGTATTCGCAAAATGGCCGGTGCCTCCTTGGGTGTAGGCATCACCGGTGTTGCAGGACCTGACAAAAGTGAAAACAAGCCGGTTGGTACGGTCTTTGTAGCCTTGTGTGATGCCCATCACACTTGGATTCGCTCCATCAATATGTCTGAAACTGCCGACCGTGATGAAGTCAGAGCCTATACCACCAATGTTGCCTTGGATCTGTTACGACGGTACGCTGTTTTCAGCCCGTCGGTTATGCCAAATTATTGCCAAGACGGCACCTTAAGTACCTTTAGCGACCAACCTAAACTACCGAATCCTTTTGATTCTTTCAATGCCTTTGGGCAGGATTCTCAACTTCCAGACCAAAATGTCTCTGCATTTTTGGTCGATGTTGGTTCTTTTTCTCAACCGGAAACATCAAAAGCGGTGACTGAACCCCTTGTGAGTGATATCCCTCTCTTCACTGATTCTGACGAGGAGATGCCGATACATCCACAAAACGATCAGGTACATCAGCCCAATATGCCGGACTTTTTCACAGAAGAACAACCCACGCATCCAATCAAGGCGTCAAAAAAGGCCAAGCATAAAAGCCCCGGAAAACTATGGCTGATTGTAACGGCTGTATTGATGGTTGCAACTGTAGGTATGATTCTGTACTTTTTGGGAATTTCAAATGAAGGCAAGATCATTAAAAAGGCTCAAACGCTGTATCACAGCCTGGGCACGGCAGAAGCCTTTTCTACCTTTCGTGCCATGAATGACGATTTCCGTGCTTGGTTGAATATCGGCAATGACACCGTCGATTTACCGGTTTTTGTACACGAGGACAATACCTATTATTCCTCTCACAACATGAACGGCAAACGCAGTCATTACGGTGCCTTATATTTTGACAATAAGCTGTCCACGGATAGCCCCAACAGCAAAAATATGGTGATTTACGGCCTCAATCAAAAGGATCGCAGTATGTTCGGATGCTTAAGTCGCTACCAATCGGCTGATTTTTTAAGGCAAAATTCCATCATACGATTGACCACTGCCGACGGAGTTCGGTATTATCAGGTCTTTGCCATCTTAATCACCAACGCACGCGCCGAAGATGATAACGGACAGGTCTTTTCGTTTGTTCGCTCCTCCTTTTCATCGGCAAGCGAATTTGAACAGTGGAAAGCCGAACTACTACGGCGTTCCCTGTACACTTCCGGCCAGTCCTTAACACAAAATGACAGCTTGCTGGCCTTGGTCACGGACAGCGACGCCTTTAAGGATGCACGCTTTGTGGTGGTGGCCAAACAATTTGAACCGGGCGATCAGTCCGAGGTCATCTATACTGCCAATGCGGCACCGCAGTATCCGGCCGCTTGGTACAAAGAACGGCAAAAACAGTAGCCGCCATAAATGACGACTTCTGAAATACGATAAGGAAATGGGGATTTTGATATGAATGAAAATTTGAAAATCGACATAATTTATTATGACACGCCCTCTGATTTTGCCTTCGAATTCAATCTCGGCGGCTGTTGCCGCAGTCGTATTCTGACCACCCGTTGCGATTCACCAAAAGATATGATTAACGGTCTGGCCCGTGCGGTTTCCCGTAGCCGTGTCATCATCCTCATCGGCCGTTTGTCTGAAGATGACGGATTGATTCCGTTGGTCAGTAAGGCCATTTCAAAACCGCTTGTCACGATTGATCACCGTCAGTATCATATCACCACCCCTGAATCGATTCGTGTCACCGAGGGCGGTCTGCCGCTGGTCACCAGGGACGGCTCCTTCGGCGGTTGCATTCTCGAAAGCGGCCCACAGTCCATCATTATGATCAGCGAAAAGAGCCATTTGCGCGAAGTCATCATGGACCAGCTCATCGGTCAATACATCACCTCGTTAAGTCGGATTCCCGATACGGAAAACGATTTGCTCGACCCTTCGCAAACCGCATCGGCTCAAGATAAAGAACCAACCAACGCATCCGCCGAACAAAGTGCAACCGATACCGAAACAACCGATACGACCCTCAAAGATGCGGAAACGGACGAAACGAATATTGAACCAATGATGGTCTCAACCGGAGCGGTTAACGATGAAGATTTTATCCTCCCGTTTGATTTTCCCGACGATTTTGACGGCGTCACCCAGGACGATTCCGTGATTCGTATGACACCGAGCCAAGAAAAAACGGACGATCAGCCGGAAGAAGCGCTGGCCGATTCTGTGCCGCAAGAACCGACAGCGCCGATTGAGATGCCCGAGAATGAACCGATGTCTGACAAGCAGCCCGACGTTTTTGAAAGCCAAGATATTTCCTCACAGGGCAATACCCACAGCACTCATGCCGATGCGCTTGAGGATGAAACATCTTTTAACCAAGCGCCCCGTAAAAAAGACCCCCTTCTGACACTTTTTATTTGGCTTTGCGCCGCCTTGCTGTTAGTCGCTGCCCTATTTGCCTATCTGTTTATTTATCAGCCTTCGTTAAGCGGTCAATCGCCGCTTGAAGCCATCCGTGAATTGCTTATCATTGTCATACCCGGGAGATTGCTATGATTCATGATGTTATCAACTTTTTGCAAAATCGTGTGCCGGATGAGTTGGTAGTTTTTATCATCTCGATGTTGCCGATTTTCGAACTGCGCGGCGGACTGATTGCGGCCTCGGTTTTGCATATCCCGTGGCAGATTGCCTTTCCGATTTGCGTGATTGGTAACATGGTTCCCATTCCGTTTGAATTGCTGTTCATCCGCAAAATTTTCAACTGGCTGAAACGATTTGCAGGTATCAAACGGTTGGTTGATCAGTTAGATGAACGGGCCAAACGGAAAGCCGACAGTGATACCATGCGTAAATATGCCGGATGGGGACTGTTTACTTTGGTAGCCATCCCCCTACCGGGCACCGGTGCATGGACCGGCGGATTGGTTGCCGATGTTTTGGATTTTCGCATCAAAGTGGCCTTCCCGATCATCTTTGTCGGTGTCATCAGTGCCGGGCTGATCACTTCTTTCTTTTCCTACATACTACCCATGCTATTTTAAGGCAAAGAGTGTTGAACCTGCCTAAAACAGACCTTTTCGGCTGGTTCGATTAGGCAGACCCATTAGCGGCCGTCTTATAACTTCTTCTCTCCGAAAACATCTCATCCTTTCTCACATTTTAGGCATGGAATGTTGTCGGATTGAGATTTTTGGGTAGATAAGATAAAACCGCCGTTAATCCTGACGAATTGACGAGTCTTTGTGCGAAAAGTACCCCGTAAATCTTTTCGCACAAATCAGCATTCGGATACGACACCGATGCTTAAACATCCAAATACAAAGCCCCTGCGAATGTGCCGTCAAGCACAACGCAAGGGGTTTTTAGTTGATAGCATTTTTCACTCATAGGGCACCGCACAATGACACCCTTCAACAGATTTTACCGATTCCTGTTGGACAGAACCAGTGAAAAACCGTTAGCCATGCAAAAAGACCCGAAGTCACAAATCACTTCGGGTCTGATCTATTTACTGGGAATTATTAGAACCGATGCTGACAGCCGTCGCATACACCCTGCCTGAACGGTAATACTTCACCGAAACACTCGAACCGGGCTTGCACTGGCTCAACAGTGTGTTAAAGGCCTCTACACTGTCAACCTGTCGGCCGTTAAATTCAGTGATAATATCACCACTGCGAATGCCGGCACTATAGGCAGGATCACCCTCGGTAACACTCTTAACAACGGCACCGACAGGATAACCGTACTGGCTCAAGCGTTCAGCCGGCCAAAGTTCACTAAAGGTGATCCCGACATACGGATCCGGATTGTACTCCTTGGCAATGATTTTATCACAAATTTCCGCCATCGTATCAGCCGGAATGGCGAAGCCCATACCCTCGTAACTATCTGACACGATTTTGGAGCTGTTCACACCGATCAGCTCACCCTTTAGGTTAACCAGCGCACCCCCGGAATTACCGGGATTGATAGCGGCATTTGTTTGAATCAACGGAACCTTTTCCCCTGTTGTATTGCCGAGTGAACGATTTAATCCGCTGATAATACCGTTTGTAACCGAACTCATGAATTCAAGACCACCGGGAGCTCCGATAGCCACACAGTACTGACCGGGGCGCAAGTTCGACACATCACCCACCGTGACCGCCGGCAAACCGGTTTTGGCAATTTTAATGACAGCCAAATCATAGGAAATGTTGTACCCGACAACCGTAGCAAGAACGGCGGTGTCGGTATCCCCTGCCAAATAGACCTCGATGCTGGAACGAGCCGTTTCAACTGCGCTCTTAATCACATGATAGTTGGTAACAATATAGCCGTCACCCGAATAAATAATACCGGAGCCCTCCCCGGTTGCCTCACTACTGCCACCGAAAAAGCTCTGCACCGACGCAATGGTACGAATGCCAACCACACTGGGGGTAACCTTAGCGGCCACGGCCTCCACAGAGGAATTCACCGTTTCATCAACCGTAATATTAACATCACCACCGGTCGGGGATTGTTGCAAAGTGCCTTCTTGTTGCCATTTGGCCCGTTCCGATGACACCACAACCGAGGCTGCGAATAATCCGCTGACAGCTCCTACAACCAAGGATAATAGCACGCAAATGACCATCGTTATGCCGCCCACCGAGCCTTTAATCGGCGGACGCAAATTGGCAGAGGATGTTGCATAATAGTCATTGTTTACGTCCCTAAAAGCATTATTCTCCTTTTCTATAGGGCTCTGATACACCTGCGGTTGCTCACTAAAGACGGGAGGTTCCGCAGTCGACAATAGCGATGCTTCGCCTATCGCATCGGTCGCTGTTCCCTCATTAAAAACTGATTCCTGCGCTGTCGATGGAGGTGTTGCCGCATCCGTCGAGGCGTTTATCCGTTCTTCAGACACCGGCTCATTGCTTTTCTCATATTGATACTCGTCCACAGTTCATTCTCCTTTGGCACAAAAGCCGTTATAATGACTATAGAATATCGAAACGCTGGAAAGCGTTTCGATAAGCCGATTTTATCGGCTTTTGCAAATTCAAATACGCAAGTTTTTGAATTGGCTCTATCTTCATTGCAATGGTATCGACAAATTTTCTTTGAAAATTTGCTACCAAATCGAAGATT
>JAEDLK010000019.1 GCA_016295355.1 Clostridiaceae bacterium
TAAGTTACCACACAAAAAACTCCAAAAGGATCGAACACTATGGACATTCAGAATTTGACGAAGAGCTGGACCGGATCTACGCCATCTGATCCGCCGGCTGCGGTTTGTTCTTCCTCCGATCGGGGCTTCGCACACCCTCCAGAAGAACAAACCGCCCTCACAAAGATCGTCACTTGTCAATACTATCGCAACTTGCTATTGCAATTCGCCAATGTATAATATTATATAATTCTATTAGTCTTTTTCTGGACAGAAGAATATTTTTCCGCCTCCTTGCTCTTTATCTTTTGCAAAAAGGCATGCTCGGCTTGCCTTAACGGCTGCAAATGCCCTCACAACAGCACGCTGTCGCTACCGCGTTTTTGCTAGCAAAGCGCTTGGAGTACATGGGCATCTAAACCATTTGGCTTTTCCAAAAAAAGAACGAAGTGTATTGGCGATACTCTTAAGGACAGTAAAAAGGTGTGCAGAAAATTTCTGCACACCTTTTTGTCTTATACCGTAACAAGCAGGGAATTTGTATGACATTTCCACTTAATAGGAGAACCTAAACCCCTTTTATCTACTTAACAACAAACAATTTGCTTTTGAAATAAACATGCTATAATTAATTAAAGGCGGTGATTTTGTGTCAAAGAACTATTCCTTTGAATTTTCAGGGACAAAAGAAATGTTTTTGAATCAATTAAATAAATACCCTAACAATAACCAAAGGTTTTTCTATTCTGATGATTATATTATGGAGACTTCGAGAATGAAGTTCGCTTTGGTGTTGCACGCGGCGGTCATTCTGGTGGGTATTGGTTTGTACCAACAATAACAGAGTTTGACGGTAAAAGCATATTTAACGGTACTATTCAGCATATTAACCATTATTCAGGTGACAAAGGTATTAAGAAAATTGCTAACAAAATCGAAGAAATACTATTATGGATAATCCTGCTTCCTATTTTTATCATTGTGAAATTTTGTATATTCATCTCTGGGTTAGTGCAAAAAATATTCAAGCGAATTAAACCTAAAGAAGAATCTATGGAAGATAAACTATACAATTTAATGGAAAATTACTTAAAATGCAAACGACAATAATTGTACTTAAAATAGCAAAGCACACACAAAAGCACCCTATGACTTTTATTAAAGTCATAGAGCGCTTTTCTTATTTTAATATATTAATCAATTACTATTCTTAAGAGTAACTCTCACATTCTTCGTTCTTTTTTACAAAACACCTCCTATGGTGGTCTTTCTACCATAGGAGGCACTTATCATTGTTTTTACTGCGGGCATTTATTCAAATGACAGATATACTACGGGTTGAATTTAAGTGTCATGACGACATCTATTCCGCAACAAGCCGATAATCATACAAATGATCAGGATAAACAACCCGGTCAGCACGATAGAGGCACCCGTCGGCGCATTTAGTAAAAAAGAACCAATTAAACCAATCAAAAACGAAATGACAGACAGCACACCGGCGGTTATGATCACACCCTTGTAGGTTCGGCAAACACGCATGGCCGAAAGCGGCGGAAAAATAATCAGGCTGGAAATCAACAGTGTACCCATCAATCGCATGCCAAGCACCACCGTCAAAGCAGTTAAAACCGACAAGAGGGTGTTAAACAGGGTGGTTTTGATGCCGGTTGCACGGGCAAAGGCATTGTCAAAGGTCACCGCAAACAATCGGGGATAAAACAGGGTGTACAAAATCAAAATGATCACGGCCAAGACAGCACATAGGATGGTGTCTTGGCGGCTGATAGACAAAATGCTGCCAAACATATAGCCGGATAAGTCAATGTTTGAGCCTGCCTTGGATGTTACAAAAACGCCCAATGCTAAGCTGGAGGTGGAAATAACTGCAATAGCGGCATCCCCCTTGAGAAGGCCTCGTTCGCTGGCAAATAGTAACGCCACCGCCGCCAATGCGACCACCGGCAGTGCTACCGGTAATGGAGAAAAGCCCAACGCCGCCGCAACGGCTAAAGCACCGAAGGTTACATGGGATAAGCCGTCTCCTATCATGGAATAACGTTTTAAGACAAGACTGACCCCCAGTAAAGCCGAGCAAAGAGCCACAGGCAGGCCGACCAGCAAAGCCCTCATCATAAAGGGATAAGAAAAGATCGTTAAGAGTTCGTTCATGGTAATCTCCTTATGACTGCGGTCGAAATTGGTGATAGTAACGGCTATTTTGATATGCGTCTGTTGTGCCATAAAAATAGCCATCTTTGTCTAAATGCAGGATATGGGTGCCGTAGCGAAGGGCGGCATCTAAATCATGCGACACTGTGATGACCGTGATGCGATAATCCCGGTTGAGCCGATAGATCAGCTCGTACAACTCACTGGTAACCTTAGGGTCAAGACCGGTAACCGGTTCATCCAGCAGAAGCGCTTTACTGCTGGCACAAAGTGATCGTGCCAAGAGGGTGCGTTGTTGCTGACCGCCGGATAAGTCTTGGTAGCTTTTATCCTGTAAATCGGTGATGTCCAACAGCTCCATGGTGTGCTGTGCCTTTTTAAGCTGACGGCGACCGTAAAACGGATTCAAACCCAACTTATTAAGACAGCCGGACAGCACAATTTCGCGCACACTGGCCGGGAAATCACGCTGCGCATCGGTCTGTTGAGGCATATAGCCGATTTCGTTTTGCTTTAACTGCGGGCAATAGGTCACCGAACCCGATAGGGGTTTCTTTAATTTAAGCAAGGCCTTTATCAGCGTACTTTTTCCCGTGCCGTTTGCGCCGACAACATAAACATATGTACCATTACTAATAGAAAAACTTAAGTTATTGAGGACAATTTTATCCTCATAGCCAACCGTTAAATTGGTGCAAGTAATTAAATCCATCGTTCATTCCTTTCCGTTATGGATGACAGATCAAGCAGGGTAGATAGCCATCCTTTGCCAGTACCTCTTTATCCTTCTCTAAACGCACCTGTCCTTCGGCAATTTTCTTGGCATAGGTACATTCGGGACGATGATACTTTTTTGACTTTATATTGGCATAATAAACAGTAACCGGTGTCTCTGTCTTACGATAACCGTTAAGTGTTTCGCTTTCTTCAATAGACGGATATGTAATCACCGGCGTGTCCGGCGGCGTAAAAGATTTTTTGACGTTTTCAGATGTGCAACCGCACAAAAGCAATAAGAACAGTAATGTCGTTATCACTCGTACTCGTTTCATAATATCCCCTCATTTCTATCATAATCGTTTTAATAGGAAAAATCAACCCTTGCAAATCGGTCATGGTATGGTACAATATAAAAAACTTCTATCAGGAGGTGAAGAGCGTGTCGATCAATGTACGTGCCGCCGAATTGAAGAAAATTGCCAATCAGTTACCGCTGACACCCGGCGTCTACTTGATGAAAGACGCACACGGTGAAGTCATTTATGTCGGTAAAGCCAAAGCCTTAAAGAATCGGGTTACGCAGTATTTCGGTTCCGAAACCAACCACAATCAAAAGGTTCGCAAAATGGTAGAAAATGTCGATCATTTTGAAACAATTCTCTGCGACACGGAATTCGAGGCCTTCATTCTTGAAAACTCACTGATTAAACAGTATCAGCCTAAATACAACATTTTATTAAAGGATGATAAGGGCTATCATTACATCAAAATAACCGATGACAAATGGCGACGGCTTGAGTGGGTCAAACAAAAGGATGATACCGGCACCTACATTGGGCCGTATAATTCCGGCTATGTGGTCAGCAACACGGTGGATGAGGCCCGAAAGATTTTTAAACTGCCTGTTTGCAGTCGATCCTTTGATCGGGTGTCTAAACCTTGTCTGAATTATCATTTGGGGCTTTGCAGCGCACCCTGTCGGGGAAAAATGAGTACCGACGAATACAACGCACAGGTGGAAGCGGCCGTCGCTTTCATCAAAAAAGGCGGTTACAGTGAGCAAGATTTACAGGGCTTAAAGAAAAAAATGGAACTTGCGGCCGAAAATTTGGACTTTGAATATGCCGCCCGTTTGCGGGACAGAATTGAAGCTGTGCGCCGTATCGGACAAAAGCAAAAGGTCTTTTCTCAGTCGCACGAGAGCCAGGATGTTTTTGCTATGGTCTTTGCCGAAAAAACAGCCTGCTTGCAATATTTGAAATTCAGAAACGGTCGGCTGTGCGACCAGAATCATTATTTTTTAGAGGGCGTTACGGCCGATTCCGATGTATACTCGGAGTTCTTGCCGCAGTTTTATGATCGTAGCACCGACTTACCGGACCGGGTTGTACTGGACCGTGATACAGAGTTTTCCGAAACACTTTCCGGTTGGTTGTCCCAAAGGCGGGGCAAAAAGACACAGTTGATTGTACCGAAAATCGGTGATCAAAGACGTTTGATTGATTTATGTCGTACCAATGCGGCCGAAAACCTGTCACGACGATTGGACAGAGGCAGTCATGAAACCGATGCTTTGAGTGAATTAGCCGAATTGCTTCACTTAACAACACCGCCTCGGTATATTGAATCTTATGATATTTCGCATACCGCCGGACAGCAGAATGTTGCTGCCATGGTGGTGTTTAGCGACGGAAAACCGGACAGACGACATTATCGTAAATTCAAAATTAAAAGTTTTACCGGCCAGGATGACTGTCTTTCTATGGCCGAAGTACTTGACCGCCGCTTTGCAGAATATATAAAGGGGAGTGATGAAGCTTTTTCAAGACTACCCGATTTAATTCTGTTAGATGGCGGCAAAGGACAGGTTTCAGCCGTTATACCGATTTTACAAAAACACGGGCTTACAGTTCCGCTGTTCGGCATGGTCAAGGATAATAAGCACCGCACCAGAGCCATTGCCACCGGCGACAGCGAAATTGCCTTAAAGCCAACCCGGCGAGCCTTCACACTGGTAACCGCCATACAAGACGAAGTGCACCGCTCAGCCATTACCTATCATAAAAAGCGTCGCTCTCAAAAGATGTTGGAAAGTGAGCTGATCGGTTTAGAAGGCATAGGTCCTAAACGCACAGCCGTTCTTTATAAGCATTTTAAGACAGTTGAGAATTTGGCCATGGCCGATGAAGATGAATTGGCTTCTTTGGACGGCATGACATCGTCGGCGGCTAAAACCGTATACCGACGTTTTCATTCCGATAAAACCACTTAAAGTGGGGAGATTGTATAAGAATACCGACCGAAGGGAAGCTTGCCTGCATTTCTTCAGTCGGTATTCGTCTGTTTTGGGAAAAGCACCGTCCAATAATGTGTCAGTACAGTTTTACATCTATCCACAGATTCTCATAGTAGGATCGTATATCGTCATCAATGTCATAAAAATACTGGGTTTTCGGCATATCCTCTTGCGCGGGGTAGAGAATCTCATTCTGATAGTAGCAATAGTCCGGGTTGTTGACAACGGCGGTATTGGGAGAAGCATAGCCGATATACTCGGCATTGGCCAAAGCAATTTCCGGTTCCAGCAAAAAGTTAATATACATGAGAGCTGCCGCCTCATTTTGACAGCTAAATGGGATACAGGCTGCGTCAACAAAAATGTTGGTACCTTCTTCCGGATATACAAAGGCCAGATCCTCATTGACATCGTACATGGTCAGATAATCACCGGAATAATACGGTGCAATGGCGGCCTCGCCGGTTTCCATTTTACCGTAAATCTCATCCATGACATAGGATTGCAGATAGTCTTTTTGGTCCATTAACAGCCGTGCCGCACGATCCCAATCGTTTTTATTTGTTGTGTTGAGATCAATTCCGGCAAAAAACTGTGCCGACATAAAGGCATCACGAGGATTGCCGAACATCAGTAGATTATCCTTATACTGTTCATCCCAAAAGGCCGACCAACCTTTGGGTGGGTTTTCTACCATGGTTGTATTATAAATAATACCGACCATACCAACGTTGTAACAAACAGAATACTGTTCATTCTCATCATAGTACAGCCCCTTATAGGCGTCATCAATCAAATCGTAGTTGGACAGTGATTTTGGATCAAACGCCTTGAGCATCCCTTCCTTACGCAACCGTTCAATCATATAATCGGACGGAATGATAATATCATACGATACACCGTTGGTACGCAATTGGGAATACATACTTTCGTTACTCTCGAAGGTGGAGTAATTGACCGTAATACCGGTGAGCTTTTCAAACTCTTTATTGACATCTATCGAGCCCTCGGAGCCATCCGAAATATACTCACCCCAGTTATAAACATTGAGCACAGTTCCTTCCAAAGAGCGGTCATAAGTGCCACGGTAGGTGATATCGAAGTATTCGTAGCCGCAACCCGAAAGCATAGCGCACAGGCAAACGGTTAATGTCATAACCAACAGTAAACTGATAAGACGTTTCATCGGCTCTCACCCCGTTTCTTCTCTGAACGACCTTGAACAGAGTTGTACAGAATCATCAAAACAAAGACCGAAATAAAAATCAAGGTTGACAACGCATAAGTGTCCGGCTTCACAGTCCTTTTGGTCATGTTATAAATAACAATCGGCAGGGTTTGATAATGTCCGCAGGTAAAATAACTGATGACAAAATCGTCCAATGAGAGGGTAAAGGCCATGATAAAGCCGGTCAAAATGCCGGAGGAAATAGATGGCACAACCACCTTAAAGAAAGCCTGAGTGGGTGTGCAACCAAGATCCATGGCAGCCTGAGGTAAATTAGCATCGGTTGTTTTCAGTTTCGGCAACACCGAAAGAATGACATACGGCAAATTGAAAGTTACATGAGCAATTAATACCGTAAAAAAACCGAGCGATTCAGTAAGACCAAATAGTCTACCGAAAAAGATGAACAACAGCATTAAGGAGACGCCGGTAACGATATCGGCGTTCATCATGGGAATATTGCAGACCGACATAACTAAGGACTTACTGATTTTATGGCGTAATGCCGTAATGCCTACAGCGGCGGCGGTACCGATAACGGTTGAAATGACAGCCGACAAGACAGCAATTATCAAGGTGTGTTCAAGAGCGCCTAACATTTCGGAATTGAACACCAATTCCTTATACCAGTCGAATGACAGGCCCTCAAAAACCCAAACACTGCTACCGCTGTTGAAAGAAAACACAATCATCACGGCGATGGGGGCATACAAAAACACCATAACTAACATCAGATAGATGCGTGATAAAGTTTTCATAGAATCGCGCCTCCTTCGTCATCGCCGGAGAAACGGTTCATCACAAACAGGCACACCAAAATCATCACGGTCAAAATCATGGAAATCACCGAAGCGACATGATAATAATCAGGACCTAAATTAAAGAGGTATTCAATGACATCGCCGATGAGCATGGTTTTGTTGCCGCCCAACTTTTGGGAAATATAAAAGGTGCTGATAGAAGGTACAAATACCATGGTGATACCGGAAATGACACCCGGCAGGCTTAACGGGAAGACGACCTTGCGCAACACATGAGTACGGTTGGCGCCCAAATCTTCGGCCGCCTGGGTCAAAGAGCGGTCAATTTTGGACATGACTGTATAAATCGGCAAAATCATATACGGCATATAGTCGTACACCATGCCGAGAATGACCGTGCCGGGACGGTTGATCAACTTGAGAGGCCCGATACCTATCTTGGAAAGCAGAGTATTGATGATTCCCGTATTGGATAAAAGGGAAATCCATGAATAGGTACGAATCAAAAAGTTCGTCCACATCGGCAACATCACGAGAATTAACAAAAACCGTTGGGTGGAAATCGGCATCTTGGTCATGATATAGGCCAGTGGATACGCAATCACCAAAGTAATGACGGTGCTGATTAAGGCATAGAGGATTGACACCAAAAAGGCATTTTTATATCGGCCGAGTGTGGCAAAATTGGCAAGAGAAAATACACCGTTATCATCCGTTAAGGCATAATACAGCATGATGAACAACGGCACCACAATGAAAATGGCCGCCCAAACAAGATAGGGAGCCGCAATCAAACGACGCCCTATAGTCGTATGATTCCGTCTCACTTCTCATCCTCCTCAACATCGGACAGATGATCTATTTCATCACTATATGTACTGTAGTCGCCGTATCGGCCGGAGTATTCCGACTTATGCATGATATGAATGGCATCCGGTTCAATGATTAAACCGACGGTTTCATCAATATGGTGTTCGTCAGTGGTTTGAATCATCCACTTAAAACCGCCGATATCCACAATGATTTCGTAGTGAACACCAAGAAAGGTGACCGACGTCACAATGCCAGACAGCATACCTTGTTCCACAGGTACGATATCCACATCCTCAGGACGCACCACAACATCCACCTTTTGACCCGGGGCAAAGCCGGAATCCAAGCAAGCAAAACGCTTGCCCGAGAATTCAGCCTCGTAGTCCTGAATCATGCAACCGTCCAAGATGTTGGATTCGCCTATAAAGTCAGCGACAAAGGCATTGGTAGGCTCATTATAAATATCCTTCGGGGTACCGATTTGCTGAATTCTGCCGTTATCCATGACCACCACACGGTCGGACATGGAAAGGGCTTCTTCTTGGTCATGCGTGACAAAAATAAAGGTAATACCGAGTTGCTTTTGAATCTTCTTTAACTCGTTCTGCATATCCTTGCGAAGCATCAAATCCAAGGCGGCCAACGGTTCGTCCAACAGCAACACACGGGGGTTGTTGGCCAGCGCACGGGCAATGGCCACGCGTTGCTGTTGTCCGCCGGACAAATGATTAATTTTACGCTTTTCAAGACCGGTCATGTTGACCAGCCTCAGCATTTCGGTAACCTTTTCGTGAATTTCGTTTTCCGGCAGTTTGCGAATACGCAGTCCGAAGGCAATGTTTTCATACACATTCAAATGCGGAAACAGGGCATAACGCTGAAAAATGGTGTTGACCTGTCGCTTGTAGGCCGGCACATCATTAATGCGTTTGCCATCAAAAAAAACATCACCTTCTTCGGGTTCAAGGAAGCCGGCAATAATGCCGAGTGTGGTGGTTTTTCCGCAACCGGAAGGACCCAGTAGGGTAATAAATTCCTTATCACGGATTTCCAAATTCAAACGGTCTAACACCGTTTCGCCCTCGAACGCCAAGGTGACATTCTTCAATTCAATCAAATTGTTTTTTTCCATTTAAGCATCCCCCTTTGCGGACACAAAGTGCCGCCAAAGCATTAAAATTGCTCTGCGCGATACCCGTAGGTTTCTTTCCGATTGCCCCCGCAAAGAGTTTTTCATAGTCTTGTCAGTAAACTATGGCAACGGACGAACGCCTACCATTCAACACAGATGCTGTAAACTTCTGGACCAACCGTATAGCGACAGAAGACACCGGTGCAAATCTGTAAAAAAGCGTCTGTTGAGGAGCGCCTTGTTACAAAAACGGCCGATGTATTCACGGCAAGCCCATATTCAGTTTTCAATTTACTATAGGTCATATTCGTTGGAATGTCAAGTTATTTTTGACAAAATTCGTCATAGAAGGCTTTTTTACCAATAAATACGGGAAATCATGGCTCTGTTTTTGAAAAATCACGGAATTCTTGTTGCCCTTATCACTATTTTGTGATATAATTACCGGGATACGGGTGGTTATACCGCTTCGGAGGTGACAACGGTTGCGAATTCTTGGAATTGACCCGGGCTATGCGATTGTCGGATACGGTGTTATTGACTATGATAAAGGTCTTTTCAAAACCGTCGGCTACGGGGCTGTCACAACACCGGCTCACACACCGTTTGCCGACCGATTATCAACCATTTACTGTGATATGCAGGAGCTTATTTCTCAATACCATCCTGAAGCTTTGTCGCTTGAAAAGCTGTATTTCAACACCAACACCACCACGGCCATTGATGTTGCCCAAGCGCGGGGCGTCATTGTTTTGTCGGCCACTTTGAATCACATTCCGATTTATGAATATACACCCTCACAGGTCAAGCAGTCTGTAACCGGCTACGGTAAGGCTGAAAAACCACAGGTTATGGATATGACCCGTCGCCTGTTAAACCTCAGGGCTGTTCCCAAGCCGGATGATACGGCAGACGCCTTGGCACTGGCCGTTTGTCACGCCTATGTCGGCGGTTCCGGCCTTCACCAACTGATAAAGGAGTAGATTGATGATAGCCTCATTAAACGGAATCTTGATAGCCCGTGAAGTGAATAGCTGCGTTGTGGAATGCGGCGGCGTAGGCTATCTGTGTCAAATTACCTCCAACACACTCGGCAGACTGCCGGAAATGGGTAAGCCGGTGTTCTTATACACCTATATGGCCGTCAGAGATGACGGATTGGATTTGTTTGGCTTTGCCGAAAGCGAAGAAATGGAATGTTTTAAGAAAATTACCTCGGTAAGCGGCGTGGGGCCGAAAATCGGTCTTGCCATTCTGTCTGCCTTAACGGCCGACCAAGTTGCCCATGCTATTGCCGCCAATGATTATAAACGGCTGACCGCCGCCAACGGCGTCGGTCAAAAATTAGCCCAACGCATTGTGCTTGAATTACGAGATAAATTCAATGTTCTTTCCACATCCTTTGATAACGGCACATCGGGTGTATCCCATCCGTCCGGCACTCATACCGGTTCGGCCATTGATGCACTGGTTGTGCTCGGTTATTCCCAAAGCGAGGCCTCACTGGCCGTCGGTCGATTGGATCCGACCTTGCCGGAGGACATTTTGATTAAAGAGGCGCTTAAGAATCTGATGAGAGGAGTGTAAACGATGATTGAATCCAGTGAACCGATGTTTGCTCCCAGCGATGATCTTCGTATGGTTTCACCAGAATATTCAACGGCCGATGTCGATGCAGAGCTATCCTTGCGTCCTAAGTCTCTTGATGAGTATATCGGGCAGGATAAGGCCAAGGATAATCTGCGTATTTACATTGCGGCTGCTCGTCAGCGCAAGGAATCCCTTGACCATGTGTTGCTGTATGGCCCTCCGGGACTCGGTAAAACAACCCTTTCCGGGATTATTGCCCGTGAAATGGGGGTCAATCTGCGTGTCACTTCCGGTCCGAGCATTGAAAAGCAGGGCGATTTGGTAGCCTTATTGACCAATTTAAGCGAGGGTGATGTCCTCTTCATAGATGAGATTCATCGTTTGTCCCGCAATATCGAAGAGATTTTATACCCGGCCATGGAGGATTTTGCCGTTGATATTATTATCGGCAAGGGGCCGTCGGCTCGCTCCATCCGGCTGGATTTACCCCATTTCACCCTTGTGGGGGCCACCACCCGCAGCGGTCAACTCTCTGCGCCGCTTCGGGATCGTTTCGGCGTCCTCTTGCGGCTTGAACTCTACACACCCGAGCAGTTAGCCCAAATTGTACTTCGTTCAGCCTCTATTTTGGGTATTGAAATTGACAGGGAAGGCGCTTTGGAGATTGCTTCACGTTCAAGGGGCACACCGCGAATCGCCAACCGCTTGTTAAAACGTGTCAGAGATATTGCACAAATTGAGTTTGACGGACGTATCACCGAAAGAATTGCTTCTGTGGCTCTGTCTCGTTTTGAGATTGATCAGTTGGGACTGGATGATTTCGATCGTCGAATGCTCTCGGTGATCATTGAGAAATATAATGGTGGGCCGGTCGGTCTTGATACTCTGGCGGCGGCCGTCGGTGAAGAAAGCGTCACGCTAGAGGATGTTTATGAGCCTTATTTAATGCAAATCGGATTTCTGAATCGCACCAGCCGTGGGCGCTGTGCCACCAAGGCCGCCTATGAGCATCTCGGCTTGCCGTATTTGGTGAGTGAAGAGAAAAGCAGCGTTCAGCAATCCTTGCTTTCGTAACCATGACAATACCGGCTATCAGTCATTTTTTGTAGGAGGTCATTATGGGAAGATTGTTCGGTACAGACGGTGCCAGAGGTATCGCCAATGCAGATTTGAATTGCGAATTAGCCATGAATATCGGTCGTGCTGCGGCCTATGTTTTGATTGAAAAAACAACTGAAAAGCCGAAGTTTTTAATCGGCAAGGACACACGTATGTCTTCGGGAATGTTAGAAATGGCGCTGGCGGCCGGATTGTGCTCCGTGGGAGCCGATGTGGTGTTAGCCGGTTTTATTCCGACGCCGGCCGTGGCCTATTTGGTCGGCCATACCGGTTGTGATGCCGGTATCATGATTTCGGCTTCACACAATCCGTGCGAATACAACGGTATTAAGATTTTTGATGGTAACGGCTACAAATTGCCCGACCGTTTGGAAGAAGAAATAGAATCACTCGTGTTGGATGACAGCAGTTGTATTACCTATCCGACCGGCGGGGAGGTCGGCAATGTCTTTTCCCGTGGTGATTATTTGGATGACTATATCAATCATTTGGTAGGCTGTGTCGATACCGACCTGAAGGGACTGCGAATTGCCATTGATTGTGCCAACGGCTGTGCCTCTTATACGGCTGAAAAGCTCTTTACCGCACTCGGGGCCGATGTGCATATGTTGCACAACCGTCCCAACGGTATCAATATTAACCAAAACTGCGGTTCTACCCACATGGAGGATTTAATTGACTATGTCAACGGCAATCAGGTTGATTTGGGTTTGGCCTTTGACGGCGACAGCGATCGCTGTTTGGCGGTTGATCAAAACGGTAAACTCATTGACGGCGATAAGCTGATTGCCATTTTTGCCACCTATTTACGGGAACACAACCGCTTAAAAGACAATACGGCTGTCATTACCGTCATGACCAATCTCGGTTTTAAGCTGTTTGCCAAAGAGAACGACATTCAGGTTATCGAAACGAAGGTCGGTGACCGTTATGTCCTGGAAGAAATGATTAAGCACGGCTACAACATCGGCGGTGAGCAATCCGGTCATATTATCTTCAAGGATTTTGCCACAACCGGTGACGGTCAGCTTTCGGGTGCCATGTTGGCCAAAATCATCGTTGACAGCCAAAGCGATGCTGCTGCTTTGTCAAGCGTGATGACGGTTCTGCCGCAGACTATGATTAATGTTGAGGCTTCTCCCGAGCTAAAGGCTCTGCTGAAGACCGACAGGGATATTTTGGCGGCCATCAAACAGGCAAGCGAGGAACTTGGCAATACCGGTCGTATTTTGGTGCGTGCTTCCGGCACGGAACCCCTGATTCGTGTAATGTTGGAAGGAACCGATATTCACCAAATTAAACGCCTTGCCAAGTCTGTGGCCGCTGTGATTAAAGGGAAGGCTGTATGAGAACCACCGCAGAATTCAACGATTATGAATTGATTGATGCCACTGACGGTGAAAAGTTAGAGCGATGGAAGGATATCATTCTCGTAAGACCCGACCCGCAAATCATTTGGCATCACGAAAAAACAAATCCGCTTTGGCATAGGGCACATGCTGTTTATCATCGTTCCGCTTCCGGCGGAGGTTATTGGGAAACCTTAAAGAAAGTGCCGGAGGTTTGGAGCGTGCAGTTTCATGATTTAACCTTTCGCTTGAAGCCCATGAGCTTTAAGCACACCGGGCTTTTTCCCGAGCAGGCCGTCAACTGGCAGTTGTCTGAACAGTTGATTAAAGAGGCGAATCGTCCCATTAAGTTGCTGAATCTTTTTGCTTATACGGGCGGTGCTACCATCGCCGCTTTGCATGCCGGTGCAAATGTAACCCATGTAGATGCCTCAAAAGGCATGGTGCAATGGGCTAAAGAGAATGCCCAGGCCAGCGGTGTTGCGGATCGGCCGGTACGGTGGCTTGTGGAGGATTGCTTGAAGTTTGTTCGACGTGAAATTCGTCGGGGCAATCAATACGACGCCATTGTCATGGATCCGCCATCCTACGGTCGCGGACCGGGTGGCGAGGTATGGAAATTAGAACAACATATTGCCGAGCTGTTGAGCGAAACCGGTAAACTGTTAAGTGATCATGCCTTGTTCTTTATGTTAAACTCCTATACCGGCGGCCTTTCGCCCACCATTCTGAATTATATGACAAAGACCTTGGTTATCGGTGAACGAAAGGGTACACTGTCAACCGATGAAATCGGTGTCAACATCACCGATCTTGATTTGTCTTTACCCTGTGGCAATACCACCCTGTGGGTTGCCGATTGAGAGGTTTTATGGATACGATTATCGAATTAAAGGATGTTTCCTTTGATTACCATGACGAACGCGCCCATCACATTCTGGATCATTTTAATCTAACGATTCAGCGTGGCTCTTTCACTGTGATTTTGGGTCATAACGGTTCCGGAAAATCAACCTTGGCCAAGCTGTTTAACGGTCTGTATAAGCCGAGTGCCGGTCAGGTGTTGGTCGACGGCATGGCCACTGATGACGAACAATACCAATTGGAAATCAAACGGCGAGTCGGACTGGTTTTTCAAAATCCCGATAACCAGTTGGTCAGTTCTGTTGTCGAAGAAGATGTGGCGTTCGGCCCTGAAAATCTCGGTCTTGAGCCGCAAGAAACCCGCCAGCGTGTGGATGAAGCTCTGAAAATTGTCGGAATGTATGAAAAGCGCTTTAGCGCACCGCACAATTTGTCGGGTGGACAAAAGCAACGCATTGCCATCGCCGGCATTTTGGCCATGAAGCCGGAGTGCATTGTGCTGGACGAACCAACAGCTATGCTTGATCCGGTCGGACGTAGGGAAGTACTGTCTGCCATTACACGGTTAAACAGGGAGTACGGCATCACCATTCTTCTGATTACGCATTTTATGGAGGAAGCTGAACCGGCCGATCGGGTCTTGGTTTTGAACAACGGCGTGGTTACAGCTGACGCAACACCGTCTGATTTGTTTTCTGAAATTGATCTGTTGCGCGAAGCAGGCTTGACTGTTCCCCAAACCACCCTGATTTTGGACAAGCTACGCCAAAACGGCATTCCGGCGGCCAAAGGTGTCATTTCGGTTGATGCCTGTGTCGACGAAGTATATCGTTTACTACACGCAAATCCATCATAGCTTTGTTAAACAAGGCTGAAATCTATTACAATCATATGAGAAAGGAAGGTGTGTTTGTTTGTCTATTTTATCGGTTAATCATGTGTGCTATACCTATTCGCCGAACACACCTTTTGTGACAACCGCCGTTAAAGATGTGTCTTTTTCGGTTAATAAGGGTGAAATCTTCGGTATTATCGGTCATACAGGCTCGGGTAAATCAACCCTCTTACAGCTTCTCAACGGTCTTTTGAAGCCCACCTCCGGTCAGATTCTATTAAACGGTACCGATATTTGGGAAAAACCTAAGGAAATTCGCAAAATTCGTTCCCACATCGGCTTGGTATTTCAGTATCCCGAATACCAATTATTTGAAGAAACCGTGCTGGCTGATATTTCATTCGGACCGAAGAATATGGGATTAAACGAAGAGCAAGCCAAGGAGGCCGCCTTGCGTGCCGCCGAAACAATGGGCGTACAAGAAGAACTGCTCAATCAGTCCCCGTTTGATTTATCGGGCGGCGAAAAACGGCGGGTTGCCATCGCCGGTGTCATGGCCATGGAACCGGAAATCATTGTTTTCGATGAACCGACGGCAGGACTTGACCCTATCGGCCGTGAAACGGTGCTGTCGGCTCTGATGCAATACCGTGCCGATCACAATGCAACGGTGATCCTTGTTTCGCACAGTATGGAGGATATGGCACTGATTTGTGATCATATAATGGTCATGAACAGCGGCGAAAATGTTATGTTGGATACGGTTCCCGGTATTTTCAGGCAAGCGGAGCGCCTGTCGGAAATCGGGTTGGCTGTCCCATATGTCACCAGTGTTTTGTTAGGCCTTAAGAAAAAAGGATTACCGGTTTCCACCGATTGCTTTACGGTGGACGAAGCCGTTCACGAACTGCTTCGTTTGGCAGGGAAGGAGGCCGATCATGCTTAACGATTTAACCTTCGGCCAGTATTTTCCCGCTAATTCACTGATTCACCGTCTTGATCCACGGCTTAAATTTGTCTTACTTGTGTTTTGTTTGGTGCTGTTTTTGTTTTTCAACAACAATTACTACACCTTGGGACTCTGCGTGGTGTTTGTGTTTCTGGTTCTTTTACTTTCTAAGATTCCTTTGAAAATGTACCTAAAGAACATGAAAATTATTCTTCCCGTACTGTTGTTTACGGCCGTGCTGAATATGCTGTATGTCAAGACCGGCCGTGTTTTGTTAAATTGGTGGATTTTTGAAATCACAAGCGACGGCTTGAACCGAGCGTTATTCTTCTCTTTGCGTGTTGTGTTGTTAATTCTCATCAGTGCCACCCTGACCTATACGGTGACGCCCAATGATTTAAGTGAAGCGCTTGAGCGACTTCTTTCACCGCTAAGATTTGTCGGTCTTGGCTCGGCGGTTCATGTTTTGTCCATGATGATGACGATTGCCTTACGGTTTATTCCTATTTTGGTTGAGGAAACCGGAAAAATCATGAATGCACAAAAATCCCGTGGTGCCGATTTGGAAAGCGGTGGTTTGACCGCTCGAATCAAAGCCTTGGTTCCGATTTTAATTCCTCTTTTCGTTCTTTCGATTCGTCGTTCATACGATTTGGCTGAGGCCATGGAATGTCGTTGCTACAACGGCGGTAAAGGTCGAAAACGGATGAAACAAATGACATTACACCGTCGTGATTATCTTTCACTTTTGGCAGTCCTGCTCTTTTCAGCGGTGCTGATTTATCTATTTTATACATCAAAGGGACTAGTATGAACCGTTATTTACTGAAGCTCTCCTTTGACGGATCGGGGTATCACGGTTGGCAGGTTCAACCGAACGGTCTTTCCGTACAGGAGCAATTACAACATTCACTGGAAAAGTTGTTAAACTCGCGTCCTAACATCACCGGTTGCAGTCGTACCGATGCCGGCGTTCACGCCCGTACTTTCTTTTGTCATTTTGATTGCGCACTCGATATTCCGCCGGATGGATTGGTCAAAGGTCTTAACAGCGTTATGCCTAAGGATATTCGGGCGTTAGCGTGCCGTATCGTGCCGGGTCGCTTTCATTGCCGTTATCATGCGCTTGGCAAACAGTATCTTTATGAAATGGATACCGCTCCCGTTCAGTCACCCTTTCGCTGGCGATACGCTTATCACTGCCCCCGTCCGTTAAATGTCGATGCTATGAATCAGTTTTGTGCACACCTAATCGGCACTCATGATTTCTACGGCTTTTCAGCTTCAGGCCGCAGCGTTGACAACACCGTTCGCACAGTGAGTGACTGCTCTGTGCAAAAATGTGATGATAAAATTGTTTTGAGTATTACAGCAGACGGCTTCCTATATAATATGGTAAGGATTGTTGCGGGAACCGCTCTGGCTTGCGGATTTGGGCAAATCAACCCCGATGATACCCCTGACATTCTCATGAGTCTTGACCGTAGTCGGGCAGGGCAGACCTTACCGCCTAATGGATTATATCTTAATAAAGTCTATTACGAAAATACTGACTTTTAACGGAGTAAGATTATGTCGAGATATAAAAAAGCAAAACATCGCAAACGTAATCCGTTTCGCAGTCGAGAATACTACCCTATGAAGCCGTCAAAACATCAAGCAAAGGATCAACGCCCGATGACCGGTGAAAAGGCAGACAATGCAGCGCAGGAAACCTCCCGGTTTCGGATTGTAGCCGGCCGTAAGCGGCGTAACCGTATCCGAAATTGGATTATCTTTGCCACAGCCGTTGTGCTTGTCGGTGTGATTGTTCTTTTATCCGTGTTATCCCCGACAGGTCTTGCGGAATCCATTCGTAACACGGTGGCTTCCTTCTCGTTTCACAGCACTCTTCCAACCAGGTTTGACGGCAATGAGTTGTATCAAACCGAAGTGGCTGACCGATATTTCTATGTGGTGACCGATACCTCTGTTAGCTGTCTGGCGAAAAACGGAAAAACCATGTTCAAAGCGACTCACGGACTATCCCGTCCGGTGCTGACCACCAGTCAGACACGTGCGCTGTTATACGACCAAAACGGCACAGATTTTCAAATTTATACGGCCAATCATAAATTGCACAGTATGCAGACTGAGCAGGCTATTTATTGCGGTGACATTTGCCGTAACGGCACCTATGCGATTGCTACCAAGCATCCGAACTACACGTCGGCAGTCACAGTTTATGATAAAGAATATAACAAATTGTATGAGTGGTTATGTCCCACTGAATTTGTTACGGCGGTAGCTCTTTCAAAGGACGGTCAAAAATTGGCTGTTGCCTGTGTGAAAACGCAAAACGGTTCCTTTGTTTCAACATTAAGAATTTTAGGCTATCAGACAGCCGATCCGCTGTTTTCAAAAGAATACGAAGGAGAAATGATTGAGTCGCTGGCATCCCGTTGTGATAAAACTTTTGCCGTTTGCACTGCTACCCGTGCTGACTTAGTCTCCTATGAAAAAATGACCGTTATCGAGAATCAATCCGATTATGAAATATCTTTTGTACGTGAAAACTTCCGTGATACCGTCATTTGTTCATCAAGGCAAGGCGATTCCTCGCACACACGCATTGATTGGTATGAAAAAGACGGAAAAACTGTCAACCATCTCAGTTTTGATGGCAAGATCGATGATATTCAGTTACAGGGCAACTGCCTATTGATTTTATGCGGCAGCAGGATCAGTTTGTTAGACGAAAACGGTACGGTCATTCGTGAAGGCAGTTGCGTATTCGGAACGAATCGCTTGGTTCCTGTTTCTAAAGAGTATTGTCTTTCGGTTAGTGATAACACAGTCAGCAAAATATCGCTGAATATTGTAGCATAAAGATGAAAGGGGTATCATGATGAGTATGATTGATATAATCATTGTCGCATTGATTGGTCTGTGCATCCTGCTTGGCTTCAAAAAAGGCTTTATGAAAACCATATTGCCGGTAATCGCTTTCTTTTTGTCGGTGTTCTTGGCCTACACACTCGCTACGCCGGCGGCATCCTTCGTCAGCCAATCATTCGTAGAGCCGAAGCTGACGCAAAGCATTACCGACGGTTTAAATCAAGGGGCTGACAGCGTCAAGGAGCTTTTGCCGGACTATTTACTTAACAACGCTGATCGTATCGGACTTGATTTATCGGTCCTTGATACTGCCGGCTCCGGCGGTGCTGCCCATGAAGAGCTTGCAAAGCAGATCGTAACCGAACGGGTGCGCCCGGGCTTAATTAAATCGCTTTCTGCCGTTTGTGCTATTGTTCTGTTCCTTGTTCTATCGGCCGTTCTCGGCATTCTTGCCAGATTCATCGGCAAGACCTTTAATTTGTTACCGCTAAAAGGACTAAATCATTTGGCCGGCGGTGCGCTTGGTTTCATCAACGGTTTGGTGCTTAGTGCGTTCCTATGCGCCATCATTACGGCCATTTTGACCTTCAAACCCGATGGCTGGTTGATTTTTACCCGTTCCAATGCCGACGGTTCTCTCTTCTTCCGCTATTTTAACGATTTATTACTCCACTGATCTTGTGGAACGCAACCTCTGTCTGAAAGGATTTACTCTATGAAGTTATGTTATAAATGCAATAAGCGACCGGCCGTTGTTTTTCTGTCAGACTCAACCGGTTCCGAACCGAAGGGCCTTTGCTTGGTCTGCGCTAAAAATTCCGGTATAAAGCCCATTGACGATATGCTCAGGAAGATGAACATTTCCGATGAGGATATTGAGCAGATGAGTGATCAGTTTATGGATATTATGTCCATGAACGGCGATATGGATGACGAAACGACCGAATTGGGAACGGCACCTGCTTTTCCGTTTTTGAATAATATGTTCGGGCCTATGCCGGATGATCAGAATGTCTCTGCTAAAAACGATGGCAAGAAAAACGGTGATGAACCTAAACGGAAGAAAAAACGCTTTCTTGAACAGTATTGCACCAATTTGACACAACGTGCCAAAAACGGCGAATTAGATGCCATTGTCGGTCGTGACGAGGAATTGTATCGCACCATTCAAATTCTGTCCCGTCGTACCAAGAACAATCCGTGTTTGATCGGTGAACCTGGTGTCGGCAAGACGGCCATCGCCGAGGGATTAGCTATCAAAATTGCCGACGGAACCGCACCGGCAAGACTCCTTGATAAAGAGATTTATCTGCTTGATTTAACCGGATTAGTGGCCGGAACTCAGTTCCGCGGTCAGTTTGAAAGTCGTGTTAAAGGACTGATTGACGAAATCAAGACTGCAGGAAATGTCATCCTGTTCATTGATGAAATTCACAATCTCGTCGGAGCAGGGGATTCAACCGAAGGCTCCATGAATGCCGCTAATATCATGAAACCGGCCTTATCCCGTGGAGAAATCCAGGTTATTGGCGCTACAACCTTTAAGGAGTACCGTAAGTATATTGAGAAGGATGCCGCCTTAGAGCGTCGTTTCCAGCCGGTTGTCATCGAAGAACCGTCTCTATTAGAAACCGAAAAGGTTCTTTTGGGCGTCAAGCAGTACTATGAAGGCTATCACGGTGTGACCATCCCGGACGCTTTGATCAGCACCATTGTTCGTTTGTCGGAACGGTATGTCAATGACCGTTTTTTGCCGGATAAAGCCATTGATTTATTGGATGAATCTTGCGCCTGCGCCAGCTTGGCTAACACAGCGGTTGATCAGTTATATGTTGTCAACAAAAAGGTGGCGCAGCTGCAAACGGAGTTGGAAGGCTTGCAGGCAAATGTTGAACAAATTGACTATGAAAAAATCGCCAATGTGCGTGCCGAACTGGAAAAGTACAAAAAGAAAGCCGGCGAGCTCTACACACCGGCGGCCGATCATGTGGTGACCGAACAGGATGTAGCTAAGGTCATTGAGCTTTGGACAGGCATTCCCGCCTCCAAGATACAGGAAAATGATCTGAAAAAGCTGACCGGCCTTAAGGATGCGTTGCGTGCCCGTGTCATCGGACAGGATAAAGCTGTCGATTTGGTTGTTTCGGCGGTTAAGCGGTCTCGTATTCAAATGTCCCGCAAACGCCGTCCGGCCTCCTTTATCTTTGTCGGACCGACCGGCGTCGGAAAAACCGAGCTGGTTAAGGTGCTGTCCGAACAGTTGTTTGATACACCCGAAACCATGATTCGGCTTGATATGTCGGAATTCATGGAAAAGCACTCTGTATCCCGTTTAATTGGGGCCCCTCCCGGATATGTCGGCTATGATGATGCCGGCCAGTTGACCGAAAAGGTTCGTCGCAAACCGTACTCGGTGGTTCTGTTTGATGAAATTGAAAAAGCACATCCCGATGTGCTGAATATCCTTTTGCAGATTTTAGACGACGGTCGCATCACTGATGCGCAGGGACGTACGGTAAATTTTGAAAATACCATTATTGTGATGACCTCAAATGCCGGCAGTGAAAAACAAAACAGTTTGCTTGGCTTTGAAAAATCCATGGCCGACGAAAGTGAAGATAAGGCCAAAAAAGCCTTGCGTGACTTTTTACGGCCGGAATTCTTGGCAAGGGTGGATGAAGTAGTTGTCTTTAAACCTCTGGACGCAGAGGCACTGACTGATATTGCCGATTTAATGTTGAAGGAAGTTGCACAGGGACTTTCATATAAAGGCATCACACTGCGTTATGATCATACGGTTTGCCGTTTTCTGGCGGAGCAAGCCGTGGGTGATCGAAGCGGTGCCAGACAGTTACGCAATCTGATTCGCCGTATGGTCGAGGATCCAATTGTCGAGCGGTTGATTGCGGCCGCCAACGGCAATTATGATGACATGACCTTGACTGTCAAAGACGGGAAAATAACGATTGACGGTTAAACACTTATTCTTCGCATATTTTTTTACTTTTTGTCAAAAATAACTTGACGAAAGACGGCAGTTGTGGTATGATAATTGTCGTCTTATTGTGCGGGTGTAGTTCAATGGCAGAATCCCAGCCTTCCAAGCTGGTTGTGTGGGTTCGATTCCCATCACCCGCTCCACTTTGCTTCAATAGCTCAGCTGGATAGAGCATCCGCCTTCTAAGCGGAGGGTCAGGGGTTCGAGTCCCTTTTGGAGCGCCATATATTTCATCCGTCGTTTTTGGTATCAAGAGCGACGGTTTTATTTTTGTATACCCTTGACAACCGCAAAGAAAGACGTAAACCGGCAAAGTATCCTATTGTGATGTGCAGGAAAAATGCCGTTCGATCGCCATGAGGTATTTCAAGAGCTTCACGTTAACTATATAAATAATGGAGTAATTGCTTTTTTATGAGCCGTTGTGATATAATGCAAGCGTAGTAAATGCGCTGCTTTGTCTTTTTTTGAGCAAATGATATCGGTATGATATTGGCAACCATTCAACAAACCGAGGGTATGACCGGCCTTTTCGGCACAAAAAGGCACTATTGTTCATAGGAGGTTTGCTATGTTACACCCGACCGTTAAGACAACCTTCGGTCCGATTATCGGTACCTACAAGGACGATTATGCGGTTTTTCTGGGCATTCCTTATGCCGCGCCGCCGATTCAAGAAAGACGCTTTTTGCCGCCGATTGACCCGACTCCTTGGGCGGAACCGTTGGACTGTGAAAAATACGCTCCGGCGCCTTACCAAGGACAGCCGAGAATCGGCGGATTTTATCAGATAGAGTTTTATCCGACGAAACGGGAAGTCAGCGAAGACTGCTTATATTTGAATGTCTGGACGCCCGCCCTAAAAGGGCAGAACTGTCCGGTGCTGTTTTGGATTCACGGCGGCGGCTTTGCCAGCGGCGGCACCAACGAATTGCCCTTTGACGGTGCAGCTTTTGCCAAAAACGGCTGTATTTTGGTAACCGTCGGATACCGTGTTGGGGTGTTCAGTTCCTATACAAAAGCAGATTCTCCTTATATCGGAAACCTTGGTATGTGGGATATTCTAAAGGCCTTGCATTGGGTGAAGAATAACATTGAACGATTCGGCGGCAACAAAGACCTTGTGACGGTCTTCGGCCAATCGGCCGGCGGTGCAGCCGTGTCAACTCTGTTAGCCAGTCCTTTGACGAAAGAGCTTTTTTCCCGGGCCATTATTCAATCTGCCGGCGGCGTGAACACCATGTTCGGCGCCGTCAGCAACGAAAAAAAGGCGGCCGACTACGAGGAAATGCTGAGTGAAAACGGTCTGACCCATGACGAATTCCGTCAATTATCAGCCGAAGAAATTCATCAGATGACCTGTCAATTTGACGATCAACATCCGGGCTCTTATCACTTCCCGACGGTGGATCACCGTTTCCTGTTTGACACGCCCGGTAATGCTGCTAAAAACGGTCAAATTCCCGATATGCCGATAATGACCGGCTCGGTCACCTGTGATTATTTTTATCCGGTTGCCGATAAAGCCGATACATACGCAGACCAAGTAGCCATCATAAAACAAGTCTATCTTCAAGAAGCCAACGCCATTTTGGCCGATTGTCTGACCGGACCGGAAGATTTGGCGTCCTTGCATGAAACTTTGGATCTTGTCAAAGCCTTAGGATCGCCTCATTCCTTGGCTGTCAGTGTTTGTCGTCACCATCACACGCCGGTTTATTTGTATCACATGGATCGCACGGTTCCCGGCAGTCAAATGCGTGCGTATCACTCCTTTGATCTTTGGTATGTTTTCGGCACCTTAAAGAGAAGCTGGAGACCGTTTGGCGAGTTGGATGACCGCATGTCCGACTATATGATCAAAGCCTGGTGCCGATTTGCCTTGACCGGCTGTCCTGACGACAGCGGTCTTTGGCAACCCTTTACGCTTGACAATCCTGTTTGCCTGACCATCGGTGATGACGGACTCGGAACCAAGAAGTATTGGGATCAACCGACCATTCGGTCCATGATTACTGCCGGAATGCTTCAAGAAGAACAGACAGATGTTGACAAATAATGCTGTTTGGCTTATAATATCATGGTTAAAGTAAAGTTAGGGAAGTTGTATAATGGCTAAGATTGAACAGTTAAGAAACATTGCAATTATTGCTCATGTTGACCATGGCAAAACCACTTTGGTTGATCAAATGCTCAAGCAAAGCGGCACCTTCCGTTCTAACGAACAGGTCAACGAACGAGTTATGGACTCAAATGATTTGGAGCGTGAACGCGGCATCACCATCCTTTCCAAGACCACCAGCGTTACCTATAAAGACATTCGAATTAATATTGTTGACACGCCGGGCCATGCCGATTTCGGTGGAGAAGTGGAACGCATTTTAATGATGGTTGACGGCGTTCTGTTGCTTGTGGACGCTTTTGAAGGTTGTATGCCTCAAACTCGTTTTGTGCTGAAAAAAGCATTAGCGTTGGGTAAAAAAGCCATTGTGGTTGTCAACAAAATCGACCGCCCTATGGCAAGACCGGCCGAAGTGGTGGATGAAGTGCTGGATTTGTTTATTGAATTGGGCGCTGATGATAATCAAATTGAATTTCCGGTGGTCTATGCCTCCGGTCGTGATGGGTATGCTTCGTTAGATCCTAATGAAATGGGCACCGACTTGCAACCGCTGTTTGACACCATTGTCAATGAAATTGATTGCCCCGAAGGCGATCCGGAGGGCCCACTGCAGATTTTGTTTTCCAATATTGAATATGACGATTATTTGGGTCGTATCGGCGTTGGCCGTGTAGAACGCGGTACGGCTCATACGGGTGAATCGGTTATTTTGAGTCACCGTGACGGCACAACCAGCCGGGTTCATATTCAAAAGCTGTTCCGGATTGAGGGCTTAAAGCGTAAAGAAATTGAATCTGCCTCGGTCGGTCATTTGATTCAGGTAGCCGGTATGCCGGATTTGAACATCGGAGAGACAGCCTGCGATCCTTCCTGTGTTGAACCGCTGCCTTTTGTCAAAATTGATGAACCGACCCTTTCCATGAACTTTATGGTTAACAATTCGCCCTTTGCCGGTCAGGACGGTAAATTCGTAACCTCACGCAACCTGCGAGATCGCCTTTTCAAAGAGGTGGAGACCAATGTGAGCATGCGTGTTGAAGAAACCGATTCGGCCGACACCTACAAGGTTTCAGGCCGTGGCGAATTGCATTTATCTATTTTGATTGAAACCATGCGCCGCCAAGGCTATGAATTCCAGGTTTCACCGCCTACGGTTATTTATAAGATGGAAAACGGCGTAAAGATGGAACCGATGGAGTTGTTGATGATTGAGGTACCGGAGGAATATGTCGGCGCTGTGATGGAACGGCTCGGCACCCGTAAAGCTGAAATTCGCAATATGGGCACCCGTGACGGCGGCACCTCTCACCTTGAATTCCTCATTCCGGCGCGTGGACTTCTCGGCTTTAGGTCTCAGTTTTTAACCGATACCAACGGTAACGGTATCATGAGCCATGTCTTTAACGGATACGAACCGTTCAAGGGAGACATTGATCAACGCAACACCGGCTCACTGGTTGTCTATGAAACCGGCGAATCTACCGGTTACGGTCTCTTTAACACACAGAGCCGAGGTCGTTTGTTTATCGGCCCGGGCGTGCCGGTATACGAGGGTATGATTGTCGGTGAAACGCCGAAAAACGAAGACATTGTCTGCAATGTTTGTAAGAAGAAGCAGATGACCAATACCCGTGCCGCCGGCAGCGATGAAGCCTTACGCTTGACACCGCCGAGCATCATGAGCCTTGAACAGTCATTGGAATTCATCAAGGATGATGAGTTAGTCGAGGTCACACCGCACCATATTCGCCTGCGCAAACGGATTCTGAACAAAGAGGCCCGTATGAAAGCCGAAGCCAGAAAAAAATGACGCCGATTATTATTCTTGATTTAGAATGGGACAGCGCTTACTGCATTAAGCAGCACCGATTTGTTAATCAAATTATTCAGATCGGTGCCGTCAAGCTCAACGAACAACTGGAAATTGTCGATTCGTTCAATGAAATCGTTCGTTCCTCTATTACGAAAAAGTTAAGTAAACGGTTTATTGAGTTGACCGGCATCACCACCGAAATGATGCTTGGTGGAATTTCATTAACCGACGCTTTTCTGCGGTATAATCGGTGGATTGGCTCACAGGCCTTGACCATGACTTGGAGCACCTCCGATCTATACACCCTAATTGAGAACAAGAAATTTCTGTTGCCTAAGGGTGTGTCGTTCCGTCTGGGGCGATATATGGATTTGCAAAGCTTTGTGCAAAACGAAATGCGTGCCATCGGTCTTGAATTCGTGTCCCAAATTTCGCTTTCTCATGCCGCCGAACTTTTGGGCATCACCTTTGATGATATTGATCTTCACAAGGCACAGGATGATTGCATCTTATCAGCTAAGTTGTTAAAAAGGTTTTATGATCCCGAGAAGATTAAACCGTATATTCGTAATACGGATGACCCGGAATTCTACCGCCGATTAACCTTCAAGTCCTACACATTGACCAATATCCGGGATGATGCGATTAAGCCGGAATCCTTACAGTTTGATTGTGATCAATGCGGCCACCGTGCCAAATGTGTCACCGGATGGAAATACCGAAACGGTTGGTTCGCAGCAAATTTTCGCTGTTCTTATTGTAAGAGAGCCTTTATCGGTCGCATTTCCTTTAAGAAAACCTATGATGATTTATTGATTAAACGACGCATTGTCGATGTGAAACCGGTTGAAAAGAATCATGATAAACAATCTGTGCAAACAGTGTCCGAGAAATTGTAATACCCGACGGCAGGATGCGTCTGCCGCCGGGTATTGCCGTATGCCGGCTTCTCCCGTGATTGCCCGTGCGGCCTTACATTTTTGGGAAGAACCCTGCATCAGCGGAACAAACGGTTCGGGAACCATCTTTTTCAGCGGCTGCTCTCTGCGATGTGTGTTCTGCCAAAATGCGCAGATCAGTCATGGCGGACAGGGCCTACCAATCAGCATTGAACGGTTGGCGGTAATCATGAAGGAATTAGAGCAAGCCGGTGCTCATAACATCAACATTGTCAATCCGACCCACTATTATGAGGTTATTAAAGAGGCATTATCACTCTATCGGCCGAGCATCCCGCTTGTATATAACAGCGGCGGTTACGATTGTCTTCGAGTGGCCGATGAAGATTTATTTGATATATACCTCATAGATTGTAAATTTATCACACCGCAAAAATCCGCTCGGTACTGTGGGGCGGCTGATTATTTTTCTGTCTGCTCAGCTCTATTAAAAGCATTGTATGAACGCATTGGCCAAGGCATAACGGATGAAAACAGAATCATGCAGCGGGGACTCATGATTCGTCATTTGTTGATGCCCGGCATGACCAATGAGGCCATACGAATAATCAACTGGGTGGCCAAGTATGCCCACGATGCGACTTTCAGTCTAATGGCGCAATATCTGCCATGCGGGAAGGCAGCCGATTACCCGGAAATCAACCGTCGCATCACACAACGAGAGTATGATAAGGTCTGTGACGCTCTTTTTGAAGCCGACCTACCTCATGTCTATTTACAAGAGCGTTCCAGTGCCAAGGATTGTTATATTCCTTCCTTTAATGGGGAAGGCGTGCTTAAAAGAATAGAGTAGGGAAATGCCCATGGCAGAACACCCAACGATCAATAGCGAATAATAAAGATCAGAAAGCGACCATCTATTTGCCGATTAGCACAGAAACAGCCGAAACAATCGCCTGTTATAAGAGCTAAAACGAACCGTCAATGACCGACCAAAACAGGGAAGAGCCTTTATTAAATGACCATTTGAATCGCTTTTATTATCACGATTCCTGACTCGGTTGGGATAAAAAAAGCACTGATCTTGAAAATATGTGACAGAATTTCGCCGTCATTTCTTTTTCTTTTTGACAATCGGTAAAAAGTTCACAAATCAGCCATATTTTTTTTGTGATTTGGCTTGTAATATTTGGAATTTATAGTATAATAATACGGTAAGTAATTTTAGGAGGCAACATGGAAATGCTAAGTCTTGAAAATTTGGGAATCTTAAATCCCACTGTTGTACATCGCAATCTGACTCCGGCTCAGTTGACCGAGGCCGCTCTTCGCAGAGGAGAAGGCACTCTCAGCAACACCGGTGCTTTGGTGGTAAAGACCGGCAAGTATACCGGCCGTTCCGCCAATGATAAGTTCATCGTGGACTCAAAGGGCGTACATGATGAAATCGCTTGGGGCAAGGTGAATAAGCCTATATCACAGGAGCGCTTTGACGCATTGTATTCCAAAATGATTGCCTATTTGCAGAATCGTGAATTGTTTGTATTCGACGGCTTTGCCGGTGCCGATACCAAGTACACCAAGTGCTTCCGCATCGTTAACGAGTTGGCTTCTCAGAATATGTTTATTCATCAGCTTCTGCGTCGTCCGACTGCTGAAGATTTGAAGACCTTCACACCTGACTATACCATCATTGCCGCTCCGGGCTTTAAGTGTAATCCGTCGGTTGACGGCACTAACAGCGAAGCTGCGATCATGATTGATTATGAAAAGCATTTGGTGCTGATTGCCGGTACTCAGTACGCCGGCGAAATCAAAAAGTCTGTTTTCTCGGTGATGAACTATGTGTTGCCGAAGGAAGGCGTTTTCCCGATGCATTGCTCTGCCAACATGGGCAAAGACGGCGATACCGCTGTGTTCTTCGGTCTTTCCGGCACCGGCAAAACCACTCTTTCTGCCGATCCAAACCGTCAACTTATCGGCGATGACGAGCACGGTTGGGCTGACGATTCTGTCTTCAACTTCGAGGGCGGTTGCTATGCCAAGTGCATTAACCTCTCCCCGACAGGCGAGCCGGAAATCTACAACGCCATTCGCTTCGGTGCTTTGGTAGAAAATGTTGTCATGGATCCCGATACCCGTGAGTTTGACTTTGATGACGATTCCTTGGCTGTCAACAGCCGCGTAGGTTATCCCGTTGAATATATCCCGAATGCCGAACTGTCCGGTATGTCCACCAGCGTTCCGAAAACTGTTATTTTCCTGACAGCTGACGCTTACGGCGTTTTACCTCCGATCTCCAAACTGGATAAAAACCAGGCTATGTATTATTTCGTTTCCGGTTTCACCTCCAAGCTGGCCGGTACCGAAATTGGCATTAAAGAACCGGTTCCGACCTTCTCGACCTGCTTTGGCGAGCCTTTCTTACCGTTGGATCCTTCCATTTATGCCGCTATGCTGGCTGAAAAGGTTGAAAAGGCCGGCGCCAGCGTTTACCTGGTCAATACCGGTTGGAATGGCACCGGTAAGCGTACTAAGTTGGCTTACACCCGCGCGATGGTAACCGCTGCTTTGAACGGTGAACTGAACAATGCCACCTTCGTGACCGATCCGTATTTCGGTGTGGCTGTTCCGACCAGTTGCACAGGCGTTCCGGAAGAGCTTCTTATCCCGGCCAACACCTGGGAAGACAAGGAAAAATACGCACAGACCGCTAAAAAGCTGGCAAACTCCTTTGTGGAGAACTTTAAGAAGTACACCCACATGTCTGAGGACGTTGTCAACGCCGGTCCTAAAGCTGAATAATAATATCCAAAAGACCAGTCCCGTATATTTGTACGGGACTGTTTTTGAAGAAAGGAAAAACCTATGCTCGATATAATTGCTTCTGACTTACACGGTTCTGCCGCCTGTGTTGGCAAACTGGCGAAAGCCATTGAGCGTGATCAGCCTCGATCCATTTATCTTCTCGGTGATATTTTGTATCACGGTCCGCGCAATGCCTTGCCGGAGGACTACAATCCGTCGGCTGTCATTGAATTACTGGCACCGTATGCAGACCGCATCTTTGCTGTGCGTGGTAATTGTGACAGCGAAGTTGACCAAATGGTTTTGCCATTTCCAATGATGGCTGATTATGCGTTGCTCAATTGGTGTCACCGTCGTGTGTTTATGACACACGGACACATATATCACCCGAATAATCTACCAAAACTCTCCACCGGTGATATTTTACTGACTGGGCATACCCATGTTGCCGCACATAAAATATTACAACAGGGAATTCTGTATCTTAATCCCGGTTCGGTTTCCATCCCGAAGGAAAACACCGGCTTCGGGTATATGACCTTTGATGGGCAAACAGTCAGGCGAAAGAGCTTAGTAGGGCAGACTGAGTGGGAGATTGCGCTTGAATAGTTTTTTTCGTTGTCCAAAGTCCATCCACCGATTATTCTAAGTTCAATTTTCAAAAACAGAGAACCTACAAACGGTATGAGCACCCGGTAAATACTTGACAAGCCTACGGCAATCTGCTAAAATGTAGATCAGTTATTTTGAAAGGGAAGTATGAATATGTTTGAAATCAGCTATGATGATGAAGCAAAGTTCTGTGAGTACTGTGAAACACATCATGTATATAAAGGAAGCCAGTATGTATTTACCTTTGATAATCGCTTTTTGATATACTACTATAAACGGCGTGAAAAATATGATTATATTGCATTAGATACAACGACCGGTTTAGGCTCCGAATTTGTTACCACGGACTATAAGTATAAGAAAAACGAGTTTGATACCTTAGTGCCTAAAATTTTGAATGCCATTAAATATACCGGCGAATTAAGATATTTAACGGCACAAAGCACACAACCAAAGCCTGCACAAGAAGAACCTGTCCAGGCTTAAAGGTTTTAAGCTGTTCGTGATGTATGGCTTTCGTATTTTTAATCACAATTTTTGTGCCAAATTGAACGGTTCTTCCAAAAGGGAGAGCCGTTTTATGAATCGATTGAATTATACAAAATCAATGTTTTGTATAATTGAGGGAAGGGACTCAATAGAGAATA
>JAEDLK010000051.1 GCA_016295355.1 Clostridiaceae bacterium
GTTGAATCGAAAAGATGCACACGACAAGGACAAAGTGATGGCAGATTTAATCGTGGAATGGCACAAAAAAGCACATAGAACCTATGGCTATCGCCGTGTTAAGATATCCTGCATAGTGACCATGGATTTCAATACACCTCCCAGGGATCTTACAACGTTGCCAAAGCAAACGGTATTAAACCGTCTATGTCATCGGTGGGTTGTCCTTACGACAACGCCTGCGCCGAAAACTTCTTCAGCATGCTGAAGACAGAGTATATTTACAGAGCAAAACCACAAACCTTTGACGAAGCAAAGGCACTTGTGGATGAATATATTTATTTTCACAACCAGGAGCGAATACAGCTCAAGACAGGACAAACCCCGATGGAAGTCCGTTGTGCTTATGCTGCATAACAGGTGTCCACAAAAAATGTCTACTTGACAGGGGGGCGTGTCACGATACTGTCAAGTATTTCGGACAGATAAAAGAGTGAAAAGGTAATGGATAAGAAATAAGCCCCAAGGACATATCGTCCTTGGGGCTTTGGAGCGGATTACGGGGCTCGAACCCGCTACCTCCACCTTGGCAAGGTGGCGCTCTACCAGATGAGCTAAATCCGCATGAATGTGTGATGTTATTTTAGCACAGACGGCATTGTTTGTCAACCCAAAAGATGCAAGCCACAGGGAAAACTTTTAAGGATATTTAAGGCAGGGCAAAGACTTCCTTCTTGACACGATCCTTTATCAGTGGTAAAATACACCTGTTAGGTTATAACTCTTTTTCGGCCTTTTGGCGACAGACCGGAAAATGTGAATGACTTTATACCGGGGTTAAGATGCGGCCTCGGGGACAATGTCCGAACAAAACGCATTGAAGATATGGAGGAATTGAATACTATGATGAGCTACATCATTGGCGGGATTGTCGCTGTGGTGCTGGGCGTTGTTGGTTTTTTTGTCGGTATGTCTTACCGCAGAAAGTCGGATTCTGCTGTCATCGGATCGGCCAAAGACGAAGCCAAGCGCATTTTAGGCGATGCTATGAAAACCGCTGAAACCAAGAAAAAAGAGTTGTTGGTAGAAGCTAAGGACGAAGTTTTAAGGCTCCGCCAGGAAAATGACCGGGAATTGCGGGAGCGCCGCAGTGACATTCAACGGCAGGAACATCGCATTCAGCAAAAAGAAGAGAACCTTGACAAGAAGATTGATAATTTAGAGGCCAAGGAAGAAAAGTTGGTTTTGCGTGCTAAGGAAATCGATGAAAAGCTGGAAGAATGCGAACGCATTAAGAAAAGCCAAATGGATTTGTTAGAACGTATTTCCGGTTTCACAACCGAACAGGCCAAGAGTCATTTGCTGTCCATGCTGGACGGTGAGCTGAACCATGAAAAGGCCACCAAAATTCGTGAATATGAGCAACAAATTAAGGAAGAATCCGATAAGATGGCCCGTGAGATTGTCGGACAGGCCATTCAGCGCTGTGCCGCCGACCATTCTTCGGAAATGACCGTTTCGGTTGTGCCGCTTCCCAATGATGAAATGAAGGGCCGTATCATTGGCCGTGAGGGTCGCAACATTCGTACATTGGAAACCGCTATCGGCGTCGACTTGATCATTGACGATACGCCCGAAGCCATCACAGTTTCCTGTTTTGATCCCGTGCGCCGTGAAATCGCCCGTATCACCTTGGAAAAACTGATTTTGGACGGACGCATCCATCCGGCTCGCATTGAAGAAATGGTCGCCAAGGCTACAGCCGAGGTTGAGGCCACTATCAAGCAAGAGGGCGAGCGTGCCATGATTGATGCGGGAGTTCATAACCTGCATCCGGAGCTGATTCGCTTGCTCGGCAAATTGCATTACCGGACCAGCTACGGTCAAAATGTGTTGAACCACTCCATGGAGGTTTGCTACCTGTCGGGGTTAATTGCCTCCGAAATGGGTGCCGATGTGACATTGGCCAAGCGTGCCGGACTGTTACACGATATCGGAAAAGCCCTTGACCATGAGCAGGAGGGCTCTCACATCCAGTTGGGCGTCGAGGCCGCGCGCCGTTGTAAGGAGAGCCAGGCGGTCATTCATGCCATTCACGCCCATCACGGTGATGTGGAAGCCAAGACGGTGATTGCCTGCATTGTACAGGCGGCAGATGCTATTTCGGCCGCACGGCCGGGCGCCCGTCGAGAGAATATCGAGAATTACATCAAGCGTCTTGAAAAACTGGAGGAAATCGCCAATTCCTTCAACGGCGTTGAGAATTCTTTTGCTATTCAGGCCGGCCGGGAGATCCGCATTGTCGTTAAGCCGGAGGTTGTCAGCGATGACCAGATGGTGCTGATTGCCCATGATATTGCCCAGCGTATTGAAAACGAGCTCGAATATCCGGGTCAGATCAAGGTTAACCTGATTCGTGAAAATCGTGCCGTTGATTACGCAAAGTAAGAAAAAAAGAATCGGGAGGAACCATTGCGGTTCCTCCCGATTTTTTACGTTTGCGGGTTTCCAATAACGGTGCAACCGTTAATATCTGTTTGTCGTTTTTTTCTTTGAGGGCGTTTTCTCCGGGAGCTGATCATACATGGATTCTAATAGCGCTAAAAGCAGGGTGGGTGGCTGTGTTTCATCGACTAACAGCATGTCTTTAGCACCCTCGTATGGGCGCACAAGGGGAGCATTTGGCATCCGTTCCACGGCGGCCGCCACCGGCTTGATCAACAACCGATTATCGCATACCATGCCAAACAGCCGTCCCCGATAGTAGAGTAGGTATTCTCCCATCATCGGCCGGCTGGAAATATCGTCTGTGGGAAGAATAGACAACAGACGAGTTAAAACCGTTTTTTCGGTTGCCAAAACAATCACTCCCTGTGTTTTTTTTGAACAGTATCCAGTCAGTATACAAAAATCAATCAAAGCAAAGGTAAAACCGCATACAGCGTCTAAGGTTATCACTTTGCCGTCCTTAGCGGATTTTGCTCGCAGAACCGTTGCGTGCGGTGCTCCTTGGTCAGTCGAATAAAGTCCTCAACACAGTTAATCGGCTCGTCGGTTGCCACACCGGCTAAACGGGGTATATCGGCACCCATATGATTGTCGGTACCGGCTATTTTCAGGAGTGAGTACTGATCGGCATATATGTCGGCCAAACGGTTTTCAAAGTCGGTGCGGCAGGCATTGATCACCTCTACACCGTCGATTTGGCGTGGGAACAAGCGGATGTGATCAATGTAGGAGGACTCACGGAAGGGGTGCGCCTGTATGACAAATGCTCCGCTTTCACGGAAAAAGGATAACTGTTCCCGCTTACTCATGCCGGTTATTTCCGGATGAGCCAAAAACCAATCCTTGTGCAGACCGTACACCAAAAAATCGGTTCCTTTGTAGGATGATTCAATCCCATCAAAGATCTTCAGACCGATTTCTTTGCCGAT
The DNA here is from genome assembly GCA_016295355.1 of Clostridiaceae bacterium. GTDB lineage: Bacteria > Bacillota > Clostridia > Oscillospirales > Acutalibacteraceae > SIG607. Next base: position 3,417 of record JAEDLK010000051.1, read on the forward strand.
TTTCTCAGCCTGTTCGTAGTCGCCAAAAGCATAGTTAATCAGTTTTTCATACGGTTCATGCTTGTCCATGCGAATGTTGCCGTCGATAAAATGATTGGTGATGAAAACACCGGCGTAGCCAAGCTGTTTGTAAAATAAAAGATTTTCCTTGACAGACACACGGGCGCACAGGCTAACCGGACTCGTGTGAAGATGTGTTTCATATTTGTACAACCTTATCACTTCCTTTTGGTTCATAGTATAACAGATTTCCGCCTTGTTGTATATGGTTGAAAGGGGGAAAGGCGATAAAATTCACATCTTTTTACCTGCGTCTGCTTTATACAATATGTCTCATGGTTATTGGGATCCCTATAGTGAATAGATGGGTGCATTGCACTGTTGAGAGGATTGGTTTGGGAATTTGGAATCCTATTAATACCGTTTGCCGTGTCCGAAACACAGCCCAATACGGTATTGATACAGGGTGTGACAAAAGCGACTTTACCGCCTTTTTATCAGATTTTTCATATCCATACCATAAAGCAAGCTTCTGAAATAATCGCAGCATTTCAAAATCCCCTATTGGTATACCGTCAGGTTAATCTTATTCGCTTAATTTGTACAAAAGGGATTGACAAGGCGTTCGTAAAGCTATTTTTCAAAATCCAAAGGCTCGGTATACTTATATTTTTCCATATGATTCGGATTCAATACGATTTCCAATAAATAACACAATTTGTTGTCATGATGCAAAACCCTTTCCAAAATACCTGCCCAAGCTCATCTTCTATACGGCGGTAACAGGCACAATAATCCTTGACAATTCCAAAAAACGGTGTTATAATTTCGAACGGAGATTAGAGATACAAAGTACGGTAGGCACTTTGTATCTTTTTTGTTTTAGGAGGGGAACTGTGTATACTCAAAGTATTATTGAGGCGTTAGAGCGAACGCCCATCATCGCCGCCACCGATTCTGCGGGATGGCAAAAGGCGGTTATGTCGGATGCAGAGGTACTTTTCCATCTGAGCGCCAATATTATGACAATCGGTAACGACATTAAGAGGGCCAAGCAGCATCATAAGCATATATTTGTGCATATAGATTTAGCGGAGGGTATAGGCAAGGATAGAACAGGCATTAAGTGGCTCTCACAGCTTGGAGTCAGTGGTATAATCAGCACAAAAGCACAGCTTATCAGAAACGCCAAAGAGTGCGGACTTACGGCCATTCAGCGGTTTTTCGTTCTTGATTCAAAGGGAATGGGCTCAATAAGTGAAATGATTGATAGCACAAGACCGGATTTAATAGAGATCATGCCGGGCGTTATCCCGAAAGCCTTAAGCCTTTTTTCCGAGAAAGGAATTCCCGTAATAGCGGGAGGGCTGATAGAAACAAAAGCGGAGATCACAGCAGCGATAAGTTCGGGAGCGGTTGCGACATCAACAGGTAAAAGCAATTTATGGTCAATTTTGTAAAATAAATATTATCTGCGGAGATTTTAGAGAGCGGAAGAGTAATCGGCATCATACGCCGTTTGCTTTTTCGCTTTTTTTGGAGGGGGACGAAGCTTGAAAACGCTTATTATCCACACAATTATACGTTTTCTCGTAGCGGTGATTATCGGAGGTTTCATCGGCAGCGAGCGCGCCCGCCACGGCAGAGCCGCAGGAATGAGAACCTATATACTTGTCTATTTAGGTTCCTGTATGACAGCAATGACGGGTATGTATGTCTCGCAAACCTTGGGCTTCGGCAATGTATTGAGATTACCCGCACAGGTGATTTCGGGAATAGGCTTTCTGGGCGCGGGAATGATCATTTTGAAACCCAACAATGTTATTACGGGGCTTACAACTGCGGCGGGGGTCTGGACCACCGCGACAATAGGTATAGCGGTGGGCTACGGCTATTATATAGGTGCTTTAATAGTGACGGTGCTTTTTCTTGCGACGATTATTCTCTTTGCAAAATTTGAACGCCATCGCAAAAGTGCCGAGGTAATATACATAGAGCTTGACAATCTTTACAAGGTCAACGCCACGCTTACAGAGCTTAAAAAATATATCCCCGAAGCCTTTAGCTATCAGATATTTGCCCCCAAAAGCAATCACAGCGGCAATGTGGGAATAAATCTTGTTATAGATAAAAGAATAGACCTTGATGTATCCAGTCTTACCGAAATTGAAAACGTGGTTTTTGTGATAGAAGAATAAAAGGAGAGTTAAAAAATGTATGATGTGGCAATTATAGGTGCGGGCGTAATAGGCGGTATGGTGGCAAGGGAGCTTACCAAATACAGTCTGTCGGTCTGTCTGCTTGAAAAGGAAAATGACGTCGCTTGCGGAGCGAGCAAGGCGAACAGCGGAATCGTCCACGGCGGATATGATCCTGAACCCGATACACTTAAAGCAAAGCTTAATGTAATCGGTGTGGAGAAGCTTTTTAGTACCGCAATGGAACTTAATGTTCCGATAAAGCGAAACGGATCGCTGGTGTGCGCCTTTTCAGCCGACGAGGATAACACCGTCAAGGCACTTTATGGGCGTGGCATTAAAAACGGTGTTAAGGGGCTTAAAATCCTTTTGGGAGACGAGGCGAGGAAAGAAGAACCGAACCTTTCCGAAAATGTCACAAGCGCATTGCTTGTGACAAATGCGGGAATAGTATGTCCTTATGAGCTTACGATAGCGGCGGTAGGAAATGCTATGGATAACGGTGCGGCGCTTCGCACAAATTATGAGGTTACGGCTATAGTTAAAGCTGAGGACGGCTTTAGAATCTGCTCGGCAGACGGCAGACAGGTAACCGCAAAATACCTTATAAACTGTGCGGGCTGTTATGCGGATAAAATCGCCGAGCTATTAGGTGACAAATTCTTTGAGATAATCCCAC
>JAEDLK010000020.1 GCA_016295355.1 Clostridiaceae bacterium
ACAAAAACGGCGTATCCTTTGCCAAAAGCACCGCTGTGGAGATAGGCGGCTTTGAGCGCAGACAACTTGTGGTTGTAGGCACAAAGGGCACGGTTGAGCTTTGCCCGTTTGAATGGTTATCTAACGGGTTAAAGGATGTATTTTCTCCTCAGATCACCGAAGTGAGAGAGGCTTTTTCAGGAAATTGGCACCAAAAAGGAGAGCGTCACACATCCCCCGAGCACGGCAGATATGACGCTATGTTCCGCGCCTTTGCCGATTATGTTAACGGCGTAAAGTCTAATCCTTACACCTATGAATACGAAAGAAAATTACATAAAGTATTATTAAAAGCGTGTGGTGAATAAAAATGAAAAAAGTATTGCTTATAGCGGGCGGAGGTACGCTCGGAAGATATACTGCAAAGGAGCTTTTAAGAAAAGACTGTGCGGTGGACGTTATATGTCTTGAGGATTACACCTCCGACAACCCAAATCTTCGCTATTATCAAGCAAATGCGGACTTAAAATATCTTACCGCATTTTTAAAGGATAACTACTATGACGGTATAGTAAACTTTATTCATTATACCTCTGTTGATGATTATAAGCCTGTTCATAAGCTTTTATGCAGTAAAACAGATCAGCTGATTTTCCTTTCATCATACCGGGTTTATGCCGATTTACAGCACCCGATTACCGAAACAGCACCTTTGCTCGCAGATGTCGTTAAAGATGATGAAGAATTTTTAAAAACCGAAAATTACGCTTTACCGAAAGCAGGGTGCGAAAAATATCTGCGGGAGGAGTCGGGCACTAAAAACTGGACGATTGTACGCCCCGTGATTTCCTTTTCCGATAAAAGGTTCGATTTAGTGACCGTTTCGGGACAGGAGATTATTGACGCCGCGAAATCGGGCAAAACAATACTTTTACCAAAGGCCGCAAAAAATCTCACCGCTGGTTTGGACTGGGCGGGCAATTCGGGAAAGCTTATCGCCAATCTGCTCTTTAAAAAGGAATGTTTCGGAGAAGCTTACACCGTTTCAAGCGGACAGAACCTGACTTGGGGCGAGGTCGCCGATATTTATACACGGCTTACGGGCGTAAAATTCAGATGGGCTGAAACCGAGGAATATGTTAATACAGGTCACGGCGGATATATTCTTATTTATGACAGACTTTATGACCGAGCTGTTGATCATACTAAAATCCTTATGGCAACAGGTCTTAACAAGGATGATTTCACTTCCGTTGAGGAAGGAATTAAAATCGAGCTTAATCATATAGGCTTTTAAAGCAGAAAGGGAAACTGTATGAAAGCAATTTTAGTAAACGACGACAGAAGTTTAAGATGGGACGATGTTCCCAACCCGATTTTAGGAAATGACGACTGCCTTGTAAAAATCGAGGCGGCGGCGCTGAATAGAGCTGATTTAATGCAGAGAGAGGGGGATTACCCTCCGCCTGCGGGCTGTCCTGAGTGGATGGGGCTTGAAATTGCGGGTACTATTGTTGAAATAGCTAACGGCGCGAAGGAAAAATCTAATTGGAAAATAGGCGATAAAGTATGCGCACTTTTGGGCGGAGGCGGATATGCCCAGTACGCTAATGTAAAATACGATATGCTTATGCCCGTGCCGAAAAACTGCTCCATGGTAGAGGCGGCGGCAATACCCGAGGCTTTTGCAACTGCATACCTTAACCTCTTTATTGAGGGCGGAATCAAGGCCGGCAATACATTACTGATACATGCGGGCGCAAGCGGTCTTGCAAGCGTTATTATTCCTATGGCAAAAGCGTTCGGAGTAAGGGTAATCACCACGGTTTTAACCGATGAAATCGCCGAGAATATAAAGCACTTAAACGCCGACAGAGTGGTTGTAACCACTAAAGAGGATATTGCCGAAGTTTTAAAAGAAGAATTAGAAAACGGTCACGGTGTGGATGTTGCTATCGACTGTTTGGGCGGTGAGATAATGGGCAAATGCATTCATTATTTAACCCACGGCGCACGTTGGATAATGATAGCCGCCCTTGCGGGACAGAAAACCGAAATCGACCTTAAAAACATATATGTAAGGAATGTACGGATTATCGGCAGTACGCTTCGTTCAAGAACACCAGAGGTTAAGGCGCAAATACTTGCAAGTCTTATCCGTGACGTATGGCCAAAGGTTGAAACGGGCGAAGTTAAACCGACTATCTACAAGGTTCTGCCGATAACCGAGGCAGAGGCAGCGCATGATATTCTTTATCGCGGCGAGAATGTCGGAAAGGTTGTATTGACGGTAGAATGATAGATATAATTCCTATAGATTACGGAAAATCGGTTTTACCAGAAAGCTGGATATTTGAAAACGGGGCGGAAAACAAATTCCTCCCCATCATATTCAGAATATACCTGCTTAAAACCGAAAACCGCCTTATATTGGTTGACGCGGGCTGTGAAACTATGCCCGGATTTGATATGACGGATTTTATCGGTTCTGTAAAGGCGCTTAATAATATCGGAATTTCACCCGACCGAATAACCGATTTAATTATTACCCACGCCCACCACGACCATATTGAATGTGCGAAATATTTAAAAAATGCCGTTATTTATATCCAAAAGGATGAATACGAGGCGGGAAAGGATTATTTGTCGAAGGACTTAAATCTTCGCACCTTTGAGGAGGAAATGCGGATCTGTGACGGCGTGAAAGCTGTGAAAATCGGCGGTCACTCCAAGGGGTCGTCGATTGTTGAAATAACAGATGAAGACAATAAGTATATAATCGCAGGCGATGAATGTTATATGCGGGAGTGCCTGACAAAGCAGATTCCCACAGGCACTTCATACAATCTCGAAAAAAGCCGCGCCTTCATTCAAAAATACGGTAAGGGCGGATATACGGTTTTTCTCTGCCACGATGAATCATGATCTTATCCGTCAAAGCATAGTGTCATAAAGACCACATCCGCCTATAATAAGAACTATAGTCCTCATGTTCAAGCCGGCATCTTTTTTGTTACCTCTATACACGTCGTCGCAGACTATGTATCGTTCGCGATGAAATTTCTCATGTTGTCGTCATGCGATCGTTGAGCCATGCCAGCGGTTTTGCATTGACAATAACAGACGGCTTTGTTATACTGTTGGTTGTTGGGCCTTACTGTTTTATGAACAGAGAAGGGACGATTTTTTCGGAAAGCCGGTTGTGACGGTGACCACGCAATATAATCCGGAACAAAAGCGCCGCTGGATTCCCAATGTTATTTGGCAGAATTTTTAGAAATGGGCTGTATTCTGTTGCGTGTACCGTTATTGGCGGATGAGGCCACCCTCACTCACATTGATCGGATGGTATCAGGCTGCTTGTTAACGGGTGGGCGAGATGTCAACCACCTCATTTTACCGTCAGTCATGCGTTTTGTTATAGAGGGGTCTGATATAAGAAGAGGTAAAAATAGGGTATAAGGTCAAAATAAAGGGGATATGTTAGCATGGTTAAAATTTCGCCATCAGTATTGACAGCGGACTTTTTGGAATTGAAACAAGCCATCAAAGAGTTTGAGTCCGCCGGTGTAGATATGCTGCATTTGGATGTGATGGACGGTCTGTTTGTGCCGAACATTTCTTTCGGTGTGCCGGTTATCAAATCCATCAAACAGCACACCCATCTTCCGTGTGATGTACATCTGATGATTGACCGTCCACACCGCTATATTGAGCAGTTTGCCGCAGTTTCGGATATCCTCGGCTTTCATTATGAAGCCGGATCGCCGGTTCGCCAGACGCTTGAAAGCATTCGCTCCCACGGCTGTAAGTCATGTTTAACCATTAAGCCAAACACATCGGCTAAAGATATTTTTCCTTATTTGGACGCATGTGATATGGTGTTGGTTATGTCGGTGGAGCCGGGCTTCGGCGGTCAGAAGTTTTTGCCGTCGGCCCTGCAAAAACTGACGGAGTTAAAAGAAGAGATTGCCCGCCGTGGATTGTCCGTTGATTTGGAGGTAGACGGTGGCATCAATGCCGAAACGGCCCCACAGGCAGTGGCTGCCGGTGCGACCGTTTTAGTTGCCGGTAATTACATTTTTTCCGCTGAAAATATATCCGAACGGGTCAAGGAGATTCGTCGGCTTTCTTAACGGCTGCTTTGTGCAAAACGGCGCCGATGTCCTTAACGGCGTCACGACTAATGAGCGTTCCGTGCTCTCGTAAATAGTTCTTTTGAGTAGGTGTGACCTGTCTGACTCCGGGAAGATGACGATAAGCCGAGCGTGGAAGACAGAGAAAATAGTGGGTGTCATCTTTATATACACAACTTTTTCCGTCATAAGACGGGTACAGTTCTGCAACGGCATCTAACAGTGCGTCAACGGTTTTATACGGTATGACTAAATCAAACGGCGGTTTCATGACCCGTAAGTGAAAGGGATGCTTTATTTGATTGGTAAATACTATACAGCAACCGTTTTCGGGGGCGGCCGAAACATCAATTTTCAGTTTTTTGCCGTTTAGTGAAAAATCCGTTATATTCATAGCGCGCTTTAGAATGCGGTTTAGGGAATGACGGGTGCTCTCGTCCTCATAGTTGATTTGCTCGAAGCTGCCAAAATAGCGGGCCACCTCCGAGCCGTTGAGTAGCACACGCAGTGTTGTCGGATCAACGGTATGTATCTGCATTGAAATCCCCTCTTAACTCAACTATAACATGGTTTGTTTTACAGTGCAACAGGGGGTTGCCGGTAACGGTGGTTATTGTTGACAGAATTGACAATAATAGCCGTGAGGTGTATGATAAATGAAACAGGAAAATTACAGAAAAGCCATGCTCATTCTTGAAGTATGTTTGCTGTCCCTTTGCTTTGGTATGATACTGGGCATGGTGGTTTTCGGAAAGTAGGAAGTATGAGTTATTTATCCTTAAAAAGCGGAACCGATGTTCGCGGCTGTGCTGTCGCACATGATGGCCTCGCAGTTGAACTGACTGATGAAGCTGTCTACGATATAACGGCTGCTTTTGTTTGTTGGTTGGTCGATCAAAAGGAAAAATCAGCCGAAGAAATGACCGTTGCTTTAGGTCACGATTCCCGCATCTCGGCTGATCGAATTGCCACGGCCGCGAAAAAAGCCTTGACGGAAAGCGGTGTAAAGGTGCTGGACTGTTGTTTGGCTTCGACACCGGCAATGTTTATGACAACCGTCTTTTATCATACCGATGCTGCTGTGCAAATCACGGCCAGCCATCATCCGTATGACCGTAACGGTTTGAAGTTTTTTACCCCGCAGGGTGGATTGAATTCGTTTGATTTATCGGCCATTTTACAAAAAGCAGAAGAAAAGGAATTCTATATCCCCAAACAACGGGGTGAGGTCGTTCCAACCGACTTGATGACTGATTACAGTGCTTCCTTGCGCGAAATGATTTGCAAGGCCACCGATAAAACCGAGCAAGAGCAACCCTTAAAGGGGTATCACATTGTAGTGGATGCCGGCAATGGTGCAGGCGGCTTTTATGCTACACAGGTTTTGCAAAAATTGGGGGCTGATATTACCGGTAGCCAGTTTTTGGAGCCGGACGGAATGTTCCCCAATCATATTCCAAATCCCGAAAATGAAACGGCCATGGCCAGCATTTGCCATGCTGTGACGGCACACAAGGCCGATCTCGGTATCATCTTTGACACAGATGTCGACCGTGCCGGATGCGTCGGTAAGGACGGCAAGGAGATTAACAGGAATCGTTTGATTGCCTTGGCGGCCGGCTTGGCATCGCAAGGGCATCCTGGTGCCACCATTGTAACCGACTCGGTGACCAGTGACGGATTAAAGGTTTTTTTGGAAGAGAATCTGGGTTTGCATCATTATCGGTATCGTCGTGGCTATAAGAATGTGATCGACAAGGCTATTGAATTGTGCGGGCAGGGTGTTGACTGTCCTTTGGCCATTGAAACTTCCGGTCATGCGGCTCTCAAAGAAAACTATTTCCTGGATGACGGTGCCTATTTAGTCACTCGCATTGTTATTGAATTGGCCCGTGGGGTGGATGTTGACCGCTTCTTGGAGCCGTTGGCTATGCCGGTCGAAGAACGGGAATGCCGTTTGTCGATTCTGTCAAGTGATTTTCGCACTTATGGTGAATCTGTGATAGAGGCCTTGGAGCGTTATGCGGCAAATGAGCCAACCTACCGAGTGGCCGATGATAACCGTGAGGGTGTCAGAGTATCCACACCGGACGGCTGGTTTTTGCTGCGGCTCAGTGTACATGACCCGGTTATGCCGATGAATTTTGAGAGTGACACTGTCGGTGGTATTGACCGTATGATCAGGGGAATCAAGAATTTCTTTGCTCCCTTTGATCAATTAGACACTTCATCACTTGGCTGATCATTCCATGAGTAGAAAGCGTCCCGAATTTCGGGACGCTTTTTAATTGTCTACTTTTCGTCGTGGCCACAGCCGCAATCAGGGTCGGCCTTGGGCGGGAAGAAGTCATTTGTAGGAAATTTGATGCGACGGAACACATCGCATGGTTGATCGGTGACATCGGTGCATTGCTTTTCGGGAATGCAGAAATCGTACACGGGAATCAGCATTTGTACATTGCGAATCAGTTGAACAATGGTGAACAGTCCCAGCGTTACATAGACAGCGGTACTGTTGCAGTCGAGAGAAGAAGCTAAATTACCGCCGATGGCATCGGTGACGCAGGACGGAACATTGCACAAGCAGTCGCAACCGTTTCCGACTTTGCCGAGTCTTGCCGACAGTGCAACCGGCTCAACCGTTTGCACCACACAGCGCGGTGTGTCACAAATGGTGGCTTTGCCGTCTTCGGGCGAGCAGCAAGCGTTATTTTCAAAAATCTTGACATTTCCTTCGCTACCGAAAAGAATGACCTTTTTGTTAAAATTACAAATACCGTTGACGCAGACAGGGCAGGTATGCGGTGCCGTAAATACATCTAAGGTTACCAGGAAGAAAAAGGTCATATCGCAAGCGTAATAGCCACGGTTAAAGCTGACCTGTTCTACATCGATACAAACATTAAGTACTTCTGCTTTTTTAAGGCGAACGCTGATAGCATTTTCGACGGTGCACTGCGCCTCCGGTGAGAAATAACAGCGCAGATCCTCTACGCAGTCACGGTCACAACAGGAGTCGTAGACACGGCCTACATCAATACACACGGCTTCCTTGAAATTATTGTCCGGTTGGTTAGAATTGTTTTCGGGCATTCTGAAGTCCCCCTTATCGTATTAAAGTATACGGCATTAGACTGCCGTTACTTTACTACATTCTATGACACCGACTTCTTTGGGTGAACAATTCCTGTGAACCGGCATAACACGGCCATAAAAAACCGTCCTTTCGGACGGAAAATGGCATTACCAAATTTTGATGGGATGGGCACTGATGTAGTCCTTTAAGACAAACACATACAATAAAAGCAGTGCAACCGATAAAAGGAATAACACAATCACGGTCAAAATGTTTTTACGGGTAAAGGGGAATCTTGGCGTGTTTGGGGGCGTTAGCCGTAAGGAAATAAGTGCCGGAATAAAGGCACTGATGACAAGGGCTATCAAAACCGATTCCAGCGGGAAGGTGATGAGGTTTTTGAAAATACGAACGGTGTTGATCAGTGCATAGGCTTGCGCTTTTTCCACGCCGTAAAACAGATAGAGTTGCCATTTATAAAACAGCGAATTCAGAACAATATTACAGGTGAAATTAACAGTGAATTTTGCCAAAAGGATGCGGTTAACCGAGATCTTTTGTTGCCATAGGAACAGACCAAACAGAAAAGAACTGGACATCTCCACCAAGATATAAGGCAGAAAATAAGCGCCTTTAGGGGCTAACAGGCAACCGAGTGAATCGCTGACCGCCCCGACAGCCAGTCCCATAAGCGGACCGTAGACAAAGGAGCCGAGAGCATTGATGTAACAGTCAAATGTTAAATACAAGCCACCGCCCAGTGGAATTTCAAAGAATTTCACCGCCACCCGTAAGGCAGCGATTAAGGCCGCAAAGCAAAGCATTTTGTTGGATGTGAAATTGGCGGCCGCGCGTTTCCAGTAGTGATTTGAAAATAGACTGACTTCCATAAAAAAACCTCCTTGTATGATGCTACAAGCAGGGTGAGTATACCGAGATTGTAGCAGCGGGATGCGGACACCGAATCGCAAGAAACCCTTTTCGTCAGCACGGCAACTCCCCGTTCGCACTGCACTTAACGCTCAAGTGTCCTACTCTGCGTATGACTCATTATAGTGCCTTGACCCGACCTTGTCAAGTACAAGCACCGAAACGCAAAAAAGGAGAACGGCGTGTGGCGGTTCTCCTTTTTAGAACAGCATATGATGTGTCCGCTTATCGCGGCGTTGCAGATCAGGATGATGATTCGGCCGATTTTTGCCGACTTTGTTTTCGGTAGCTTGATGGGGAACAGCCGGTTCTGTTTTTGAACGCTTTGCTGAAAGCGGCCAGGTCACTGTACCCGGCGGTTTCGGCAATTTCACTCACGCTGATGTCAGATTGGAGCAGCATAGCGGCGGTGTGATCAATGACATAGTCTTCCAGGAATTCTTTGGGAGAGCGACCTGTTTGACTTTTGAACAACTTGCAAAAATAACTGCGGTTTAGATTGACATGGGCCGCAACATCGTAAATGGTTAAATGTGTTAAATAGTTATTGTGAATGAAAGAAATAGCGGCGGCGACATACGGATTATAACGAATCGGCTGTTGGTTTGTTTCCAAAACCGATAAGATTCGGTAAATGCAGGATGTCGCATAACTGAGTTGCCCCAATGTCATGTGTTCTGCTTTCAATAACTCTCTGAAATACGGCTCGGCAGCTTCATTGTGCATGACACCGCAGTCGAAACAGTCGCTTAATTGATCGTTCAACTCAAATTCTACCCAAATGTATTCCCAGGGGTCATCCATGTCTGAGAAGTAGCTTACCAGATCACCCTTGTGCATGACAAAAATATCACCTTTTGACAGGGTAAAACTGCCGAAGGGACTATCAAAAATGCCTTTGCCGTTCACCACATATTGAAGCACCATCCGCTTACGGCGATAAGGACCGTAGATGGGGCCCGGATTGGTTTTTTCGTGTCCGATGGTATGGGGCCGTATGGCGGAATAGGGGCCTTTAACAGGTGGTATTGTAAAGTACATAACAACATTCACTTTCTTTTATTTTGGCAACATTATAACAAATTTACGCCACATATGCAAGTAGCAATAGAGCTTATTGATGTTATAATGAAGATACTATCGATTAAGGATGTGCCATATGAAAAAGCTGTGTTTATTATTGTGTTTTGTGATGGTTTTGACTTGCGTGTATCCCGGTATGTTTGCATCGGCAACAACAGCGTCTTTACCGGAATTGTACGAAACCTATGTGTTTGATTTTTCTAACGGGGCTATGTCGTCTATCGTGGCGAATCAAACACCCTGCATCGATGCCAAGGGAAATACCTTTTATCCGTTGCATTCGGCATCGGATGAAGCGAGTGCCTCTTTGGAGCAGATTACTGTCAATACATCCAATGGCACGGAAGTAGTTGACACTCTGAAACTTTCGGCACCGGCTCATACCACCTTTGTGCCGGTAGACGCTAACGGAAAGCCATATGAAATTCAGCCGGGGGCCACCTATGAAGTTGCGCTCAGCGTCTATGTAAAATGCAGTGGCACCTATAGCCAGTTATTCTTTGGCGGCGGTGTATTTGGTGCCTACAAGCCGGAATATACAACGAGCTCGATAAGATTTCCGGGTACTAAAAGCGATGCTTTTTCGGATATGGAGGTCAAATTCCCAATTTACCGATCGGGCAGCATTGCTTATCAAGACTGGGGCGGCAATTACTATGCAACTGCAAATAAGGGAAAAACCGTGCGGTATTACGAGACCTACACAAAATCCAGCCGTCAATACTATACCGATACCGTCACCTTCACAACCGGCGACTACATCCAAAGAAAAAAAGGCTTTGAATTGACTGCGACCAACGGTGTCAGGGCTGACTTTGGCAATTACTTCGCCGTTATGACCGACGGCGGAATGGTAAATGCCTATGATGCTGACGGCAATTTGGTGGCGAATGCACCGGTGCAATTTAATATTGCTTCGATTTCTATTACAAAAATCGCTCAAAAGGAGATTAAAGAAAGCAATACGGTTATTTTTGACTTTGACGAGGGAAGTGTACCGGCTGTAGCGGTTAACGAAACCGTTCTTTTGGATTCGAAGGGTCATAGTTTTTATCCGCTTCATTCGCTTTCGGATGATGTCGAGGTGAAGCAGGAAAATATTGCTGTTTCCACCGCAGACACCAAAGAAACTGTCGGTACGTTGAAAATCAGCGCTCCGAATCGTACTATGGTGATTCCGCTTGATGAAGACGGCATGCCTTATGAGATGACGCCGAACTCAGAGTATGAAGTAAAGGTGTCTGTCTATGTAAAATGCAGCGGCACCTATAGCCAGTTATTCTTCGGCGGCGGTATTTACGGTGCGTATGAAAAAGCCTATTTTACACCGTCAATCGCTTTTGAGGGAAGTGATCAAAATCTTCAGAAAAAGATGCAGCCAAAGTATCCGATTTTTCGAACGCAAAGCGTGGCTTATCAGGACTGGGGCGGTAACTATTACGGCAGTCAAACCCTTTCAAGCAAAGTGCGTTATTATGAAGGTTATTCTGATAAGAACCGTTATCAATATTATAACGAAACAATCAGCTTCACCACCGGCGACTACACCGAGGGCGACAAGGGCTTTTCATTAATCGGAGAAGACGGTGAATCGGCAGTGTTCGGTCCGTACTTCGGCTTCATGACCGACGGCGGAATGGTGAATGTGTATGATGCACAGGGTCAAAAGGTGACAACCGCTCCCGTGCAGTATAACATCGATCGTATTGAACTGACCAAGGTGGTTCAGAATGCACCGGTGACGCTGAATGCAAACGGCGGTGCCTTTGAAACCGGCAACACACTGGCAACAAAATTGGCGGTCGGCGGTCCGCTTTCGGTGGACACGGTCCCCATTTATGAGGGTCACTTGCTGGTGGGGTGGAGCTTGACGCCGAATGGTGAACCACTTGTCGGCCGTGTGGATGCCTCTTTGAACGGAAAGACTCTTTATGCCGTTTGGGAAGAGAATGTATATGAAGGGTACGACCGATATGAACGCACCGTGGACTTTTCAAAGTGGAAGGTGCGTGTCAATCAAAACTGTTGGGCTTATTCGCATGACGGTATCACCGATGCACCGTATTTTTCCATCAAACGGGATGCATCTGTTTTGGGCGGCTCCTATCTGCATTGCCATTACGGGGCTTCCCAGGGCGGTGCTTGGCTCGGCAACTTCAATTTAACCGTCACGCCGACCGGCTCGTGCAATGCCTCGGGCGAGGGTGACGAAAATATCGCCTTGCCGACCGGCACAACCTACCGTGTCACTGCCGGAGTGCGTGTGAACTATACCAATAAGCCGTTGACCTATTATGTGGTCTATGGTGATGATTTCTCTTCGGCTTCCGATCATTATACCGTGATGCAGGAAAATATTCAGCAAACCGACGGTTTTGTGGATGTGGTTGGCTATTTCACCACGCCCGAAGAGTATACCGTGAAAGGCAGTGCAACGCTGGATCAGTTCTATATTGGTTTAACAACCGGCGGTAACGTTGACGCTGATTTCGATATTGATTATGTCAAGCTTGAAAAAATGGCCAAGAGCTATGTCTACACCGTCAAGGCTGACGGTCAGAAGCTCCTGATGGAAGAAACGGTACACCGTCCGGGTGATTTTGTTGAATTGCCCCAGGAAATCAACGAAGAGTTGTATCATGACTATGATGCTAAGGCACAGGTGACCAAGGCAAGCGTTACCGGTTGGTATTTGGATGAAACCTGTACAACAGCCGTTTGTGAAAAAAGGGTCGGCAATACCGATACGACCTTCTATGGAAAGCTGGCAAACGAACAAACCGTTTCGACTCAAAACCAGGCCGGCTACTGCGGCTTTGACCTGTACACCTGTGAATATGATGAGGGCGTTTTGTATTTTGACCGGGCAAGCGGTATGGGTTGCACCATTACAGATGAGCAGTCGGCAACCGGAAAGGCCTCTTTGAAAGTCACGGCAAAGGCCGATACAAAGAGCTATTTGTCAAGCTTTGAAATACGCAACCGCAACACCTTTTCATTGTGCGATAAGACGACCTATCGTATCGATTTTTCTTATAAGTCTGATGCAGACTTTACCCTGGGTTTTGGTGTCGGTAAGGCAAATAATGCGGCCAAGAAAAATGTACTGTTTGCAGAACAATCCTTTGAAGCAAGTGAAGCCTTCCGCCGAGGGAGCGTCATGATGGAAACCGATTTCTCTGCGGCTAATGCTTTTGCCGGTGCCGGCCTTGTGCCTGTAGGACAAATCATGGCTGACGGCAATGTGACGGTTTATTTAGATGATATGACCGTTTCCAAGGTTGTTTCTACGGTGGGTGTGTCCCGTTTGATTGAGCCGGATAAAAACGGCAAGCAGGCATTACGGTTTTATATGGCTTACGAATCCGGTGCCGTGGACAGCGTGCCAATAGCCGGCAATAATCTGACGATTGTCAAGCGTGGTATTCTCTTTAAGAGCGGCGCCTCCTCGGAAGAATTGTTACTTGAAAATGCCGGAAAACATGGTATCATAAAGTCGGAACGCATCGAAGATTTTCAGTCCTGCTGGAGTCAAAACCCGATAACGACTGCCCGTGTGTTCAGTGTGTGCGTGACCGGTCTTGAGCAGAATGACACTCGTGAGATTTCGGCCAGAGGATATGTGGTGACCGAGGATGGACAGGTGTATTACGGTAAACCGCTGACAACTTGTGTGGCAGCTATACCCAATACGCCGGATCTCTTGGATTATTCGCGGCTGGATGCAACCGACGGCTTATTGACCCACAGCTCACTGACCGAAAGCGCAATTGACACGGCAAACGGCGGTCAAAGCATGAAAGATGCTTATTTCTTTTTGCCGACCGGAACGGTCATTAACAGTACAACGCCTTATAAGGTATTCTTTTATAATGAATTCTTTGAACTGAACACCGCTTTGATGAGTGACTTCGGTATAACCCTGGAGGATGCGTTCAATCCCACCAGCATCACCGGCTCCTTGGTTATGAGGAGCGGTTCGTATGTGCGCTTGGCAAGCGAAGACAGGTTGGATACCGTAACCATTGATGTACCAACAGAACAATATCAATCACTGTATTCGGGAAGTAGGGTGGATTTGATGTATGATGTAGAAATCGGTAATGTGGAACGCAAAATAGCTCAAACAGCCGAGGGCTGTGTGAATTATTTGTTCATCACAGACATTCACTACTGTTCATCTGATTCATCGGAAATAAAAAATGCTTTGGTGCGCCAAATGAACACCATTGCCAAAATGGCCAATGAGGATGAATCCATCGATTTCGTGGCGGTCGGCGGCGATATTACCACCGGTATGTACAGTTCTCGCGAAAGTGCTATCAGTGATACCAATCGTATTTTAGAGCCGTTAAAGCAATCGACCAAGCCGGTGTTAATTTTGGTTGGCAATCACGATGATAACTGTTATCATTGTTATTGGTCCGGCGGCATTGATTATCGTCCGGCCTTGGTGGTGGGGCAAAAGGAGTGGACGCAGGGTGTATTGCAACTCAATTCTCCCGATACCATTGTGCATGACAGCCATAACCCCCATTCACGGTATTATTACTATGATTTGGTCGGCAAAAAGACCCGTATTATTTGTTTGGACGCCATTGATTATCCATATGAAACGGATGAAGAGGGTAACCTTGTTGCCATGAAGGTGAAGAATGATCAGGCTTCGGGACCGAGCCGTTGCTACTCGGGCGCCACTTATTGGGGCTACAGTCATCGTCAAATGACCTGGTTGATTCAAGAGGCACTGAAAGCTCCCGATGGTTATGACTATATTTTTCTTTCCCATATGGGTATTGACTATGATACTAACTGTTATGGCAGTGCGATTAACTGCGGTACGGAACTTCGCCAAATCATCGGAGCATATCAAATGAAACAACCGTATATGAACAGCAAAATCGGCACAGTGGATTTCAGTGATGCCACCGGACGCATTTTGGTTTACCAATTCGGTCATATGCACACGGAATTGGTGCTGTATTCGGATGATATTGATGTATGGCAGGTATCAACAGCGACACCGAGTATCGACCAGTACTCGAAGACCTTGAGCGTTTCTGAGAACATCAACAATAAAAAGTTGGATTGGCGTTATTATAAACGGCGGTACAACACCATTACAGAGGCGTCTTTTGACGCCATGACCGTTGGACATGGCGTGATTCATAAGTATGCGTTCGGTGTCGGCAGTGACCGTAAAATGTATAACGATTAAATCAGTGTCAAACAGACAACCCCCAATGCGAGAGTCATTCTCGGTTTGGGGTTGTTTTTTTGCCGTAAAACAAGGGAGGTTATGTTTTATATGCTCCGGACGGCGTGTAAAATCAAAAAAAGATTGTTAAAAAAATACCAATAATTGGCACTATAAATGTTGCGAAAAATCATATTTTGTCGAAAAATGTAAATATAAAAGGTATTTTTTTGGTTATTTTTTCTTTTATGTGAAATATTCTTATTTTTTTGGCAAAAAGATGTTGAAAAAATTGAAATATAGTGGTAGAATACTTTTACAAAAAAAAGGAGGAATTAGCAATGGAAAAATCGTACCGAATTTTGCTGGCTGATGATAAATCAGAGTTTAGCAAAATGTGTGTGGAAACACTCAAAAAAAGAGGCATGGATGTCTTTTTATGCGAAAAAGACGGTAATATCCTCTTGGAACATATTCGTCAGATAAGGCCGGATGTAGTTTTGTCGGATGTGTTTATGCCGGGTCTGGATTTGCTGGGTGTCATGCAGTACACTCGTAACTCCTTGCATCAAACGCCGTCGTTCTTCGCCATGGCCAGCTATGAAAACGCTCGATTGGAGAAGGAAGCCATGGCCGGCGGTGTGGCCTATTATTTTATTAAACCTTTTAATATGGATATGATAGCCGATCGCATTATTCAGCTTAATTCTTGGCGTGTACTTGACGGTAATTCCGTCAAGCAAGAAGGCGTGAGCGATACGCAACTGGAGGTTATGGTGACCAATATTATTCATCAAATCGGCGTACCGGCTCACATCAAAGGCTATCATTATCTGCGCGAAGCCATCATGATGGTAGTGCGTGACAGCGATGCAATTAACTCTGTTACTAAATTGTTGTATCCATCTGTTGCTAAAATGCATAAAACCACGGCATCCCGAGTTGAACGGGCTATTCGCCATGCCATTGAGGTTGCATGGGACAGAGGCGATGTGGAGGTGCTGAATTCTTATTTCGGATATACCATTCAGAATGAAAGGGGCAAGCCTACAAACAGCGAATTTATTGCCATGATTGCCGACAAATTACGTTTGCAACTCAAATCGGCGTAAAGTACTCAAATGGTTTATTGATATATGATATCCACAGGAAATATAATGCCGATTGATAAGGAAAAATGACAAGAACCGAAATAATCGGAAACATAAGAGGGTCCCCCTATGGTAGAACAAAGAAACTACCGTATGGGGTATTTTTCAAAAATCTGATAGATTCTGTGAAGTGATTTGTGATGTCTTATGAAAAGGCAGCAAATAGGGGGATTGTTTATGGATAAGATATGGGTTGATTTTCTTATCCTTATGAGGTACAATTTGATTGGTGAAGAAAGGGCTGTGTTTTATGAAAAAAATAATCCGACGGCGTCTGTATGATACGGAAGAGGCCGTTTTGGTGAAAAAGTATTGCGTTGGTGTGTATGGCGATCCGTATGGGTATGAGGAAATACTTTGGCAAACAACCGACGGTCATTATTTTCTTTATGTCAATGGCGGTGCGCAATCACCTTATACGAAAGAGAATCTGCGTTCGCTTTCCAAAGAGAAGGCCATGCAATGGTTAGAATTGCATTCATAACGGTGCCTTATAAACGGTTGAAATTTCGGCTGTAAAAAAACCACCAAAAGGTTTTCAATGTGCTTCGAAAACGAAACGCAAAGAAAACCATGGGTGGTTTTGTTTTTCGTTTTAAAAAGGGCTATCAGTCGTTACGAACCGGGCAGGCGTAATCATGAATCGGCGGAAAATCCTCTTTCTTAAAGGGTGTTTTGCCGAAGTCATCATTAAGCGGTTCGCCGGTCAAGCGGTGACGCATAACATTGGCAAGCATGGCATAGTCGATCTCTTCATGGGCGTGGTTGCCCTTGCGATAATACCAAAGGATATTCTCCGGATTGCCGTAGAATTTCCACACTTCTTTGGCGGCCAAGTTGGTTTGATAGGAGCCGATGCTGTTACCCCAAATATCGTTTTCCGCTTCGCCGACAAGCAGGGTTCTGGGGGCCACTAATGCTTTCAGATAATGGGAATCGAAGGGGAGTTCTTCTTCCTTCATCGCATAGGACTCTAATGCCGGGGTAATCCACTGAGGAAAATTCACAACCATGTCAGCCAGCGTTTCACTGCGTTTTTCTATACCTTCGTCATTGATGGCGGTAAGATGGGTACGAAAACAGGCAGCACCCAAACCATTGGTCTCAACCGGATTGACGATGGTGGCACGCCCATCCAAAGCACCGGCTAACAGGGCACATTTGGCACCTCTGGAAAAACCGGTAAAGGCTATCATGGAGTCATCCAATAAGTCGGTTTGCAATAAAGCATCTACACAACGGCTAAAGCCCCATGCCCAACCTTGAATCACGCCGGCCCCGCTGTCTTTATAACAGTCGAATAGGGGACCTTTAAGACCTGCCTCTCTGGTTTTCTTAAAGGCACAGTCGTAAACCAGTTCGGTACGGTTGAAGGTAACAAACATGATGCCGTGGTTGGTGAAATGCTGCATATTTTCAAGCTGATTGGCAGGACTCCAGCACATATCACCGTCAATGACAGCCGGATAACGGTGACCGTATTCAAAGTCTGACGGCAATTTGATACACATGGTAAAGGAAACAGGATGATCCCGTCTGCCGGTTGTTACACGGTAATTAACCAGTGCATCGGCATAAAAATAGGCTGGGTTAATGCGAACAATCTCGATAAATTCCGGTTCGGGCAATATGGCGCCGTATTGCATCTCAACGGCGGTTTTTATGATTTCATGACGCCGCATATTCCAATCATTTAGGCTCTTAACACGCCGACCGTTATTCATCTGAAAAGGATCCGGCAATTTTCCGAGTACTTTATATTCAGTGACCTTCATGATAACGCCTCCCCAAAGTATTGCAAGCACAGTATAACAGCAGCAAACGAAAAATACAAGGATTTTCTTGCATTTTCCGGTTGACAAAGCCTCATTCGTATGCTATAATTTAGCAGTCGCATGGAGAGGTGTCCGAGCGGTTTAAGGAGCTGGTCTTGAAAACCAGTGACTCGTAAGAGCCAAGGGTTCGAATCCCTTCCTCTCCGCCAACCCTTTCGTAAGTAACGATAGAATATTGTTTGGAACCGGTGATCCATTCGGAGTAGTACTCAAGTGGTGACGAGGCGCCCCTGCTAAGGGCGTAGGTCGGGTAACCGGCGCGAGAGTTCAAGTCTCTCCTACTCCGCCAAAGAACAACCGCAATCTTGATATAAGATTGCGGTTGTTTTCTTTCGGTGTGGTTGGATTGTTCTGTTAACAATATGGCGTTGTATTCATCATAGACATATATGCCTTTTCGCTGTGGCAGAAATCAATAAAAACACGCTCAAAACAATCCTCTCCCATATTATTGCGCTTTTCAACGGTGAAATTTTGGCCCTTACCACAAGATCATTCACTTTCCGGCGAAATCTCCATTCCTTATAAACACTCGGGCACATTAAAGGGTTCAACCAAATTGGTTAGACTCTGTTTTTTGCTTGCTTTGAGCACAGTTAACACATTCTATTATCCATTGAACAAATCGCTGGATTTTTAGTTTTTTTATGCTATAATATAAACAAGGGGATGATGGTCATGAGAGTGTTCTATGAAAATAGGGATCAATCAATCGACATATTTTACTTTACCAGTCTTTCTCCTATTATTCATTTACATAAGGAAATGGAATTGATATATGTCGTTCGGGGCAGGGCTGTGGCTTATGCCAATAAGCATAGTTGCGTATTAAACCCCGGGGATGTCTTTGTAGCATTTCCCAATCAAATTCACTATTACAAAACTCTTGAAGATGGGGAGTACCATGTGTATGTCTTTTCCCCAAAAATCATGCACGGTTACAGTGATATGCTCTCAAAGAACGTTCCCGATCAGAACTGTTTTTCCTGTGAAAACAAACCTGAAATGCGGCATTGTTTTGAGGTGATGAAGGAATCTTCGGGTAAATATGGTATGTTGACTATCTGCGGTTGTTTGAGTGTCATTATGAGCCTCCTGCTGCCCGAGATGAAACTGAGTGTTGTTAGTGACGACAGCAATTCAACCCTTTGCCGTATTACCAGTTATTGCACTGACCATTATAATACCGCTATCACTCTTTCGGACGTGGCTGAAAATCTACATTTGAATCATTATTATGTGTCGCACATTATCAACCAACACCTAAAGGTGAGTTTTAATGACTATATCAACAATCTACGGATTGACGAGGCCTGCAATTTGCTGCGTGAAACAAACAAAAAAATAGCCGACATCTCGGAAGATGTCGGCTTTGGAACGATACGAAGCTTTAATCGTGCTTTTAAGAAAAATGTTGGCGTATCACCGATTACCTATCGTAACAACAATATCTCCCTTAAAAAATCGAACGGAGATAGTTAATACTTGCTTCGGCACATTCAAGTGGGGTTTTATTCATGCTGGGTTCATCCTGTTCCACAACCACCCATTCGGCGCCGACTTCTTTAGACGCTTTCAAAATAGAGGGGAAGTCCTGCAAGCCGGAACCGACCGGACGGTATTCAAACCCGGTGGCAGGCTCATCGTTTTTGCTGTCGTTGTCGCCGATAAGGGCATACATATGGTCGTTTTTGACGCCGTAAAAGTCCTTCAGATGAACAATTTCAACACGGCCGTTGTACTTGCGAATAAAATCAGCCGGATTTTCACCGCCGACATTTACCCAACAGGTATCCAGCTGGGTCAACAACAAATCAGCCGGAATGGCCTGATACAATAGATCAAGCTTGTATTCGCCGTTCACACGCTCAAACTCAAAATCATGGTTGTGATAGCAAAGCTTCATGCCGTGTTTCACAGCCAATTTGCCGAATTTTCTGACATTGTCATAGAATTCGGCGTTTTTTTCGCCGCCGGCCAGTTTGTCAACGGATATCCATGGAATGACTATATATCGACAACCGATTTCAGCATAGATTTTGAAGGTTTCCTCACCTTTTTGCATCTCGTCATAGGGAACATGGGCGGAAATAGGAACAAGACCGATCTTCTCGCATATGGACTTGACTTCTTCGGCGGTGTGATCAAACAAACCGGCAAATTCAACGCCCTCATATCCCAATGCCTTTACCTTTTTAAGGGTACCTTCAAAGTCCTGTTTCATATCTTCGCGTACGGAATACAGTTGCAATGCTATTGGAAAATGAAACATCATGATTGCTCCTTTGTCTTAAATCTGGGGAATTTCAATGACAATTTCCTTGCCCTGCTTGGCCGAACGAACAATACCGTCGATAATGGCCTGGTTGTAAACAATTTCGCTGGACGGAACGGTTGCTTTACCACCGTTCTTGATAGCATCAATAAAGGAACGCAGTTTTTTGTAGAACAGAGTGCCGGCCGGCTGCAGGGGTACTTCGTATTGAATCGTTGTGTCACCGATGGTTTTGTAAATGGTAAGAGGTTTGTCAAATTCACCGTTCCAGCAATCGGTAGACGGAATACGCAGACCGCCCTTAGTGCCCAGAATCAAAGCATCACCGCAGGTGTCCATGTTCATAGCCCAAGAGATGCGGAAGTCCAGAATAATATCACCCTCAAGACGGATAAAGGCGGCCGCAAAATCGTCAACACCGAACTTTTCGGCATATTCCGGATGGGATGGGTAATAGGCGGGATCCGTACCAAAGAAGGCAGAGGTATAGCCCGATACGGTCAACGGCTTCGGATAACCGACAGCACCCAACAGCATATCCAGAGAATAGGAACCGATGTCACCTACGGCACCGACACCGCCGGTTTCCTTTTCAATGAAGGTGGTGCCGAACGGGGTGGGGATACCGCGTCTGCGTCCGCCGCCGGCCTGCATATAGTAAACCTTGCCCAGTTCGCCGGATTCAACAATCTTTTTGATCATTTTCATGTTTTCGCTCATACGGGGCTGGAAGCCGATGGTCAAAATCTTGCCGGATTCTTTTTCGGCCTTCATGACCTCGATGGCCTCGTCCAGTGTGACGGTGAAGGGCTTTTCAAGCATGACATTGACGCCGGCCTTCAAAGCGTGGATGGCGCAGGGAGCGTGCTGACAGTTGTAGGTACAGATGCTGACGCCGTCTAACTCCTTTTCGTTTTTGAGCAGTTCTTCATCGCTTTCGTAAATGCGGCAGTTTTTTAACTTGAATTTCTCTGCAAATTTTGCGGCCTTGCCGGGAACGAGATCGGCCAATGCCACGATTTCGACGTCTTCCATTTTCAGGTAGCTGTCAATGTGCGCTTCGGCAATCCAACCGGTGCCGATGATAGCAATTTTTACCTTTTTGGACGCATCAATAACCTCAGTTTCCTGGTTAGTTTGATAAGCGTCCAGACCTGCGATGTTTGCCATGATGATACCTCCGTCTATTATGTTTTATGGTTTTATATTACGAACTGGCGCATATAGCGACAGCTTAATGAAACGGAATCCATAATGCGTCGTTTGGTGCCCTCAAAGGCCTTGTCCTCAACCTCGATGCAAGCGTAGCCGTCATAACCGATGTCGGTCAATGCGGAAACATATTGACCCCAGTTAACATCGCCCAGTCCCGGGAGTTTAGGACTCATGTATTCCAGTGGGTAAGCCATGATACCGACATCGTTCAGCTTATCGGGGAAGAGCTTAATGTCCTTAAAGTGGACATGGAAAATCTTGTCCTTGAATTCGTAAAGCGGTTTAAGATAGTCCATTTGTTGCCAAATAAAGTGACTGGGGTCAAAGTTAATGCCGAAATTGTCACTGTCGATGATTTTGAACATCTTGCGCCAAAGGGAGGGCGTGGTGAACAAATTCTGTCCGCCCGGCCATTGATCGGCACCGAACAGCATAGGGCAGTTTTCGATAGCAATCTTAACACCGTTTTCCTCGGCCAAGCGAATGATGGGTGGCCAAATCTCCTCAAATAGAGCCAAATTTTCCTCAACGGTTTTGTACTGATCACGACCGATGAAGGTGGTGACCATATTCACCTCTAACAAAGCACTCATACGAATGACCTTTTTTAGATGGGCAATATTGGCTTCACGCCTTTCTTTGTCCCCGTCCATCGTGTTTGGATAAAAGGCAAGAGAAGAAATGACAATGCCTTTTTCTTTGCAAAAATCCTTAATGTAAGCAACATACTCAGGGGACGTGTTGTCTACATCAATGTGACTGACACCGGCATAGCGTCGTTCTGCTTTGCCCTGTGGCCAACAGGCGACCTCCATGCACTCGCAACCGTTAACGACGGCATTTTCCACAGCCTCCTCAAAGGAAAAACCGTCATAAATCGCGCTGACAATACCTAATTTCATACGATGACCTCCTTTAACGGGTAGATGATAGAAGCTTCTTGTTTAATCATGTCCATACAGGTATGAACATTGTGCGTAAGGGTAGAAACGGTGTTAAAATCGTCGGCAAAATCGGTTGGATTTTCAAGATAATCGGCAAACTTAACAGCCTCGTCACCCATGATTTGATCACGGGAGGGAAAACCGGATAGGTTGGTCGCTGTACCGTTTTGTACCAGTGAAATATCAGCATATTGCGAAACAGAACCAATTTGTACTACACCTTTATCCCCGACGATTTCTGAGCATATGGCTGATTGTCCGGTCTTGCTGTAGGATAAAACAGCGGTAAAGCCGTCGTATTCGAAAAGAGCCGAACCCGATTTATCGGCGCCGTTATCAAAGTAAGAGGCGGTGGCCTTAACGGTTTTGGGCATTCCGAACAAATCCACAGCCGCATAAACGCAGTACACGCCTAAATCGTTGAGCGTACCGCCGCCCAGGGACATATCGAAGATATTGACCTTCTCGCCGTTTTTGAAGGCATCATATCGGCTGGAACGCTGACAGAAGGTAAGTCTTGCCACCGAAATATCACCGATGTCCTTTATGGCGCACAGTAGGGTTCGTCGGCCGGCATAATGGCGGCTCATAATGGCCTCCATGTAAATCGCTCCGTTTTGACGGGCAAGGCGCAATAGTTCATCATAATCCTTTGCGCTTAATGTGATGGGCTTTTCACACAAGACATGCTTGCCGTTTTCCAAAAACAGTTTGCTTTGGGCATAATGCAAAGCGTTGGGGGAAGCAATATAAACAGCGTCAATATCAGGGGACTGTGCCATAGCTCGAAGATTGGTGGAAAAGGATTCAAAACCATACTTTTGACAAAAAGCCGCCCCTCTCTCGGCACTTCGGGAATAGGCAATTTTCGGACAGAATCGGCCGGTAGACAGGGCTGCCGACAAAAATTTTTCAGTGATGGCACTCGTGCCGACTGTGGCAAGATGTACCATTAAATGCTAACCTCTAATCGTTGTTGATGATCGGCAGAGGCAAAAGCAGCTTCCATAACCTGCATCACCCGACGAACTTCCTCATGTTTAACAGCCGACTCATCTTTGCCGTCAACAGCAGCGCAGAAATTGCGGTAAAAATCATGAACATCGCTCAGGGGCTTTTCAATTTCATATGTATCAAGGGTGATTTCGTCCCGCGGCGCCATGGTTTTGGTGATGCCGGCGGCTGTTTGAACAGGCAGAACATCCTTTTCGTTCCACGCCTTTAAGCGAGCAACCTGTGCTTTCTCTTGCCAGTTTTCAATTTTTGCACTGCCGTTTTTACATTGCAAATAGAACCGCGGCATACTGAGAAAATTGTAGGTACCGACCTCGATATAAGCGGTTTTCCCGCTTTCAAAGTAGAGGGACAACGAAAACCCGTCATCCACTTCATCGGTGGTGATATGGGTTATGGTGCAGTACACACCGACAATTTTTTCCTTGATGATTTGCAGAATCTGATCAATCAGATGAACGCCCCAGTCAAGAATCATGCCACCGCCGTATGGTTTGTGACAGCGCCAGTCGCTCGGAATCCCGCGGGACCCGTGAACGCGGGATTCAATGTTAATCAGTTCGCCGATTTCACCGGATTGGACGACCTGTTTCATGGCCAAAAAATCAACATCCCACCGTCTGTTTTGGTGGACGGTAAAAAGCTTTCCGGACTCATGGGCGGCCGCCAGCATTTCGTCTAAGGCCGCCACCGACATTTCAACCGGTTTTTCACAGATGACATTCTTGCCGGCCTCTAAGGCTTTTATCACCAATTCTTTGTGGCAGTCATTCGGTACCGCTATCACAACGGTGTCCACCGACGAATCGGCCAATAGTTCTTTGACATTCTTGTAAGCGTGAATGCCGTTTTTCTCCGCTAACCGGCTTTTGTTAGGGTCAATGTCATAGATGCCCGAAAGAGCCACGACATCACTGGCAAGAATCTGACGGGTATGCCAACTGCCCTGACCGCCGTAACCGATAACAGCACAGTTTTTTTTCATATTGTTCATTCCTCAATTCTCTTTATGTGCGGACAATCAATGTCGCTACGATAGGGGTTGTAGGTCCAATGAATGGCATTTTTGATAACACGAATGATCATTGGGTGGTAATAAATCGGATACGTTTCATGTCCCGGCTGGAAGTAAAAAATCTTGCCGTAACCACGACGGTAACAGCAGCCGGCACGAATAACCTCGCCGCCTTCATAGTTGCCGATGAAGATGAGTTTGTCCGGCTCTGGAATGCTGAATGGCTCTGAATATGTTTCTTCATGCTCCAATTTTATGTAACGGTCAACACCCTCGGCAATCGGGTGAGAAGGATCGCAAGCCCAAAGATACTCTCGATCTCCGTCTTCTCTCCAAGACAGGGAACAGGGGGTTCCCATTAAGAGCTTAAACGGTTTTGAATGGTGAGCGGAATGCAAAAATATCGCACCCATGCCCGAAAGGACAGCATTTTGCACAAGGACGGCCGTTTCATCCGGAACATCGGCGTGTTTGCAGTGACCCCACCAAAGAAGGACATCCGTACTGTCCAATAATTCCTTTGTTAAATTCTGAATGTTATCAAAAGTGATGGTTCTAACTGTGATCTCCTCATCACATAATGCTTCTTTCAAAACCTCGTGCAAACCATTTGGATAAACGGCTTTGACATTCGTGTTGGTTTTTTCATGGATAAATTCATTATAGATAGTTACTCTCACCATTAGCCCTTCGATCCTTTCAAGGAACACTATCATCATTGTACAAAATTGAACGTGGTTTACAAGTAAAATGTATCTTTCTTTACAGACATATATTGCTATTATGCAACCAATATAATTTGATGTTTGAACATTTTGGCGGCTTTGATTTAGGCCTAAATATGCTTTTTTAGCAGCATAATCGTCAATATGCAGATAAGGCACATGACGTTTGCAGAAGGATAATGATAGATGTTTTGTTCAAGTGAGTCAGTGGCCGGCGAGGCGTTAAAGATAAAACCGCGGAGGGTTTCCGGTTTTTCGTTTGAATTCACGGCTAAAGTAGCTCATATCGTTATAGCCGGATTGTATGGCGGCTTGTGTGACGGTATATAATCCCGATTCAATTAACTCCTTGGCGTGGCTGATTTTTAAATCGTTGATGTAGCGAAGAGGCGAAACCCCGTAATATGCTTTGAATAAGCGACGGAAATACTCGGGGGTTATGCCGCACAGACCGGATAATTCATTAATGCTTAATACGCCGTCGGTGTAGGTGCGGTGAATTTTTTCAACCGCCGGCTTGATTTTGGCATAGTATGTATCGGGCAAATACTGTGAGTAATAGGCCTTTTTCATGATATACAGAATTCGATATAAATCTGCTGTGCATTGGTATAGATAACCGGGATTCTTTTTACTCCAAGCACTGGCGGCACTCTTAAAACACTCCAAAACGGGCGCAGGGTTTTTCATTTCCATGCCAAACGGTTCAAGCGACACCTCATCCGAAATGTCAAAGTTGATAGCATAGCATTCCCCGGGAATGCAATTGGTTACTTGGTAGTAGGAATGCTTTGGCAGATAAATGATGTGATTGCCGTCCACCGTGATGCTTTTTCCGCTTTTGAAGGTATACATGTCCCTACCGCTGACATGAAGCGCTAAACCGTGTCCCTGCCTGTTTCGGTGAATAAGAGTTCCGGTTCCTTTGGCAACATAGCAGGAAAGGAGTATTTTTGAAATCATAAAATCTTCTTTCATAAAGTCTTTCACAGCTGTTTCCTCCTTTGTTATCAGTATAATGTTTTGTTTTGAAAAGGTCAAGTTGTTTTGAATTTTATTTGACAATGTTTTCGATTTATAATATAAAGAGTGTAGAATTATTTTCGGAGGTAGCTATTATGTTTAAGACATTTGATTTAGACAAGCCTTATATTGAGAGAAAGTTCCATAACCCGGATGAGCCGTTTAACCCATACACGAGGATGATTTATCACGGCTCCGGATATGATGAGAACAGCGGATTGGATGACGACGCTATTTTAGAGGGACTGAAAAAACTCGCTGACGAAATAGCAGATTTGCCGCATCCTGTTGCAAAAGCCAAGGCTATTGAATATGTTTTGCAAAATGAAAGACTGTATGTCAATGAGCATGACTATTTTGTCGGTCTGTATTCGCTGAACCGTTTGGCTAATTCTGTGACTTTTTGGCCCTGGGAGGCTGAATCCAAAAAAAAGAGAAAGCCGGAGCTTATTGCCCGTGAGCGTTTGTTTAATGATTCTGCCGCCGTTTCTCTTTGGCCGGACTATGACCATGTTGTGCCGGATTGGGAGTCTATCGTAAACCTCGGCATTCGGGGGATCATCGAGCGAGCTGAAAACTATAAGGATAAGTGCGCCGCGACCGGCCATATGACCAAGGAGCAGGAAGCCTTTTTTGACGGTATCATTATGGAGTATTCCTCTATCTTGATGATTATTGACCGTTGGTATCGTCTGGCACTGACCAAAACCCATGAAAAGGCCGAAAAAATTGCCGTTTGCTTAAAGCATTTGTATGATGGTGCTCCCACCAATATCTACGAGGCCATGCAGTTGATGTTTATTTACTTCTTGGTATCGGAAAGTATTGATAGCTATCAGGTTCGTTCGCTGGGCAACGGCTTAGATAGAACGCTGTATCCGTTCTATCAGAGAGATTTGGAAAACGGCACCTTTACTCGGGAAGAAATCAAGGAGTATTTGGCTTACTTTATGATGCAGTGGTCGGCCATCGGCAACTACTGGGGTCAGCCGTTCTATCTGGCCGGCACCAATCTCGACGGCACCACCAGGGTGAATAATCTGTCTTATGATATTTTGGAAGTATATGACCAAATCAAGATTTATAATCCTAAAATTCAGATTAAATACAGTAAAAGCACACCGGTTGAATTTACCAACAAGGTGTTGGATATGATTCGCCGGGGACAAAGCTGTTTTGTGTTCTGCTGTGAGCCGGCCATGGTCAAGGGTGTCATGAGTTACGGTGCAACTTATGAGGAAGCACTGGACATGGACATTCGTGGTTGCTATGAAACCGGCGTTCGTGCTAATGAGGTGGCAACGGGTACCGGCTACATTAACGCCGCTAAGGCGGTCGAATATGTCTTTTCCAATGGTTGGGATCGCCGCATAGGCGCACAGGTCGGTTTGAAAACCGGTGATGTTTGCGCTTTCCGTGATTTTAGAGAATTCTATTATGCTGTTTTGTCGCAATGGATGAATTTGGTTGATCAAACTATGGAGATCGTAGACGACTATGAACCGTGGCTGTCCTTTGTGAATCCGTCTTCCTTGTACAGCGGCACGGTTGTTTCCAGTCTTGAAAATGCACGGGACGGTTATCAAAATGGTGTGAAGTTTAATAACTCGACGATGTTAAACTGTTCTTTTGCCACTATGGTTGATTCTATTATGGTGGTTAAGAAGTTGGTGTTTGAAAACAAAGAAGTGACCATGGCCGAGTTGAAACAGGCTATCGAGGATAACTGGGAAGGTCATGAGCAGTTGCGCGAAAAGGTGTTGCACTTGCCGTACAAGTTCGGCAATGATGAGCCCGAAACCGATCAGATCGCCGATGCTTTGTCTGCCTATTTCTGCCATCGAATTAACAACAGACCCAATAAACGAAACGGCGTCTATAAATCCAACATGCATTCGGCTATGCAGTTCTTATGGCAGGGTGAAAAAACGTTGGCAACACCCGACGGAAGAAAGGCCGGTATGGAACTTGCCAAAAATGCCGATCCCGTTTCCGGTGCCGATAAAAACGGCGTAACATCCATGATTCAATCGGCAACGAGCCTCTCGCCGTTCATGTATCCTGAGAGCTTCTGTGTTGATCTTATGTTGCATCCGTCGGCCACAGAGGGTGAAGACGGCCTTGTGGCCATGAAATCACTCATTGATACCTACATGGACCAGGGCGGGCAGTCGATCCAAATGAATGTGTTTCTGCCGCAGATGCTTCGAGATGCTCAAGAGCATCCCGAGAATTATCCGAATTTGCAAGTGCGCGTGTGCGGTTGGAATGTCCTTTGGAACAATTTAAGCCGAAAAGAGCAGGATGAGTATATCGTCAAAGCCGAAAGTGTTCTGCAACAGGTCTGATATTCAAAAAAGCGCCGGAACGGACGAATGAGACAGGGTAGTGACATTGGCTGTTTGCCGGCGTGGATGGAGGATTTTGTATGATGGGGAACATCTTTGATATAAAAAAATTTGCTGTTCACGATGGGGACGGTATCCGCACCACGGTATTTTTTAAGGGATGTCCGCTGAAGTGTGTATGGTGTCATAACCCGGAGGGAATTGATTTTCACCCCCATTTGGCCTTTTATGCCAACAAGTGCATTTCCTGCGGTGCGTGCGTGCAGACTTGTCCGCAAAACGCCCACAGCATCAGTGAAAACGGGCATCGGTTTGATCGAGAGAAGTGTACCGTTTGCGGTCTTTGCGAGGAAAGCTGCTTAAAAGATGCGTTGGTTCTGTACGGCAAGCCAACAACCGTCGAAGCACTGATGCCGATTCTTTTACGGGATCGGGCATTTTATGAATCATCGGGAGGCGGTGTCACATTATCGGGTGGTGAATGTCTTGCACAACCGGAATTCTGCCGTGCATTGTTAATGGCACTGAAAAGGGAAGGCATTCATACGGCTGTGGATACCTGCGGTTATGTGCCGAGAACGGCTATTGAGCTGGTTTTACCGTTTACGGATGTGTTTCTGTACGATATTAAGGCCATGGATGAGGATGTCCATATTCGCTGTACGGGGCACAGCAATCGGACGATACTTGAAAACCTACGGCATATCGATGACTGCGGGAAGGCAATCGAAATTCGAATCCCGTTCGTTCCGGGTTACAATGATGACCAAATTGGAAAAATTGCGCTGTTTTTGAAGGGGCTTAACCATATCACCAAGGTGCGGTTGCTGCCGTATCACAACTATGCCGGTTCAAAGTATCTGTCACTTGGTAAGGAGAATACCCTGCCGGAAGTCTTGCCGACCGATGAGGCACTGAATAACGCCAAGGAAACGCTTAGAACCATGATCGGAAAGACGCCGGTGTTATGACTCTAACAGAAGCGCATCAGCGGCCCAAAATCAAACTCTTTCGTCTGTTTGATCGATAATTTGCACCGTATCACCACGGATAGGTGGTACGGTGTTTTTTTGTATAACGAAAACCACACGCTTGGCGTGTGGTTCCAAAGAGGCTTTTGCCGATGAGCAAAAAACTCCTATGGTATTATGCAAGAGGTCTGGCAACCGCAAGCAAAACAACATAGGAGGTCGCTTATGAAAATCGACAAAAGTAGTACAGCGCATACAGAATGGAATTGCAAATACCATATAGTTTTTGCAACAAAGTACAGAAGGCAGTAGTATATGGTAGAATTAAAGCTGACATAGGTTAGATAATAAGAAGATTATGCGAATGGAAAGGCGTAGAAATGATAGAAGCTAAAGCATATCCTGACCATATACATTTGCTGGTATCAATACCACCGAAAATAAGTGTTTCAAGTTTTATGGGATACTTAAAGGGTAAAAGTAGTTTAATGATATTCGATAAACACGCAAATTTGAAGTACAAATACGGAAACAGACATTTTTGGTGCAGAGGATATTATGTAGATACCGTAGGAAAGAACAAAAAGGCAATAGCAGAATATA
>JAEDLK010000052.1 GCA_016295355.1 Clostridiaceae bacterium
TGAAACCGAAAAATCCGGTATTGGTGCTATCTGGGCGCAGGCTGATCAGAAAGTTATTGAAGCGTTTGATGAGCAGCTGCCTAGGGCTTCTGACTATTTTAACGCTACCGTTACTCCTGAACTTTATGATGGTCCTTTGGATTTCATGTCTCCTACCTCAAGAAGCCAAGTCGCATATGCTTTTAAAGAAGCTGATAGGAACAACAGAATAGAGGGTCTGAAAAGTGGCGAGTTCAAAGGGACATATGACGCGCTTAAAGCTACCGGACTCAGCGATAGCGATGTGAGTTATTATGGCGAAATCGGCTCGTATATCGTTCAGGGCTTTAAGAACGGCGTCCTCAGCAGCGCAGATGATTTCAATACTGCCATGGACATTCTGGCAGAGGAAGGAGTCGAGTCGTTCAAGAAGTACCTCAAAATAGCGTCTCCGTCAAAGGTGTTTGAGGAGCTGGGCGGTTATGTTACTCAGGGACTTGCGCTGGGTATCACCGAGGGTGCAGACGATGTTGATACATCAATTGATGATATTGCGCTTGGCATGACATCTCGAATGCCTGTGAACAACAGTAAAATCGGTTTTGCATGGGAGGGTGCAAAGGAAATGTACTCCAGCAATGCTCCCGTTGACAACTCCGTTTCTGTTGGCGACACAAATGTTACTGTCGAAATCGACGGGGAAGAACTGGCAAACTACGTTGTGAAAGCGCAGAACAGACAGGTCATTATGGCGAACGGCAGGTAATACTTGACAAAACCTCTCCTTTGTGCTATAATTGTGACACAAGGGAGGGGTTTACTTATGCCTTTTGGTTTATTATTAGCCATTATAATAACTTTATTATTGTCTTTTCCGTTTGTCCTTTTGTATTTACTATCAAGAAAAAGACCCGAAAAACCTATTGCGACAACAAATGGCACGCACTTAAGCGGATTGCCTATTCCGGGTTCTGTTATGGCAGAGATAAAGTTATATAATGATAAAATCACTTTTGAGGTGTTTTCAAATCCGGCATAATCTTTTCCAGTTGCACCCCGATGGCAGTAGCACCGTCATAAATGGCGTTTTTAATGGCATACCGATCCTCGTCCGGGGTAGAGCATTGAATCATGGCTGTGACAAAAGGTCTGTTTTGATGTAGAAAAGTCTGTTTCATACTTAACTCCTGTGCATGGCGTTGCGTCCGCCGTCAATCAGAATACTCTCACCGTTGATAAAGGCACCCTCGTCGGAGGCGAGGAACAAAACAAAGTCCACAACCTCTTTGGGTTCGGCAGCACGACCAAGCAGGGTTTTCATATGTGCCATGCCCGGACGGGTTAGCACCGGACCGGGCGCTACACAAACAGCCCGCACGCCGTATTGGGCACCGTACTGTGCCAATGATTTAGTCAAACCGTTCATAGCAGCACTTTTGGAAGCGGAATAACCGACATTGGTCGGACAACCTTCAGCGCCGGTAATGGAGCCGATGTTGATGATCAAACCACTCTTTTGACGAGCCATGGGGGACATCACAGCGTGGTCAAAGTAAAACTGGCCTTTAAGGTTTACATCAATGCTCCAGTCGTAAACCTCAATGGGCATATCTTTGAATTCCTCGGTGCGGTGAAGCATTCTGGCCTCTGCACCGCCGGCAAAGTTAATCATTACATCGACCGTCTTATAGGTCTCAACAGCTAAATCGACGGCGGCCTTGACCTGATCGTACTTTCGCACATCCACCACCGTTCCGATGGCACTTCCGCCTTGAGCACAAATTTCTTCTGCCTTTTGCTTGACCGCTTCCTCGTTGATGTCGGTCAGAACAACATGGGCTCCTTCCTTGGCAAAGCATTGGGCGGCCAACAAGCCCATACCGGAGGCAGCGCCCGAAATCAAGACGGTTTTGTTTTCAAATCTCATGACATATCTCCGTTCCGCCGTACCGTCTGTATACGATTGACGGTCAGCCTTTTTTCTCCCGAACACTTTGGGGCTCTACCCGCATTATAGCAGATTGACAAGCACAAAAAAATAGCTTATACTATTAAAAAAGGGAACTATTCTATCATGGAGGCTTATATAATGGGTATTGAAGCGATGTCGGGACTGTCATTTTTCTCTGTTACCAAGTATCGGTACAAAAAGGAAAATGAATGCGACTTCAGCAATATTCCCCGTCCGCATTTTTGCATGGGACTGCTACAAAGCGGCCGAGCGGTGTTTACAGCCGAAGACGGAAAGAGAATCAATCTCTTGCCGGGGGACATCATTTTTGTGCCGATCTCTTCGCGGTATGTGTCGCATTGGTACGGCTCGCCGGATATTGCTTATATCAGTTTTCATTTTGCCTTTCGGGGCAATGGCGGACTGTCTGAAAACAATCGGTTTGATTTGCAAAAGGTTCACCTGCCGGACTTTGGGCAACTGCAAGAGATCTTTTCCTATGCCGCCGACCGTTACAATGGGGATGACAGCGAACAATGTCAAGTGTTAAGCCTGTTTTTCGGGTTGCTTTCTCGAGTGCTGCCATTGTTGACCTGCCGGCAAAAGCATGATAATGATGCGGCCATGGCACGGGTGACGGAGTATATGAATTTGCACTGTGAGGAAAACACCAGGGTGGATGTGTTGGCCGAGTCGGTCGGTATGAGTGTGCCGAATTTCTATGTTCGTTTTCGCAAATACACCGGCATGTCGCCGATTGCTTATAAAAACCGTATTCGAATCAATCGGGCGGTACGGTTGCTTAAATCGAATAAGCCTTTGTCGGTGGAGGAAATCAGCAGTTTGCTGGGCTTTGAGTCGGCCGCCTATTTCCGTCGTGTTTTCAAACAGGAAACCGGTGAAGCCCCCACGGCCTTTCGCAAGAATAAGCTGGAATTGTAAGCAATCACCCGACTGTTCCAAACCATTAGTCGGCGTTTGGAAGTGCGAGGGGCGATGAGGGGCTATTCCTTTTTGGAAGAGGAACTGAAGTATTTGTTGAACAACATGATGGATGAGGCCGGAGTGGATTTGTTATTTCATGCCTATCTCTGCGGCGTCGATAAGGACGGCGAAACAGTTAAGTCTGTTTCGATCGCTACCAAGAGCGGTGCTATGAAGATAACGGCCGATTATTGTATTGATCCCACCGGTGATGCCCAGATCGCTGGTTTGGCCGATTGGCCCTCCGTGTTGGGTGGTTGCCGGATCATCTGTGTCAGCCTATGACCCTTTGCTTCAGGCTCGGCCATGTGGATGTCGAGCGATTGATGACCGGTCGATGCCTCTCGTCTGATCATGGGGCACCGTCTTCTGCAACTTTATGCCGACCGTTTGTGTATCGGTGAGGCGGCCGGAACGGCTGTCGGATTGGCAGTTAAGGCCGGTTGTAAGGTGCGTGGCGTCAGTGTTTCACAGTTGCAAAGAACCCTAAAACAAAACGGTGGCTTTATAGGCATCTAATGGTTTTTGAACAGCCTTTTACTGTTGTTATGAAATGATAAAAGAACCGCTCATTCGGCGGTTCTTTTTCTATATAAGTCAAATCTATGGTCGTGCTATCCCAAACAGCCTAACAGCCGAGCCAGGGTTGTGGTGCAAAGGCAAAGCACAACACCGATGGCGGTGGGAAGCAAAGCGGCAAACAGCGTCCATTTCAGGCTGCCGGTTTCTTTTTTAATGGTCATCAGCGTGGTGGAGCAGG
This sequence comes from Clostridiaceae bacterium, assembly GCA_016295355.1. Classification (GTDB taxonomy): domain Bacteria; phylum Bacillota; class Clostridia; order Oscillospirales; family Acutalibacteraceae; genus SIG607. The sequence goes on from JAEDLK010000052.1 coordinate 3,675, forward strand.
GCCAATGCATGAGAGAAAACAGCATGGTGTTCAAGGCCGTTAAAGCGGTCCATCCGTTTTGCAGAAACATTTCTTTCATTTCCACAAGGCTGTCTAACTGTGTTAAACTACCGGTGGACATGTAGGCCATAATGATAATGGGGATTACAATTTCATTAGCCGGAAATCCCAAGATAAAGGCAATGAGGATCACGCCGTCCAGTCCCATAAGACGGGCAAAAGGGTCTAAAAAATCGGCACAGTGACACAAAAGACTGCTGCCGCTGACCGTAACATTGGCCATCAGCCAGATAATCAATCCGGCCGGGGCGGCTACGGCAGCCGCACGACCTAAGACAAACAGTGTGCGGTCAAAAACCGAACGAATCAAGATTTTGCCGATTTGGGGTCGACGGTAGGGCGGTAATTCCAAGGTGAATGAGGAAGGCATTCCCTTCAGAACGGTTGATGAGAGCAGTCGTGTCGATAAAAAGGTGGTCAAAATACCGATGAGAATAACGCCGGTCAGCATCAGCGCAGAAAGAAGCGAAGCGGTGGCCCCGCCACAGGTGCCGACAAAAAACATGGTTAGCAGGGAAATCAGCGTGGGAAAGCGGCCGTTGCAGGGAACAAAATTGTTGGTTAGAATCGCCAACAACCGTTCTCGGGGAGAATCAATAATCCGACACCCGACCACACCGGCGGCATTGCAGCCGAAACCCATGCACATAGTCAAAGCTTGCTTACCGCAGGCTCGGCAACGCTTAAAGGGTTTATCCAAATTAAAGGCAATGCGTGGAAGATAACCGATGTCTTCTAATAGTGTGAATAACGGAAAAAAGATGGCCATGGGTGGCAACATCACCGAAATAACCCAAGCCAATACTCGGTATACGCCCAATACCAAGGCCCCGTGGAGCCAATCAGGTACGCCGAAGGCCATACACAAATCACTTAACCACACCTGTATCCGGAAAAAGGCGGTTGACAGCAGGGATGAGGGGTAATTGGCACCGGAAATGGTGATCCAAAAGATCAGTGCCAGTAGGGCAAGCATCACGGCATAGCCGGTTATTTTACCGGTCAAAATCCGATCAATGCGGCGATCCTTTTGCTCATAGCCGTTTTCAGTGACAAATATAGTTTTTTTGCTGATCTTCTCGGCGGTTTGAACCAAGCTCGACACGATGGCATCGTTCAGGACGTTTTCATTAAAACCGGCGTTCTCCAATAAAGCTTTGGCATCCGATAAAACCGTTTTCAGTTGCTCATTGGTCATCAGGTCTACACCGGTGTAGGCGGTTATTTCCTCTTGCAAAGAGGCATCCGAACACAACAACCGCAACGAAAGCCAACGGCTGCTTAAAGCGTCGCCCACCAATCGTTCGATACACGGCATGATTTTTTCGATGGCTTGCTCGATGGGCTTTTGATACACAATGCGAATCGGTTGAGAGTCGGTACAATCCGTCGTCCAGCTTTCAAGAAGATCGGTTAACTGATCAAGACTGTCTTTCTTTCGGGCTGTTATACCGACAACCGGCGTGCCCAAAAGATCAGAGAGCTTATCAAGGTCAATTCTTATGTGTTTCCGCCGAGCTTCATCCATTAAATTGACGCAAACAAGCACTTTTTTACCGGTTTCAATAGTTTGCAAAACCAAATTGAGGTTTCTTTCCAAGCAGGTAGCATCACAGACAATCACCACGGCATCAGGGTCTCCGAAGCAGATGTAATTACGGGCAACTTCTTCCTCTTTGGAATGTGCCATCAAGGAGTATGTTCCCGGCAAATCGACTAAAATATAGCGTCGCCCATTCTTCGTAAAGACACCTCTGGCGTTGGTGACTGTTTTACCCGGCCAGTTACCGGTATGCTGATTCATACCGGTTAGGCCGTTAAAAACCGTGCTTTTTCCTACATTGGGATTGCCGGCTAAAGCGAGCACACAGTCGTTGTCTTTTTGCTTGACAATCCATTCAGCTTCCATTGTGGCGCCCTTGCCGACAGAGGCATTGGTCAGACCCATATGGTTTCCTCCTTATAGTCCGACAAGAATGTTTCGGCTGTCTTCACTGCGAATGGCAATCACAGCGCCCCTAATCAAATAAGCACTTGGGTCGCCGGCAGGGCTTCGACCGATACATTCCACTTCGGTGTTTTCAATCAATCCGAT
>JAEDLK010000053.1 GCA_016295355.1 Clostridiaceae bacterium
TGACATACGTCAGGCGCACTTTTTGTATTTTAAGGAGCCAAACCGGTTATTCTGGGGATAATGCAACATTACCGCCGGTTAAACAGGATATCCTTGAAGGCGCTCCTGTTAATACTATATGCCGGGGAAGGGACAGGTGTGCTAAAACCGGTTTAAAGTATCAGACGTTTATTGGTTAATCGGATGCTTGCGGATGAACAAAACGCCCAGTGTGTTGGGTCCGCAATGGGAAGAAACGGTGCAACCGGCTCTGGTCAAAAAGACTTCCTTAAAGTCGCCCAATTCCTTGACCAGTTCCACGCAACGCTCGCAAACTTCCGGACTGCAACCGGCATGGGTGACAAACACTCGATCCGGTTCAATATCAGAAGTGTCGCCGATGCGATCCTTAATGTAATCCTCTAACACATGCTCAAATTTGCCACGGTATTTTTTGACGACATTCATCTTGCCGTTTATGACGCCGATGCAGGGCTTCAGCTTTAACAGATTAGCCCCAAAAGCGGCCAAAGCCGAGCAACGACCACCCTTATACAGGAATTCCAAATCGTCTACCACAAAGGAGGCTTCAACACGGTTGGTTAATGCGGTACAGGCCTTGGCGATTTCTTCGGCACTCATGCCGCTATTGGCCATTTCACAGGCTGCCACCACCAGCAAGCCGCCTCCGGTGGAAAGGTTACGGGTATCGACCACATAGACATTGTCAAAGTTCTGCGCGGCCAAACGGGCGTTATTGTAGGAAGAGGACATTTCGGCGCTGATGGAAAAATGTACCAACGCATTACCGTCCTTGGTGTTTTCTTTGAAAAAGGCTTCACAGTCCGACAAATTGGCAGCAGATGTCTTGGGCAATTCGCCGGTTTTGCGATAATGTTCGTAAATAGCATCGGGATTAATATTCACACCGTCGGCATACTCCTTTCCGCCTAAAGTAACGCCTAACGGCAATAAGGATACATGATAACGCTCTAACAGCTCTTCACTTAAGTCGGTTGTGCTGTCACTGGTAATGCGAACAGCTTGGTTCATGGTATTTCCCACCTTATCTGCATTTTTTAACATTTTATCATATTGTGCCCGAAAAAGCAATACACTTTCTTTTTAAGTCAAGCCGTCTTTGTGGTGAATTGTCACAGTTGCAAAATGCAACAGCCGGTAAATCATGCTGCTTTATAGGAAAGGAAAAACCTCGATGCTGTGTTTTCGTTTTTAGGAACAAAGGTTGTTTTAGAAAAAAAGTTCACCGTTTTCTAAAAAAACTATTGCATTTTGTGCAGATGTGTTCTATAATGAGCCTATAAGTGGTTAAAAGTGTTTAATTTTCCATGGAAATGGGTTAAAGTGGTTTCTTTTTGAAAAGAAAGGGGGGTCGATTCGATGCTATACGGCGGTTATCAGTATACGATTGATAAAAAAGGCCGGATGTTTATTCCTGCCAAGTTTCGTGAGGATTTGGGAAATGAGTTTTTGATTTGCCGTGGCATTTACGGCAAACGCTGTCTGTGTGTGTATTCTACGACAGAGTGGCAAAAGCTGGTGGAAAGAATCGGAACCCTGCCCGGAACAAAGGCCAGTGTTGTTAAGCGCTTTTTGTATGATGGGGCTTTTAATGTTGAATGTGATACCCAGGGACGCATTTTGATTCCGCCGGTGTTACGGGAATATGCCGAACTGCAGCGTGATGCCCATATCATCGGTATGGATTCCAATTTGGAGATTTGGGACGCCGATCGTTGGCAGCAGGAAAGTGGGGAGGTTACACCCGAAAAGGTGGCCTCTATCATGGAGGAACTTAATTTTTAACAGGAGTTATTATGGAATTTACCCATTTACCGGTTTTATTGGAACCGACCATCGAGGCCTTGCACATTAAGCCTGATGGGATATATGTCGATGGGACGGTTGGCGGGGCCGGTCATTCAAGGGCCATCGCCTCTCGTTTGACAACCGGCAAGCTCATAGCCCTTGATCGTGATCCGGATGCCCTAAGCGTGGCAAAGGAACGCTTGGCCGATTATCCGGCAGAGGTTGTGGAAAGCAATTTTAAGGATATGGACAGCGTGCTGGATTCTCTCGGCTATGACTTGGTTGACGGCATTTTGCTGGATTTGGGCGTTTCGTCGTTTCAGTTGGATGCGGCTGAACGGGGATTCTCCTATCACAAGGAAGCACCGCTGGATATGCGTATGAGCAAGCAGGGTGCTACGGCGGCCGACATCATTGCCGCTTGCAATGCCGAGGAATTGGCGCAAATTTTTAAGGAATACGGTGAAGAGAGATTCGCTTATCGGATTGCCTGTCGCATTGAGCAACGTAAAAAGCAGGCGCCGTTTTTAACCACTACCGATCTGGCCGAAACCATTGCATCGGCTGTTCCGGCGGCCGCCCGTCGGGACGGTCATCCGGCTCGTCGGTGCTTTCAAGCCCTTCGAATTGCTGTCAACGGCGAGTTGGACTGCTTGAAAGAGGGGTTGAACAAGGCATTCGATTGCCTGAAACCGGGCGGTGTGCTGGCCATCATCACTTTCCATTCCTTGGAGGATCGCATGGTCAAGCAGCAATTCAAGCAATGGTGTACAGCCTGCACCTGTCCGCCGGATTTGCCGGTTTGTGTGTGCGGCAAAAAGCCGAAAGGACGCTTAGTTAACCGAAAGGCCATTGAAGCCACACCGCAGGAATTGGAAAGAAACGCACGCAGTCGCAGTGCTAAACTACGCGCCGTTGAGCGACTGTCGGAATGAATGTACCAAGTTTTGCCTTAGGATAAGGGGGAGCCAAATGAACAATCTGAAATACTACAACGATTCGCTTGCGTATGATTTTGACTTGTTTATGCCCAGTGAGGCCAAACCGCAGCAAACAGAAAGGGAAAACATTATACGGCTTCCCAAGGAAAACGAGAAACACGCCAAGGCTACCCGCAAGGCCACCCGTGAGTTGAACAGCACAGTGTTTGCTGTGTTGGCGTCGGCTTTGATGGTAACGGCGTTGTGTCTAAACATTGCCTTGCGTATTCGGGTAAATGAATTGAACACCCAAATCAACCGTGCGAAAACACAGTTGGCCACCGCGCAAAGCGAGGATGTTGCTTTGAAGATGGAATACGAGAGTCGAGTGTCTTATGCCAATTTGGAAATGGAGGCTTTGGCACTGGGCATGAAAAAGCTGGATAAGGATCAGGTGGTTTATATTCGAGTAAACGATCAGTGTGTAGCAAAAAATGCCAGTGGCGAAACAATGGTTGCGTCTCCCTGAACTTTTGTGGTATACTGAAAGGGAAATTAGGATATACATAACTGAAGAACCATTCGCGGGAGTCGATTTTGCGGCTCCCGTAAAGGCTATATAATGCCGGTCGGACGGAGGATGAAATGATGAGCCGAAAGCCAAATAAAATGATGTTGCGTCGGAGCTTTATTGTTCTGCTATCGGTTGTTGTTATCATGGTTTCCGTCTGCGGCGTCAGCCTCGGCATGACCATGCTGGTCAACGGTGAAAAGTACCAGGGGATGGCCAGTGAACAACAGTTGTATGATAGCTTGATTACGGCTCCCCGAGGAAATATTTATGACCGAAACGAAAAAATACTGGCCACCAGCACAACCGCCTGGACGGTGTATATTACACCTAACGGCATATTAAAATTAACCGATGAAACCAAAAAAGAAACCGTCCGCAACACGATTGCAGACGGTCTTTCGGCAATTCTCGGTGTTGACAGAAATAAGGTTTATGAGGATACCGGCAAGCGTTCTTACTATGTGATCGTCAAAAAGAAGGTTGATAAAAGCACTTCGGATAAGGTGAGAGCCTTCTTGACCGAGCATAAGGATTTGAATCTATCCAAATATGTCGGTTTGGACGAAAGCACCAAACGCTATTATCCAAACGGTAGCTTGGCCTCTGTGGTACTGGGATTTGTCGGTGACGATGACCAAGGCCTCTATGGGTTGGAAAGCTATTATGATACCACGCTGACGGGTGAGGCCGGGCGTGTGGTGGCAGCCAAAACCGCTCACGGAACCGATATGCCTTTCACCTACGAGGTAGTTGAACAGGCCAAACAGGGAAATTCGTTGGTATTGACACTGGACAACTATGTGCAGTATGTGACCGAAAAGCACTTAAAACAAGCCGTAGAGGCAAACCTGTGCGGTGAGCGTGGCGTGGCCATTGTGATGAATGTCAATAACGGCGAGATATATGCCATGGCGGTTAGCGGTGACTTTGATCCGAATGAACCATTTGCCCTGTCGGCGGCTGATCAAGCCAAGGTGGACGCTGCCGAGGGGGAGGAGAGAAAGACCCTTCTGGCGGCACTTCGCAACAGACAATGGCGTAATAAGGCCATTTCCGATGCTTATGAGCCCGGCTCCGTTTTCAAGGTTGTTACAGCCTCGGCGGCACTGGAGGAGAATCTTGTAACAACAAACAGCACCTTTACCTGTACCGGCATAACGCAGGTGTCCGGTCAGCGATATAATTGTCACAAACACTCAGGCCATGGTACGCAGACCTTAACACAGGCTGTCAGTAACTCCTGCAACCCGGCCTTTATCACCATCGGCCAAATGGTGGGTGTTACCTCTTTTTCAAAGTATTTTGAGGCCTTCGGACTCACCAGCGTGACCGGAATTGATTTGCCGGGCGAAACATCTTCGATATATTATCCGGCGGCTGATATGGGCCCTGTCGAATTGGCATCAGCTTCATTCGGTCAGACCTTTAAGGTGACTCCCATTCAGCTAATCACCGCTGTGGCGGCTGTTACCAACGGTGGCTATTTGGTTCAGCCTCATGTGCTGTCAAAGGTCATCGATAACGACGGCCATGTGGTCCAGAGCGTCAGTGCTTCTTATCGTCGTCAGGTTATATCCTCGGAAACAAGCAGCACCATGCGGACAATCATGGAAGCTGTGGTACACGGCGGTGCTAAAAACGCTTACGTGGCCGGGTATCGTACGGGCGGTAAGACGGGTACCAGTGAAAAACTGGCGGAAATGATCCAGAGTCAGCAAAAAGGCTTGTATATCGGTTCGTATGTTGGCGTTGCTCCGATTAACGACCCCGAAATTGCTGTGTTGGTATTATTGGATGAACCGCATGGAAACAGCATTTACGGCGGTACGATTTCAGCCCCGGTGGCATCGGCCATCTTGACCGAGGTTTTACCGTATTTGGGTTATGAACCGCATTATTCCGATGAGGAACTGGCCAAGCGAGCTATCCCTGTGCCGGAAATGACCGGCATGAGCGTGGCCGAGGCCAAAGGTAAGGTAACAACAGCCGGCCTGATTTATCGGGTTGTCGGTGAGGGCGATACGGTTACTTCTCAATTGCCCACGGCGGCAGATACGCTGTATGCAGGCGGTTTGGTTATTTTGTATACCGGCGACGAGGGCAGCAGTGAAGTGACGGTGCCCGACTTTACGGGGTTGTCGGTCGGCGAGGTTAATACGGCGGCCGCAGAAGCCGGTATCAATGTGGAGTTTTCCGGCAATACTTTAGAACAAGCCGAAACAAGAGCATATATGCAAAGTGTTTCACCGGGAACTAAGGTGAAGCAGGGCAGTATCGTGACAGTGTCGTTTCGTGACAGCACCGTGACTGACTTTGCAACGGATGAATAAGACCGGAAGAGGGGAAAACAGTGCGACTGATTGAGTTATTACCGGAACTTTGTGGACAACAGGATAATCCGAATGTCACCGCTATTACCTGCGATTCCAGGGCTGTTGCGCCCGGAACGGTGTTCTTCTGTTTGAAGGGTGCTCTGTTTGATGGGCATACCTTTGCCGC
>JAEDLK010000054.1 GCA_016295355.1 Clostridiaceae bacterium
AAGAGAGCATCCAAATCAGCCGGATTCTTCTCGGCAACAACCGTAGCGATGTCTTTGGCCAAAGCCTTAAAACCGTCACCGTTAGCCACAAAGTCAGTTTCGGAATTCAATTCAACAATAGCGCCGACACCGTTCTCCACCAAAGCACAAACTGTGCCTTCGGCGGCCACACGGCCGGCCTTCTTGGCTTGAGAAGCCAAGCCTTTTTCTCTGAGCAAATCAACGGCAGCATCCATATCGCCGTCGCACTCGACCAAAGCCTTTTTACAATCCATCATGCCGCAACCGGTTTTTTCACGCAGCAGCTGGACGTCTTTAGCGGTAAAAGCCATTTCAATATTCCTCCAGTAATTCTTATTAAGCGTCAGCCTCAACGGTCTCTTCGGTCGAATCGACCTCTTCGGCAGTCTCATCAGACTGACCTTCAGCAACCTGCTCGCCCTGACGGCCTTCAATAACAGCGGCACCGATGGTTTCGGCAATCAGCTTAACAGCGCGAATAGCGTCATCGTTACCGGGAATAACAGCATCAATTTCGTCCGGATCGCAGTTGGTGTCAACGATAGCAATAATCGGAATACCCAATTTCTTGGCTTCGGCAACAGCAATTCTCTCCTTGCGCGGGTCGACAATGAACAGAGCGCCCGGAATCTTCTTCATGTCCTTGATACCGCCCAGGTATTTCTCCAGTTTTTCAATCTCTAATTCAAGACCGACAACTTCCTTCTTAGGGAGCAATTCAAAAGTGCCGTCCTCTTGCATTTTGCGCAACTGAGCCAAACGAGAGATACGCTTCTGAATGGTGGAGAAGTTGGTCAGCATACCGCCCAACCAACGAGCATTGACATACGGCATACCACAGTTAATAGCTTCTTCCTTAATGGAATCCTGCGCCTGTTTTTTAGTACCGACAAACAGGATATCGCCGCCGTTTGCCGAAATTTCACGGGCAAACAGATAAGCTTCATTCAGCTTCTTCACGGTCTTTTGCAGATCAATGATATAAATACCATTTCTCTCGGTGAAAATGTACTCGGCCATTTTCGGGTTCCAGCGTCTGGTCTGATGTCCGAAATGAACACCGGCCTCCAACAACTGTTTCATAGATACGACTGCCATTTGTTTTTCCTCCTGAGGTTTTTCCTCCATTCCGTCGAAAAACAGGAAAACCGTACGCACGGTCACCCCATCTGTTTACAGGCGGAATGTGTGTAATATTAGCTAACGACAACATTAGCTTTACAAGTATAACAGATTGCAAAGCAAAATGCAACCATTATTTTTAGTAAATTACGAAAGAATTTTATGTGCTTTTTTTGTAATCAACCAACACTGCTGTTTATCGTATCCATGTTAAAAAACCTATTCCCCCTTTGCTTGCTAATTTGTTGTTTACGGCTGATTTTCCGATTTTTATGATTCATAATTGACAATTCGTCCTTTATTTTCTATAATAAATAATAAAATAGTGATACGGCAAAAATAAGGAGTGTTTTTTGTGGCTCAGTATTTTAGTGAAGTTTCGCGAACCTTTAACGAATATCTTCTCATTCCCGGTTATTCCTCGGCCGAGTGCATTCCAGACAATGTTTCTCTTCGCACCCCACTCGTAAAATTCAAAAAAGGTGAAGAATGTCCGTTAACGATGAATATTCCCTTAACCAGTGCCATTATGCAATCGGTTTCCGGCGAAAAACTGGCCGTCGCTCTCGCCAAGGAAGGCGGCGTTTCCTTTATTTATGGTTCACAATCTATCGAATCGGAAGCCGCCATGGTGTCTGCCGCCAAGAGCTTTAAGGCAGGCTTTGTGGTCAGTGATTCCAATTTAACGCCCGAAGACACACTGGCTGATATCATCCGGTTAAAAACCATGACCGATCATTCCACTGTGGCTATCACCGATGATGGCACAGCCACCGGCAAGTTGCTGGGGCTTGTCACCAGTCGTGACTATCGCATCAGCCGTATGGACCCCTCTACAAAAATAAAGGAGTTTATGACATCCTTTGATAGACTGATTTGCGGTGAAGAAAACACCACGTTAAAGCAAGCCAATGATATTATTTGGGAAAACAAGCTGAATTGTTTGCCGATTGTCGATAAGACCGGTCATTTAAAATACATGGTCTTCCGTAAGGACTACGACAGCCATAAAGAAAATGTCAATGAACTGCTCGACAAGCACAAACGATATGTGGTCGGTGCCGGTATCAATACACGTGACTATGAACAGCGTGTCCCTGCCTTAATCGAAGCCGGTGCCGATGTGCTGTGTATTGACTCGTCGGAAGGTTATTCAGAATGGCAAAAGCGAACCATCGCCTTCATTCGTGAACAATACGGTGACACCGTCAAGGTCGGAGCCGGCAATGTGGTTGATAAAGATGGTTTTCTGTTTTTGGCCGATGCCGGGGCTGATTTTGTGAAAGTCGGTATCGGCGGCGGCAGTATTTGTATTACCCGTGAAACCAAAGGCATCGGTCGCGGACAGGCCACGGCCTTGATTGAGGTCTGCAAGGCAAGAAATGAATATTACAAAAAAACCGGTGTGTATATTCCTGTTTGCTCCGACGGCGGTATTGTGTACGATCATCACATAACCCTTGCACTGGCTATGGGTGCCGACTTCTTGATGCTTGGCCGCTATTTTGCCCGTTTTGACGAAAGCCCGACCAACCGGGTTAACATCGGCGGCACCTATTATAAAGAGTATTGGGGCGAAGGCTCTAACAGGGCTCGCAACTGGCAACGCTACGATTTAGGCGGCGACAAGAAGTTGTCATTTGAAGAAGGCGTTGACTCGTATGTGCCGTATGCCGGTAGCTTAAAGGATAACGTCAATCTTTCATTGATGAAGGTTAAATCGACGATGTGTAACTGTGGTGCCTTGAGCATTCCGGAATTGCAAGAAAAGGCCAAGCTGACGCTTGTTTCCGCCACCAGTATTGTGGAGGGAGGCGCCCATGATGTCATTCAAAAGGACACCGGCGTTTCGCAGTTCAAATAAGCACAATCTCACAAATTTTAAGACATTTTCAATTATTTTGTCATAAATTATTGACAAATACCCAATAATCGTGTGATAATGTATGTATAGAAAGTTTTTGGTGATTTTCAAATGCGAGTCATAACCGGTTCTGCCCGTGGCAAACGGTTGCTTACCCTGGAAGGACAGGATGTTCGTCCTACGACAGACCGTGTCAAAGAGGCTCTTTTCAGTTCCATCCAGTTTGAATTGGAAGGCAGTCGTGTGGTTGATCTATTTGCCGGATGCGGTCAGCTCGGCATTGAAGCACTCAGTCGAGGTGCTGCTTTCGCCGCCTTTTATGATCTTTCCAAAGGTGCGGTTGAAGTCATACGAAAGAATCTAGAGCACTGCGGCTTTAATGCCGAACGCTACTCAGTTAAGCAAGGCGACGGTCCGTCATTGGTGATCCTTTGCGATAAAAAATTCGACTTTTGCTTTATGGATCCCCCCTATCACAATGGGTTATATGAAAAAGCCTTTGCCGCCATGGAATCGGCGATGACTGAAAACGGTGTTATTCTCTGCGAACATCCGTCGGATGTTCTCTTGCCGGAGGCCATCGGTTCTTTTACGGCTGCCAAGGATTACCGTTTCGGACGAATTCACATCACAAAATTTATTCGGGGGTAATTTTATGAAGAATCTTGCTATTTACCCCGGTAGTTTTGATCCTATTACCATGGGTCATCTTGACATCATTCACAGAGCCGCTAATTTATTTGATAAACTGATTGTGGTAGTCATGGTAAACCCGGTCAAGCATTGTTCTTTTACACCTGCGGAGCGTGTTTCGCTCATTGAGCAATGTGTTGGTGGACTAAACAATGTGACGGTTGAATACTCCGACGGACTTTTGGCCGAATACGCAAAGCAAAAAAACGCCACTGCTATTATTAAGGGGCTTCGGGCGCTGTCTGACTTTGAATATGAGTTTCAAATGGCCTTGACCAATAAAAAGCTAAATCCCGATGTTGAAACACTGTTTTTAACCACAACGGCGGAAAATATGTATTTAAGCTCCAGCATGGTCCGTCAAATTGCCACTATGGGCGGCGATATCAGCGGGTTTGTGCCCGATGTTATTCATAAACAAATCATAAAACGATTGAAAGGATAGAGAAAGATGAAACTGGAAGAATTATTGGAACAGTTTGACGAAGCATTGGACAGCGGTATCAAAATGCCCGGCAAAAAAGCCTTAGTTGACATTGAAAAGTTAAGAGCCGTTGTCGATGATATCCGTCTGAACATCCCCAACGAGGTAAAGCAGGCTCGTGGTATTGTCACTGACCGTGCCAATATTATTGCCAGCGCCAAGCAGGAGGCTGATAGCTTACTACGTAGCGCCGAGGAGCAGGCAAAGGTGAAAGTATCTGAACAGGAAATCACCCGCTTGGCGCAGGAAAAAGCGCAGGAAATCATTTCGACAGCCCAATCTAAGAGCCGTGAAATGCGTAAAGCCGCACAGGATTTTGTGGACGATATTATGCGTCGTGCAGATGAAGGTCTGACTGCCAATTTGGGCGAAATCCGCAAGACGCGTGCATCCTTAAAATCCCAGATGCCTACCAACAAAGGCTGATATTTTTTCGATAACCAACTAAAAAAAAAACGACCTCAAGCCTATGCAAAGGCTTGGGGTCGTTTCCTTATACAATTCTATGAAGAGAGTTTAATATAATAAGGGTTTAAGGCTAAAGCGCACCAAGAACAACAGTAACCGTTATGCTTTTAACCGTTTCTGCACCCACTCATCTAAAAAGTCCATCTGTTCTGCTGCATGGAACCAGTGTTCCCCATCCGGCATCACGGTCAGCGAAGCGCCGATTTTTTCAGCAAAGGTACGCACAGTGTCAATCCTGATTAAATGATCCTTTTCGCCGTAAAGAATATCCGTTTTTGACGACCACTCAATCGGATGCTCCCTTACATAACAGAGATACTTCCAAGACAGTGTTTCACCGAACTCAGTTAGTATCTCTTTGCGCCGACAGAGTTCTTCCTCGTTAACGCCCGCCCATGCCATCATATCTTGAATCAGTTGTTCCATATTGACAATGGGTGAAATAAACAGTGCTCTATCAAACATCGAATCGGAAAGAGTGTCTAGGCAAAAGTAAGCACCGATGCCGTTGGCAATCAGCACGACTGAATCGTAGCCTTTTGTCGTTTTCTCTATAAACTGTGGAAACTCTTTCTTAGCCTGCCACAGCGTTTGTGCGTGATAGTCGAAGCCAATAATCGTTGCCCGTTTGAACAGCGAACGATAGCGCTCGGCCTCATCTGCACTCCCGCCCTTACCGTGTAGATAAACAACTATTTATTTTATTTTCGTTCCTTGCAGCGACCTTAAAAAATAAATCTGTTTTGGGTAAGTGGTGTAGACTCCACCGAATGTATCAGTCAATAGCATTCTAAGGCCATGAGCAAAACAGATCTTCTTTATCTGTTGAAAGATTCGTTTGCTGCCCCGTCTATATCGTTATAATGGTTATAGATAGTCGAAATAGTGGTTAAATACACTATTTCGACACCAAATCTTCGATTTGGCAGCAAATTTTCAAAGAAAATTTGTCGACACCATTGCCATGAATATAGAGCAAATTCAAAAACTTGCGTATTTGAATTTGCAAA
>JAEDLK010000021.1 GCA_016295355.1 Clostridiaceae bacterium
TGCGTACCATTCGGGTCGGTTACCGTTTGCAATAACCCCTTGCTGTTGCCGGATTCGTAGTAGGCATACTGGGTTGTGTTGCCCCGATTATCGGTCACCGAGGTCTGCCGTCCGTTTGCATCATAGGTTGACGACGCCGTGATAGACTCGTTGTCCACCTCTTCAAAAATCCATCTTTGTGCGTCGGAGCTATCTTCAACCTCCAAACGAACCTGTGCCCCGGCATTGACAGTGGCTCCCTCCACCGCCATATACTTGCTGTCGTGTCCGGCTACATTGCGACGCAGTTTGAAGCTGTTATGACGGTCGCCCGTAGGAATTACATCCCACCATGCCCAGTCCGTATTGTTGCCGTCTGCTGTCGCTTCTACGTCAACCTTTGAGTTGGCCTCGTTACGGTAAATATAGGTCAATACCCAATCGGGGATACCGTAAGGGCGGAAAATGAATTTGCCGTCTGAACGAATGGTCACCGTCCACTTTTGAATATTGACATGGCTGTTGGGCCGCTGAACAACCAACGGTTTCGGCTCGGAAAAGGTTCCGGCAATATACAAACACTGTCCGCTGTGAACATTTTTAATATAGTAGGTTTTACCGTTTTGGATACTCTGTTTGGTTTGTGTCGGTTCGGTTCCATCCTCCCTTGCCTCTAACAACTGCCACTTTTGTAAACTGGAACCGGCCACAAGATAATCCAAGTACGGTATAGCATTCTCGGCCGTTGTGTCGGCCGTCATGTAAGCGCCGAACCGTGCCGGTTTGGAAATGATGTAATAGGTACCGTCGGCATTATACAACAACTTCCAATGAGACCAATCATGTCCAATATCATTTTCCTGCGTGTTGTCTATTTGCAGTTGTGTCTTTGCCTCGTTACGATCATGATACGACAGTGCAGCCATTTGATCGTCCACCGGACGAAGGATATAATAGCCGTCCTCCAAACGGATGGGGCGGAATTTTTGCAGCGAATCGCCTAAAGTAAAACTATGCTGTTTGACGGGCGTGCCGTCTGTCATGGCCATCCCGGCGACCGTGAGATACTTTCCGCTGTAAAGATTTTTAATATAATATTCCTTGTTTTCATCCAGCACCTGGTGCGCCTGGTCGTTTTGAACCGATGTGGCGATGGGATTGCCTTGATTGTCATAGGTGATGGTATAACTGACCTGATTGCCGGCCAGAGCACTAATGACATTGTGCTTGCCGTCATATTTGTATTCATAACTACTGCCGGTCGGGGTGAGCATTTTGGTCAGATTGTTGTTTTGGTACTCGAATGTGGATTCTCCCTCGGCATTGCTGGACGACGACACCACATTGCCTTCGCTGTCATGTGTGTAGCTTTGCATAATATCTTTATACAAAGAGAGATCGTCGAAATAGGCGGCATTTGCAGCATAGGGGAAAACAGCGTAAACGCCGATTCTTATGTAGGTTTTATCCGGATTGGCACCTTCGGTTGTATCTTTGGTATCAAAGACGAAGGAGACATGCTGCGTCTGCTCATAAAAGCGATTGATTCTAAAATGTTTCCAACACTGCGTCCCGTCGCTGTAGGTGATTTGAACCTGGAGCGTAAGATAGCTCTTGGCCGGTGTTTTGGCGGTAACATAAGCGCCGACGGCATAGACATCGCTCTGCTTGCCACGCACGATTACATCCTGATAGAAATGCTTGTTTTCATCCACATCACCACGCAGGACGACCGAATGACTGCCGCTGCTGGCATAATCGACCGAACTGCGATCTAAGCTTTCCGTACAGTAAAAGAAGGTATACCCATCCGGACGCCCGTTTGTTGTTCTTTCAAAGCTGGAATTGTTGATTAAGTTAACCGCATTGGCAACCGTCCCCTTCTCCAACTGCACAGCGTTTACATACATGGTGCCGGTTGAATTGAACATACCGATGTTCACGCAACTGATCGTATCGCCCTCGCTCAGCGGAATGACCACCGAAAGCCGCTTGTAACCGTTATCCAACGCCGTATCGGTTGTGCCTTTGATAAACTCGGAATTGTACGTTTGGTTCTGTGCGGTGGTTACCAAAATTGCGACACCGCTCTCTACACTTTGTACATTTTCAAGCCCTACATAAGCCGATATCGTATACGTTTGTCCGGCCTCTGCTATCGGCATTTGCCCCAAAAAGGAAGAACCGGTACTGCTGTTGACAATACGCATGGAGTTGCCGCCGATAAAACTATGATCGGTATCAACCGTTATGCTGCCACCTGTGGCAACCGTTGTGCTCCAGTGATTCGTCCCAAACGAGAAAAGGCCGTCGTTCATGCAGTTTTCGGTATAGGTTGACACGTCGGACACACTTCTGATCCGATTCAGCTCATGGTTGTACTCGCCGGAGCAGACATTGCCGTGATTATCCGATACACCGGTGACATTTCCCCAGTTATCGAACTGACAGGTCGTTACCGTGCCATAAACATCGGTCAGGGTGGTTTTCAAATAATCATAACTGATATCGGTAAAGCCGGATCCGTGAGAGCCGGTTGTTGCCTCCTGACGAATACTGGAGACCCTACCTTTATCATTGTAACTATAGTAGATTTTAGTTGAGTCGGCGCCCTGCATACCCACTAATAGCTGACTGAATCCATTGTACTCATATTTGCTGGTACTGTTATCCGGATAGGTGATGGTTTCGAGTTGGTATTCATTACCGCCGATATCCGAATAGCTGAAAGACGTATGACGGCCGA
Organism: Clostridiaceae bacterium; assembly: GCA_016295355.1. GTDB lineage: Bacteria > Bacillota > Clostridia > Oscillospirales > Acutalibacteraceae > SIG607. Next base: position 2,726 of record JAEDLK010000021.1, read on the forward strand.
CCTGGTCAACCACATCGCTCAACCGATTGTTTGTGAAGGTATAAGCAACTGTTTCATAGGTACCATTGTCCTCGATATCTTCGGTGAGGCCCTCTTGATACGGAATGCGCTTGATGCTAATCGTACGGTTGGTACCGTTGATTTCGTGATAAAACTTATAGATATTGCCGTTCGCATCAATCACCTTTCGCAGATATCCGTCATAATCAAACCACATTTGATTATCCTTTCTATCCTTGATGGTGAAAATATGATGGTCGCCCGTGGCTTGTCTCTCTGTAATGGTCAAGCCTAAATTATCCTCATCGGTTAAACCGTCCGCTTTGAAGAAATGCTTGGTTCCGTCTGAATCGAAAATCATATACGGATAATCGGCCGCAAACTGCGATCCGAACAACTCAGCCGTGACAACGCGAAAACGAGGGATACCGCTGACACGCCAATTCTTTCCGCAATACCAGCCCTCCATACAGGATTCGTCTGTTTGGTTGCTGTTATAAACAAGTCCGAAAGACATGCCTTCCCAACCGCACAAGGTCGTTTCTACCGTCAATGCGCCGGTAAAGGTCTTAACAGAGCCGACACCGGCCGTCCCCGCGCTCTGTGTTTCGGCCGCCCAATAGGACTCGGTGCCGATTTGGTTTCGATAGGTATAAATAAATTTGGGGTCGGAGCTGTCGTTCAAATTGCTTCGGTTGTAATCGCTGTCGATATACAGCACATAATTTGCGGCTCCGGAGGTCACGGCCGGCGCCTTTAACATGATCCCGTAATTTTCCTCATCGCCGTTTTGCCATTTTTGCGCCGCTTTTGTAATGTCAAAATTTGCCCAGCGATTGATCCCGTTTTCGCCGCTTCTTTCCGCTTTGTCGTAATCCAACACCGTGCTGTCAATCTGCGGCACCTCACTGCCGTATAGCACACTGTTATCACTGATTTGGTTAACGTTCCAATCACTTGTGACCCGATAAGCAAAAACATCAATATCCGTAATACCGGCCTCGTAATACCAAAAACACATTTGTGCGCTGATGATTCGGTCGGTGTTTTTCATGTTTTGAGGTAAGTTTGCATGAGACAACGCCACCATTTGACTGCCGAATCTGTAGCCAACCTTCATGGTGTATTTTCCGCTCATGCTCATGCTCTCCAATGTGGAGCGGTTACCGGATGAAATATTGGCGTTGAGCACACCGGTGGTGTCTTTAATGGTTCTGTAGGTCTGATTGTCAATAAAACTCGGGTCGATGATAACCGGATACTGTCTTTGAGTATCGCATAGCCATTCTCGATCCGGCACAACCGTGTACTGCAACCCACCCGATGTTTCCTTGAGCAACACTTCGATTTTATCACTGTACACGCCTGCCGCATCAAACATATACGGCGCTTCTACGGTAAACAAAGCATCGTTTGTTTCTTTATCGCAGATTTGCACAGAGTTATCCTCATTCAACACCGCCTTGATGTCCTCACCACGCAATGTAAAGGAAAAATCAGAAATACCGCCCTTGTTTTTAAGTACAATGCTTTCTTTTAGGGTGCGCCCGTCAATTAAATACTCAAAATCAACGGCATTTGCAATGTTTTCATACTTCAACTTGCTCTTCTGCTTTTGAACCTTGGTCTTTTTCAGGTTGTTCAGTTCTACCTGTTTTTCGGCAGCCTTTTCTTCCTGGCTCTTTTCCTTAAGAGCTGACTTTTGATTCTTTTGTTCTTCCTTCGCCTGCTTTTTGGCTTCCTTTTCAGCCTGCTTGTCAGCTTTCTTTTCGTCCTTTTCTTTTGCCTTTTCTAACTTCATCTCCTGTTTCTTTGCGCTCGATGAAGAAGAAATATCAGCATTAAAGGAGATGACCCGATTATTCTTTTCAATACGGATCGGCGAATCAGCATCCAAACTTTCCGGCAATGAGAACGTTATATCATTGGCCGTGTTTTCGTAATACGACTTGCCGGAAATATCCGTTTCACGCAATGTGTTATCAATTTGCTGCCACTTTCCGCTTTCATTTTCATAATGAACCGGCGTGTCATAAATGACACCGACACAGGCTCCGTCCTGCCGCTGGAAATACTTTTCCGTGGCAGTACGAAGCGATTCAATTTCGTAAAGAATGGTTTCATCCGACGGCTTCTGCGTTTGAATCGGCGTCGGAAAATCCACGGCGTCATTCGCATAAATCGACATGGGGATTGTCTGCAACAGCAGTGCCGCCGACAGGATGATGGCTGTAAGTCTTTTTCTGAACTTTTTCATAGTACCCTTCCTTTTTTATAAAATTTTCTTATTTTTTTATAAATTATACATACTTTTCCATATTTTGTCAATATATTTTCAAAAAATATAATATTTTTGTTTATATACCATATGATTCTTGACCGTTCGTCTTTTTCTATGGCAGTAAAATCTCTCACGAAGATACGCCTCACAGAACGAATGGGTTTGTGGATAAAACATCCCCAGATAGCGTATGCTTTTGCAAAAGAATTCATATTGTGTACAATATAGGTTTCTTTCAAAATAATTACAAAAGGTGATCTCATATCAATCAAACATATGAGCAAGAGTGAATTGATTGAGCTGCTGTGTTGACCATGGAGATTGGATAACCATACACAATCCAAAGAAAACAATACGAATGGTTTCAAATTGCTAACGAATGGGCGTTGATTGCATACATAAAACCATTCACCGGCTTTCCATCAATAGGATTTAATGGCCGGTGAGAAAAAAAATACGGTTCTGTGAGAAGAATAACTATTTGGCAGAACAGCAAGGCGAATAATTCCAAAAAAGATTCGGAAACAGATTGCTTTGAAAAAAGTCATTTTATTGCTTCTTGTGATAATAGCACGCAAAACAATGGTGAAAATGGTGCAAAAAAATATCTTTTATTTTGAAAATCCGTGAAATCGGCAAAATGTTCATCTGAGATTATCTCAACTGTTTGGTTGACACTGAAGCATTCTAAAGAGACGTGATCGGTCAAACACTGCCCCGAGACCGGTAAAAGTGTACTCAAAAAACTATCTATACGCAAAAAACGACTTGCGATGGCAAGTCGTTTTTTCACGGTGGAACATAAAGAACAACATCCGAACCCTTTACAGAGTTCGGATGTATGCGTGATGGTGGAGACGATGAGACTCGAACTCACTACCTCTACAATGCGAATGTAGCGCTCTACCAGATGAGCTACGCCCCCATCTGTCAATCTATCATACACCATTTTTTCTAAAAGGTCAACCACTATTTTTGGTTTTTCAAAAAAGACCGAGGCTTAGAATCCAATTGTATGAGTAACACAATATGGGAGCTATCACAATCGACGGTAGATAGTCAGCCACCTTGAATGTAGAAAGTCCCAACAGATTAAAGCCGAGCAGCAAAATGACCACCGAGCCGACACAGGTAATTTGTGCAACGCAGAAGTCGTTGAGAACCGGCGCCAACACACCGGCCAACAGCGTAATAGACCCTTGAAACAGCAGAACCGAAACCGCCGAAAGGCAAACGCCGATGCCCATGGTGGTTGCCAGCATGGCCGCTGTGATCAAGTCCATGAGCGACTTAGTATACAGCATTTGGTTATCCCCCAAAACACCGCTGTTGAGCGACCCGACCACCGTCATACTGCCGACGCAGAAAATCAGCGTGCCGGTCACAAATCCCTGTGACACACCGCCCTGTTTTCCCTTAAAATGCGACTCTAATCGGTTTCCTAAACGATGAATCCCGTCATCCAATCTTACCAGCGTTCCGATTAAACCGCCAAACGCCACCGACAGCACCGTCAGCAAAACATTTTGCCCCTTTAGCATCCCGTCAACACCAATATAGATGACACAAGCGCCAATGCCGATCATCAAGGCATCGCCGATGCGCTTGGTCAATTTTGTTTTAAGAGCAACCCCCAACAAAGCACCGATTATCACCGTGAAAGTGTTTACTGCCACGCCCCAAAAGGACATCATCCCTTCACCCTTTCTTTTCTCAAACGCCGTAAGGCTTCCTTTGTTTCGGCCGGAATACGGTAGCTATCCAAAGATTTGGAAACCGCCTTCTTGAACACACCCTCTGTCAGAATATCCTGCTCAAAAAACGGAAAAATTGACTTTGGCTGTTTAGCCAAGGCAGTGGCGAAATACCACGCCTGCATCATGACAATATAGTATTCCTCTCGCCGCAAATCGGCAACACGCTGTGCCTGACTGACCGAAAACAACGAGTCTAAATATTGATCCATCAACACCTTAATGCCATACCGAACCGTAAAGGGATGCTCTCTATCCATCCAGGCATAGGCTTGTGTTATGGCTTTTTGCGGTTCCCTGCACATCACACGGTTGGACATCATGTCGCAGGTAGCCCAGTTATTCACATAGGGTAAAAAGGCGGTGGCCGACTGGATAAAATCCTCATAATCTCGTTTTTTTTCGAGCAAAAAGGCGTGCAGATGGTTTTCTTCCAAAGTGCTGTGAGGCAACTGTCCTAAAAAGGCTTCTGCCTCTGGCGTTCCGTTAAGAGAAGTCGCCAGCCGCCTGATAGCCGGCACCCGCACCCCTATAACCTGCTCGGCCGGGACAGTAGCCACAGACGGCGTGATAAACTTTCGGTACGCCGGGTCAGCCAAGCGTTTAAGTTGTTTTAGAATGTCTGTCACGGTTCGATCCTCTCGAACCGACAGACTTTTTTTCCGTCAACCGTAACCGTTTGCCGCCACATAGAAGCCGGTCTAACCCAATAGCCGCCATCCCCGTATAATGCTTTATAAACCACCATATCCTCCAGCGTTTCGGAATGGCGTGCCACGGCGATGACCTCGTATACATGTCCCTTATAATGCCTATATCGACCGGGAAGAATTGTTTCCATCAAGCATAACCTCTTTTCGGTACAATTCTATCACAAACGCCCTATCCTGTAAAGACTGTCCCATAATCATACCACCGGTAAACCGGTTATATGCACCGCCCCTATAAGGGGTGAATACCGGCTTATCCCCTATAAGCGGCACTGAAGGTTTAGCAAGGCATTACAGTTTCGGGCGGCCGCTCACGCGCGGCTGTCTTTTTTTGACTACTGTTTTTTCACGCAAACGGTTCTCCATATTTTTCATGTCATTCGTTCCGCTACATAATCCTCTTTTAATTGATTCCTTATGACTGGCTGTTATACCGCACAGTATATTCCCCATTCAGCTTCACCAGGGCATTTTCCCCGCATGCAGCGGTTAAAAACCTATTGGCTACCGCCATTGCATCGACAAAGCTGCTCAATGTTTCCGGGCATCTGCAAGAAAAGGGATCCTATCTCGCTGCCTACTATCTTGCGCAAAAGACAGATGACAGCGGCTGAGCGGCCCTGCCGGTAGCATCATTCGAAGAACGGTGATTTGAAATATCAGTCGATACCGTAACGGTCAGTTTTTCACTCCATTAGAATGATTAGAAACACAGTAGTCTTTAGGGGCTATGCCAAAATGCTTTTTATAAAGCTTTGAAAAATAGCTTGCGCTGTTGAATCCGCATTTTGCGGATACAAAGGATATTTTTGTGTTACCGTTCATTAATAGGCTTTTAGCTTTTTCAAGCCGCAGAATATTTATGTAATTCATAGGAGTAAGACCGGTTATTGCCTTAAAACGGCGACAGAAGTAAGCTTCACAGTATCCGAATTTTGCACTAATTTCAGCAGAAGAAATTTTGTTACGGTAATGATTGGCAATATAATCAAATATTATCGTGAAATCTTCGCTTTGGCATTCCAAAGGTGTTTCAAAGGACAAGCATTTTCGGCATAACAAACCTAATAATATGTATATTCTTCCTATTATTGTCAGAGAAGAATATTCATCAGCATCAAGTTGTTCTTTAATGATTGAAGATACGGTATGAATGATTTCTGCGTCATTTGTCATCGGAATAAAATCATTTCGCAGATTTACAATGGGCTTTAGATGCTTCTCGGTAGCAAAGCATGAATTATAAAAGGATGTAACATGGAACATGATAGTATAATATTCAACACCGTTATCTCCTGAAAAGGCGGCATGAGTTTTTTCAGGCGGTATTATTCCTAATGAGCCGCAGGGTATAACATATTCCTTGTCTTCTAGTATTAATCTCATACTGCCGGAACGAACAAAAGACAGTTCCATCCTTTCATGCCAGTGAGCGTTATAACACAGCCTATTCTTTTCGGGTACACTTAAATGTAGTATTTTAACTGCGCTGTCGCCAAAAACAACAGGCGTCAGTTCTTTCTTTCCATCAATTTTCATACAGGTTTCTCCAAGTCAAAATAATACATGAATAAGTCAAAATAATTACACACGGATTTACGTTTTATGTTACCATATGAACAAATAAAAATCAATATGAGGGGTTAAATTTATGAAAATAGGTGTTTGCGTTAATTTTGAAGAAATTGACGGATTATCAAAAAAATTCAAAGTTCTTAAATCAGAGGGCTTTGATAACTGTCAGTTGGTTTCATGGAAACCGGAGCTGTGGACCGATGAAAATTTGGGAATTATTAAAAATTCTATCAAGGAAAACGGAATAACGATTTCTGCATTTTGGTGCGGTTGGGAAGGACCCTGTGTATGGAATTTTTACGACGGACAGATAACCCTCGGCTTGGTTCCGCCCGAATACCGTACTATGAGAATTAAAAATCTTTGCGACGGGGCGGATTTTGCGAAAAAGTTGGGTATAAAAAATGTTGTTACCCACATGGGATTTATACCCGAAAACCCTAATGACCCTCAGTTTGCTCCTTTTTGTGTTGCGGTCCGTCAGGTTGCAGAACACTTAAAGAAAAACGAGCAGAACCTTTTATTCGAAACGGGACAGGAAACACCTGTTACAATGCTTCGTTGCTTTGAAAAGGTCGGAATGGATAATTTAGGTGTAAATCTTGATACTGCTAATGTTATTCTTTACGGTAAGGCAAACCCCGTTGACGCTTTGGATGTTTTCGGTAAGTATGTTATGAATATTCATGCAAAAGACGGTCTTTACCCCACGAACGGCCATGATTTGGGAAGCGAAGTTCGCATAGGCGACGGCAAGGTAGACTTTAAGGCTTTGTTTAAAAAGCTTTACGAGCTTGAGTATGATTCTTATGTGACAATCGAGCGTGAAATAAAGGGAGAACAGCAGATTAGCGACATAAGACACGCAAAAAAATATCTCGGCGATATTATTGCCGATGTTTACGGAGGTTAAAGTTATGTTGAAAGTAGCACTTGTAGGTGTCGGCGGAATAAGCGGAGCACATATTCCCGCTTGGGAGTCAAGAAAGGACACAGAGCTTGTGGCTCTCTGTGATATCCGTCCCGAACAGATGGAAAAATACCGACAAAAAAGACATTATACCGATTTTGATGAGATGCTTGAAAAAGAAGAGATAGACATTCTTGATATTTGTCTTCCGACATATCTTCACGCCGATTTTTCGGTTAAGGCAATGGAAAAAGGCATTAACGTTATCTGCGAAAAGCCGATTTCTCTTAAAAAAGAAGATGTAAAACGTGTTTACGAATGCGCCCAGAAAAACAATGTTAAGTTTATGATAGCGCAGGTTCTTCGTTTCTGGCCCGAGTATGAAGTAGTAAAGGATATATATGATAAGGGTACCTACGGCAAGCTTTTGTCAGGCTCTATGAGACGGTTAGGATTAAGACCTCAATGGAGCTGGGACGGTTGGATGATGCACGAAAACCGCAGCGGTCTTGTGCCCTTCGATTTGCATATTCACGACCTTGACTTTATGGTTTATGCTTTCGGAAAGCCAAATAAGGTTACCGATTTTAGGGCAAAAAGACCCGAACAGGATTATATTAACGCTGTTTACGAGTATGATGATTTCTTTTTGACAACCGAGGCTTCATGGTATGACGCGCCCTACCCGTTTTCGGCAGATTTCCGTTTTCAGTTCGAAAAGGCTGTTGTTGCCTTTGAAAAGGGGAAAATGAATATTTACGAAACTGACGGCAAAATATGGTGTCCAATATCAGACGGTTCCGAGCTTGATACAGGAGATATAGGTTTACCTTCAAGCGATGCTTACTCTAATGAAATCAATTATTTTACCGACTGTGTTATCAATAAAATATGTCCCGAAAAAGTTAAACCCGACGAGCTTGAAACAGTTATAGATATTCTCAATAATCTGTGAGGAAATACAATGAAAAACTTAAAGGTTGCAGTTATCGGTTGCGGTAATATTTCCGTAATGCATTTGGATGCCATTGTCGCACTCGAAGAATCTGAGCTTGTGTCAGTCTGCGATATAAAGCCCGACAGAGCAGAGCAGACTGCCGAAAGGTACGGTGTTAAAGCTTATACCGATTATAAGCAGATGTTTGAATGTGAAAGGCTTGACGCAGTACATCTGTGCCTGCCGCATTATTTGCATGTTCCCGTTGCGATTGAGGCGTTTAACGCAGGAATGAACGTTTTAAGCGAAAAGCCTATGAGCATAAAGTACGGGGACGCTCTGCAGGCGGTAAAAATCGCTGAGCAGTGTGGTGTGAAATACGGTGTAATTTTTCAATGCAGGTACAATACCCCGTCTATGCTTGTAAAACAGCGCGTTTGCGACGGAAGTCTCGGTGCAGTAAAATGCGGTCGAACCACCCTTACTTGGTACAGACCCGATAATTATTATGACGCCTCTGATTGGAAAGGAACCTGGGATAAAGAGGGCGGCGGAGTTGTAATAGATCAGGCGATTCATTCCCTTGATCTTGCAAACTGGATGATCAACAGCGAGCCTGTTGAAATTCAGTCCTCTCTGCATAATAGAAATCATCAATGTATGATTGTGGAGGATTCTGCCGAAGGGTTAATAAAATATAAAAACGGCGCTCTGCTTTCCTTTTATGCGATGAACAACTATTTAATTGACGAGCCTATTGAAATACGTCTTTTGTGCGAAAACGGTAAAGCGACTTTTTCATATGATAAAGCCGTTATTGAATACAACGACGGAAAAGTTGAAACGGTGAACAATATGCCGCAGAAAATAGTATCCTATTCAGGCGGCAAAGACTATTGGGGCACTCAGCACGCTGTCCAAATAAGGCAATTCTATCGCTCTGTTATGGGAGTCGAGGAACTGGAAATTTCAGGCAGAGAGGCGTTGAAAATCCAAAATATAGTTTGTCAGATTTATAAAAACAATGATAATAGACTTATTAATGTGATATGAAGCAAAAAAGCACAATTGAGCAAGAAAGTGATTTGCTCGGAGTAATGCTTGCCCACCCGCTTTAATAGCCGGGGAGCTTCCGCTTCGGTAGACTTAACTACACTCAAAACGGAGGAGATGTGGCCCTAAAAGATTTGCGAGATTTCATACAAAGGGATTCTGAAACGGTGGCTGATGTTTTGGATTATTTGCGCGAAGCTCCACTATAGGAAACAGTGAGTGTCGGTTCTAACGATTTTCTATTGATCCCCTCTGGACATGATAATTTCGATAAAAGCAAAAAAGATGCAGAGGCTAAATTTTGGTGTGCGCTTGAATCGACAAGAGTATTTATGGATGAAAGATACGGCTGACGCCGAATGTGAAGTCATGTGCTGCCGCACATTGTGAAATATTGCTCCTTCATCGCAATGTGAAATGAAATTCGTCTTTCTCAAATTTGCGAAGCAAATATTTCACACCCAAGCAATTTCACATGGAGAAGCCATATTTCACTCGCCGAAGGCGAATTTCACTAAAAAAAAGCACGCCAAAGCGTGCTTTTTTTGGTGCGGGTGACAGGACTTGAACCTGCACAGCCTTGCGACCATTAGAACCTGAATCTAACGCGTCTGCCAATTCCGCCACACCCGCTTATTAGATTGCATCCTCCTATTTTTTACACGGCGAGGAAAGCCGAGACGGCACTAAATGCTTAGCCCGCACTGCTACCGTGTTTAACCGGCAACAGTGCTTATTATACTTGATTTTATCTCTTTTGTCAAGCCAAAAAATCAACAATTTTCTGATTTGGGAATTTGATAGGTCGGCACAATCTGTTTAACCAAAGTGCGTAAATCGGCGTTATCGTCATACATAACACTTTCAAGCGATTCTATCTGCTGCCAAAACTGTGTTTCATCAAACTCAATCGGTTTGCCGATATAAATTAAATTGTTTTCAGTCTTTTCAAGGCCCTCTTCGTCCATTAACAACTCTTCGTATTTTTTCTCGCCGGGACGAAGCCCGATGAACTGAATGTCAATATCGACATACGGTTCATAGCCGCACAAACGAATCATATTCTCGGCCATATCGAGAATACGAACAGGCTTGCCCATATCCAGCACAAAGATTTCGCCGCCTTTGGCATAGGCGCCCGCCTGCAACACCAAGGAAACAGCTTCCGGAATGGTCATAAAAAAGCGGATAATATCGGGATCGGTGACCGTGACGGGACCACCGGCCGCAATTTGGCGTTTGAACAGCGGAATGGCACTGCCGTTACTGCCCAACACATTGCCGAAGCGAACCGCCACAAAATCGGTCTTGGAACGAGCATTATAGGATTGAACAATCATTTCACAGATGCGCTTGGAGGCACCCATGATATTCGTCGGATTAACTGCCTTATCGGTGGAAATCATGACAAAGCGTTTAACGCCGTAACGATCGGCTGTTCTTGCCATTTTTAAGGTGCCGATCACATTATTCTTAATAGCTTCATTCGGGCTATCCTCCATCAGCGGTACATGCTTATGAGCGGCCGCATGATAGATGATATCGGGACGGTATTTTCTAAACAACTGATCCAATCGCTTACTGTCACGGACGCTGCCGATCAGCACCTTAAGATTAAGCGAAGGATACTTGCGCTTCAGCTCGTTTTGAATGTCATAGGCATTATTTTCATAAATATCGAAAATAATCAACTGCTTGGGATCATGTGAAGCAATCTGACGACACAATTCACTACCGATAGAACCGCCACCGCCGGTCACCAGAACGACTTGATTACGGACATAATCGGCTACCCGTTCCAAATCAACACGAATGGGTTCACGACCCAACAAATCGCCGATTTCAACATCTCTGATATCATGCGCCGTGACCGTTTTTGAATCAATGAGCTGATAAATCGGCGGAAGGGCCTTTAACTTACAGTTTGTTTTTTGGCAAATGTGCAAAATGGTCGATTTTTCAGCTGCGCTACAGGTCGGAATGGCAAAGATAATCATGTCCAGATTCTTTTCCTTGGCCAAGCGAACAATATCCTTACGGGTACCGCACACCCGCACGCCGTGAATCGCCATTCCCTGCTTTGCCGGGTCATCATCCACAAAGCACAAAACCTTAACATCTTTCATAAAAGTATCGGTTTCGATATTTTCAATCAAAATGGCTCCGGCACTGCCGGCACCGATAATCATAGCACGGCCGCCGATTTGCGAGTCCTTTTGTTTTTTGTTGAGAAGGATATACAACGAGCGAATCAATAAACGGGAGAGAATCACCAGCGTGCAAATAAGGAAAGGCGCTATAAAAAAGACCGTTCGAGGCAGATAACTGCCACTCTGGCCGCCATCCACCAAGGAAAGCCAAGTCAAGGCTTCACAGAACCAAAAGCAAAGCATGGAACCGAACAGTCCCAAAAAAGCGATTCGCAACAAATCATGAAGGTTGGCAAATCGCCAAAGGGTATGATATACCCGGCCGACAGCAAAAACCGCCAACATAATCAGCACAAAAAAGCCGGAAAGAACCAAGAAATGTTGAAAGAATGACGGAAAATCATCTGATTGAAAACCGCCCAAACGGAATACAATAGCACAAAAGAAGGAGATCCAGATGATGAGGGCATCGACCAACAACAGTGGAAAAATCCGGATACACTTATTGTTCAATTTCATTGTACCATCCTCTCCAATCATAAAACGCCACATTCGATAAATATATAAGCATATTATAGCACGCCTCTGTTCTTATGACAACACTTTTTTTCACGACTTCCTCTTCATGTCGGTGAATGTCGCAAATTTATCCGATATACTGAAACCGTATGGTAAAGCAGGCCATACAGAAAGGAGATCAACATGATCAGAAAACTGTCATACACCCTTGATGCCACAGGAGGCATCACCCCGGACCAACCGGTCTTTGCCGGTTTCTGCACGGAGCATAACGCCACCACCCTGACCTTTTCACTTGATTCAGCCTTACGCCAGACGCTGAGTGAAAAGTCATTGGGCAGTACCTTGTACTATCGCTTTGAAGTCACCGACGGCATGAACCGTCATTTTGTCCTGGAGCCGGAAGCTTTAGGCGATAAAACAAACATTGACTTTACCTTGTCCAACGCCTTTACACAGACAAGCGGCTGTGTCACCGTTTCGCTCGTTTTTGAAATCCCGGCAGGTGAGAATTTGCCCCTTGTTCTCTACGCCTTCCCTGCCCGCTTAAAGCTCAAAGAAAACGGAAAAGCCTCAACCGATACACCGCCCATCAGTCAAACCATTGTAACAGCACTTGACAGTGCCGTCCGCAAGGCCGATGACATGGCTGAGCTTTGCGAGGAAATGGAGGCCTCTTTGGCAAGCGGTCAGCAGATTCTCAACGCCATCACCGCCAAGGCAGAGGCGGTCGAATCGGCAAGCGAAAGTGCGGCCGCAACCATGGCACAATGCGAATTGATGGAAACATCGGCTGAAAACAATGCCAACTCAGCCGCAGGCAGTGCCCAAGAAGCCGCCGCCAAGGCCGAACTGGCCGCACAAAGTGCCACCGCCGCACAGGCCGCAGAAGCCTCCATTAACGCCTTACTGACCGCCAAAGCCGATGTCAGCTATGTAGATCAGGTGACCGGCTCCTTGTCCGACAGTGTTTCCGGCCAAATTGAACAACACACACAGATATTGGCCACTTTGGGCGAATCGGTATCAAACAAGGCGGATATCGGTTATGTGGCCAATGAAATCAGCACCCTTGGTAATTCATTAGGCCCCACTTTGATGGAAACCGTCAGCGATGTAGAATCTTTGCAAGAAACCGTTTCGACACTTGCCAGTAAAAGCTATGTCGACCAAAAGGCCGAAGAATTAGCCCAACAAATCCCTAATACATCGACCCCGAGCTCATATGCACTGTTAGGACAAATGACCGCCCAGGATTCGGATTCCTGCTTCGGGGTCAATGCCTCGGTTCTTGAAAACTGCCGTGGTTTCATTGTGCAAATAACCCTACCGGACACCTTTTCCGGCGGATTGAACGACATAGGCATAACGGTCAATCAAAGCGCTTTAGTGGCTCTTATCGCACCCGGGGATACACCGAGAACCTTGCAAATCATTTGCGAAAAAATGGCCGGAACCATATGGAAAACCCAGGTTCTCCAGTACCTTACATCAGGTAGCGAAGGAACTGTCATTAAGACTCTGCTTAATCTGTCATCGGTTGGCTTAATCTTCATTACCTGTAATGAGGGACAAAACTTCCCCAAAGGCATGACGATCGATGTTTACATTGCTTAACATATCCAAGCGTCGAACAACAACCATGTAACAAGGCAATGTCACAAAACAAGACATATATCCGCCATCAGACAGAAGGCAGGTCAAAAAAATCGTCGATGGTTCATCGAAACCCCATGAGTCATCGGCCCATATCCGTCTTTGGAAGGCCCAACGCACCCTACGGCCGACCAAGGTTCTCTCGTTAAACGACTTTAACAAGCATAATCAAGCCGGGGCAACGGTCAAGCACCCAAAGGTTGCTTTCCCGACATCCCCAAACTGCTACAACACAATAGAATTTATCTATTGTAGAAAACCGGTATTTCCCTATCAAGGTGAAAGGAATACAGCAAGAGCTGTTTGACCGGCCTTGCAAAAATACGCTCACAGGCGTTTGCATAGCAAACCAACTGCGGTGCATAGGCCTCCAAAAGGCGATTTTCATCCTTAACACGGTCGGTCTTGAAATCCACAATGGTTAAGCCATCCGGATCACCAAATACACAGTCCACCGCCCCTTGGATAACCACCGGCTCGGCGGCGAGTTCGCTCGGCAAATCTTCCTTCAACCGACCGGCGGGGATGGTGGTTAAAAACTGCATTTCACGCTTAACAAAATCGGCCGACAGCAGTCTATCCATCAACGGACTGTCCAAAAAAGCCCGAATGTGGCGGATTTCCACTGCATCCGCCTGTTCTCTTGTCACATATTCCCATTCGACCAACCGATTTATCTCGCTTTCCAAATCAGCACGAGCGGCCGCAAAGTCCATACATTCCACCAAACGGTGCACTGCGGTACCGCGACGGGGTGCCGAAAGACCAGATGACTCCATAAAGTCGGGGCGCACCGTAAAATCATCACCGATACGATCATCGTTACGGATGAGCTGGGACACACTGACCTTGGAAAGAACCGACAGCATCGGCTCATACGGATAGTGATATGAAAAGCGTTCTTGCAAGGCTTGATAAACCGCTTTGTCAGGCTCGGCCTCAATCGCTGTTCCCTCATCGAGGATCATAGGCGAAACAGAGCAACAAAGCAAGCGAAAAGGCCCGTTTTCCGGCAGAAGCAAAGGATTATAGCCGGCAATTTCCCGCAAAAGAGTGCCATCAGGATGATAAAACAATGCCGGCAACAGCCAATCGGCATAGGAATTAGCAGCCAAATAACAGCGTTTTGTCACGCATGGGTGCTCTTGCGTAAGCATATTGGCCGCCGAGCAGACCGCTTTTTCAGTGTCCTCGTGACCGAGAACGCAAATCAGCTTGCTTTCGGCTCGCGTCATGGCCACATACAACAAGCGCAACCCTTCCGCCAGCATGGTTTGTCGGGCGGTTTTTGCAAGAATTTGCCGAGGCAACGGCGTACGCTTACCGGCCACCTCGTCGTAAAAGCCAAAAGCTATGCCCTGCTTGACATCGCAAATCAAATTGTTGCGTTGCTCCTGATTATTAAAACGCATGGACAAGCACGGCAAAATGCAAACCGGGAATTGCAAACCCTTTGACTGATGAATCGTCATGAGCCGAACCGCATCACCGCCGGCTGATACACCGGCCGCCCGTACATCACCGTAATACTGCTTCAAATGGCGGATAAAACCGTTCAGTCCGCCATCGAAGGAGGCCTCATAAACCGACGCCTCGCTTTTCAGCATCATCAAATTGGCACAGCGAGAAGCTCCGTCGCTCATCAAGGACACCAGCCCCGTCAAACCCGTTTCATCATACAATAAACCGATGAGCTTATCAACCGGGAACACGGCGGCCATACGCCGATAGCGTCCCAAATCATCTCGCAGCTTTTGAGCCTTTTCGTCACCGTTTTGTGCCGCACACAACACATCGGCATACAAATCTCCCCGTTTTAGCAAACGAATGCGCGCCGTTTCATCCGGCGTAAACCCGTAAAGCGGTGACATCATCACCGTCAGCAACGGCAATTCCCTTGTCGGATTGGCGATTGTACTTAACAGCGACAGCATCCAAGAAACCTCTCGACAGGTCAAAAACTGCTCCTTGGCATAGGTCACCGGGATTCCTCTGGCCTTTAATTCGCCGGCGATCACACTGGCTAAATCCTTGCTCTTACGAAGCAAAACCGCTATATCACCATAGCGAACCGGGCGCATCACCTTTTGGGATGAATCATAAATCGGTGTTTGTTCGGCCATCATGGCCAAGATCGTGTCTGCCACATGACGAGCTTCGCTTTGCACACTGCCCATTTGCTTATCATAAGACAATAAATGCACCTCGACCGACGGTTCCGTTGTATCCGGAAAAGCAGCCGCCGGATTCAACCGTTCGGTTTCGCCATACTCAATTCCGCCGTTTTCCCTGGTCATCAACAGCGAAAAGACAAAGTTGATAAATTGACAGATGCCCGGCCGACTGCGGAAATTCTCATGCAAGGTCAATCCCTGTATCGGGCCATCCGGACTATCGGCAGAGGCTGATTTATTGCGACGGGATAAAAAGTTTTCGGGGTTTGCCCCACGGAAGCCGTAAATACTTTGCTTAACATCGCCCACCAAGAACAGATGACGGTCACGGTCGGACAAATATGAGAAAAGCAAATCCTGTAAATCGTTAACATCCTGATATTCGTCTACCAGCACTTCATCGTACGCTCCAATCAGTTCCTCACTGCCTTCGGCCGGTACGATGCGGCCGTCCTCCATACGGCAAAAAAGCGATAGAGCCTTTTGTTCGGTATCGGCGTAGCTCAAAACACCCTGCTTTTCCTTTTTTTGCATTAGCACACGGTCGAATTCTTCGGTTAAGGATAACAGCATTCTATGTCCGGGGGCCACCTGTTCGTAATCGGCTTTTTTTTGGTTAAGCGGGGCGTCAAACAAACCGCCGATATCCTTAACCAAAACAGTCTTGACCGACTCCTTTAGTTGCTTTATGCGCAACACGGCCGGGTCATCCTTATGACCGCTCCAGGAAGGCAATCTTGGTAAGGAAAGACACTCCATAAAAGTCACCAAGCCGTCCCAATTTCGGTTTTGGATCATGCCTTCAACCTGCTTTAACTGCCGAACCATCTCTTCCAGCGTATCGCTGTAACGGCTGTTCATTTGATCATCGCCTGCCAGCAGGCGTCTCATAGACGCCGTTAATTCAACAGCGTCTGACAAAGCTTCTTCTGCCTCAAAAAAGGCCTGATTTGTCCAAGTGAAAAAATCCTCATAGGCCTCCTTCAAGCGAGCAATCCACTCACCCGGAAACGGCAGGTTTTCCTTTCTGCGATAAATCTGTTTGATCATCTCAATCAATTTGGATTCATCATAGGTGGTGCCCACCAAATCCAGCAATTTTACAAATTCCGGCTCGGCGGACTCAAAATGACGGGCGATAACCTCATCCGCCGCCTCTTGCTCGAGAACCGCCAACTGCCGTTCATCAGCAATGCTGAAGTCGGGGTCAACACCGGCTCGCTCAAAATGCTCTTTAACAAGCTGAATGCAAAAGGCATCAATGGTGCATATCCGGGCGCTTTGCAGCAAAATCTTCTGTTTGGCCGCCAAACGGTCACCGGGGTGTTCGGTGCAGTAATCCTCCAAACCACGCTCCAAGCGGCTGCGCATCTCGGCGGCGGCCGCCTTGGTAAAGGTGACCACCAGTAGCCGGTCGGCCATCACGGGGTCTTCTCTGGTCATAGCACGAATCAATCGTTCGACCAAAACAGCCGTCTTGCCGGAGCCGGCCGCCGCCGAAACCAGCATACTGCCCCGTCCGTCAACCGCCTGTTTTTGTCGGTCTGTCAGGTTTTCATACTTCACGACTGTTCCCCCTTTCTCATGGCTTCTAAAATCTCGGGTGTATCGGTCGGCCCCAAATTCTGCCGATGCGGTTTGTCCTCAATTCCGCAAATATCGGCGTAATCACAATATGCACAAGCGTTTTTATCCGAGCCATCTACCGGGTCGATCGCAATATCGCCGTCTAACAAGGCGCGTCCCATGGCGGTCATACGGCTTTCGATATAATCAAAGACGGTATTAAAATCTTCTTCGGCAATAAACGATCGTGATTTTTTGGAATATTTCGGGATGAATTCACCCTTTTGTTCCCGTTCCATTGCCGTTAAGACCCGTTCGTTATCACACAAAAGACCGTTCATGGTCATTTTCTCATGGTTGATATTCTTAAACGAGTGCATGTACAAAATGCCGGCCGGCTTGGCGGTGCGATAAGGCGTTTGACCGCCTCTGATGACCGCATACAAATAGATCAGCATTTGCATATTTTGCCCGCACAGCAAATCGGGCAGTTTGAAATCCATGGAGCCGGTCTTATAGTCGACGATCCGCACATACCCATTCCAGCTATCCAGTCGATCGATACTGCCGTACAGCGAAACCGAGCCGTCGGTAAACGGAAACTCCACACGCCCGAGCGCCTCGCCGGGGCCGATACCCAGTTCGCAGTGACGGGGGACGAATTCGCTCTGCGAAAATTCCCCGACCATCTGCCAAACAACATCCAAAGCGCCTTCCTTGATTTTCTCTAACAAGAAAAGCATTCTGGCATCCAAAATACTGCGGCCGCCCTGAATACGATCCAAATAGCCGTCGGTCAGATCATCCAAAATGGCCTTTGTTTTCCCCCTTGTCAGCGTTTCAAGGGGAATAGGCGGCTCGGTTTGTCCTTCTGCCACCAGAAGATACCGATTGCAGAACTGCTCCAACAAATGGTGAACCAGCGTGCCTCGTTGCAGGGTGTTTAGGTCGGCGGCACGAAGAGGCTCTACCTTTAGGCCATACCGACAGAAATAGCGAAAATGACACCGATGAAACACATTAAACCGGGAGGCCGAGGTGGCTATATGTCGTCCGTACAGCTCTTCAGCCGTTTTTGCCGAAAGTGACGGCATACTTTGATCGGCACCGCTTTTCAGTCGGCCATACTCCGCCGCTGTTTCTTCCATCGACAAAACAGCCTCTCTCAAGGCTGTAACGGCACCGTTGACACCTGTTTGGCGCGTCAGCACCTCCAAGGCACATTGGGGCGTTTCGGGCAGATTATCAAGTGACACGGGATCGTTACCCGAAAGGTGAATTGCCTGACTGAAATGCGATCGCAATTGACCCACAAAGGCGGACGGGACAGCCTGTTCGTCCGAACCGTCGCCACAGCAGATACACACGCCCTTCGAGGCACAGCATACAGCCGTATAAACAAGCAGTCGCTCCTCAACCGATTGATCCACCGTCTTACTGCGAATATCCAAGCCGGCTTCAATCAATCGCATACGGTCGGCATTGCACAGCAAACTGTTGTTTTCGGGATAGGCCGGGAAGATCCCTTGGTCTGCCCCCAAAATGACGGCATATTTCGGTCTAAACGGACGAATTCGATCGGCACTGCCGAAGGTCACTTCGTCCACATATTGCGGAATGCGTCCGATTGTAGTCATTTCACAAGAAAGACGAAAGGCGTCCATCCATTCCTCTTTGACAAGAGGCTCATCCGAAAAACATCGAACAAGGCTATCAAGAACATCCATAATCGCCCCATAACTTTGACGGAAAGAATCCTTATCCTCCATTGAAACACTGTCGGGCAATTCCTGAATCAACCGACTCATGCACCGGCCGGTATGGCAGTCCTCCAAAAGCGACACAACGGCTGTCGATAACTCCGACGCATGGCCGTGAAAAGCCTTTTGAAAGCGCAACACGGGAGCCGTCACCCGTTTTCTGATTTCGTTTATTTGACTTAAAACACGGCTCTGTTCGGCCTTTTGTTCATCGGTTAAGTGGTCTTCAACCGCAAAGCCGTTCGGGCTCATATCCCATTCCTTGAGCCAGCCACCCGATTGGATATTCCATATAAAGACGTAGTTTTCCAAAAGGTCAACCTGTGCTTCATCAAAACCGTCCATAAGACCGGTTTTCAAAAGACCCAACAGAGCATCACTATCCAAATGATCGGTCAGCTTACAGGCATACCGAATGAACCGATACAGAGGCGAAACGGTTAACGGTAACCGGTGATCAGCAAACAGCGGAATGTTGTTTTGAGCAAAAGCATGTAATACAGCATCTTGATAGGCTGAGGCATCCCGTGCGATAACCACAAAATCACGGTAACGTAGGTTTTCGGTTCGCACCTTTTGACGTATAAACCGTGCCGCACAGGCCGCCTGCTCTTTCTTATCGGCGGCTTGACAAAACCACACACGGTCGGTCTTTGATACACAACTTGCCGATTCACCGGATGACAGCAACTGCTCAATCAGCGTCATTTCAGCCGTTTCAAAATATGACTGCGTTAACACTTTAATCGGTGCCACCGTCACAGCGTGCTTTTTACATAGCTGAATCAGTCGGTTAATCATACGACGGCTGTTATAAAACAGGTTGATGTCATCGCCCTCCGGCGTGTCGCACAAGGCAGTCATGCAAACCCGCTTTGCCTGAACCAAAACAGTTTCCAGTATCCGATACTGCTGACCGGTAAAGCCCTTAAAGCCGTCAATATAAACCGTTTGATCGGCGAAAAATTTTCTTTCGGTTATCATTTGCCAAAGCCGTGTCAGTTGATCGGCCGGGTCAAGATACTTTTGCCCGATGTAAGCATCATAGGCCTTCCAGGCAAGGGCCAAAGAACACAGTTTGGTTTTCAACAAACCGTCCTCTAACACCTCGGCGGTCCTTGTTAAATCATCGGTTGTAAGCGCCATGATTTTACATTCCCCGATCATATCCACCACACGGTGGGCAAAGCGGGACGAATGGATATATCGATTCCAATGAGACAACTGATCTTTTAAGCTTTTCAGCGCACGGCTCATAAACACAATCTTGTCAGCATCGCTAAGCAATTCTCTGGCCGTACCGCCTGTTTCCCGACACAACCGATCGAACAGGCCCGAAAAGCTGATAACCTGCACCTTTGACGCCTGCTCATCCCCCAAAAGGGTTAGAATATGGCGTTCTGTTTCAAACGAAAATTGCTCCGGCACCAATAGCCAAACCGACTGTCCACGGCCGGCATCGGCCTTTAAGCGTTGCAACAATTCTTCACTTTTTCCGTGGGCCGCCCGACCGATAATCAAATCAAGCATGGTATACCTCCCCATACAAACAATTGACTCTTTTTTCATTTTAACATATTTCCCAGCTATTTGCATTATCAATTTTAATAAAAAAAGGTGCCCCAAAGTAGGACACCAAAAAACAGATGCTTTACACGCAGAGCCACAAAAAAGTGAACGAATCACCGCTTTTTGACGGCTCTTAATTCAATATAACCTCTGTCGCCGCGGGGCTCTAACTGAATACGGGGTTGGCTATCATCCCATTCGTACCCGATCAGTGACGGATCATAGCGATCCATCGCCATTTGCACCGCCGTAATGGCCTCACAGTAGGCTTCCTCCTTAAACGGTTCTCCTTGAAACATCAAATAGGTTGCCGACGGCAATGTGATACAATCAAAGCCATCCGGAATAGGACACTCGTCGTCAATCGGAACTTCGACTCCCTGCACATACACCGAAGTGCCTGCCGGACGAAAGCCTTGCGGCAGCCACAAGCACACCGGCTCGCCACACAGTGAATCCATACTGGTCAACAGTCCCCACACATCGCAACCGACCTCTTCGCAATAGGAAAGATAGTCCTCTGCTTGTTTGCCACGCCGCAAAATCACCCGTCGTTGTGGCTTGTTTACGGTTTGAATAAAGACACTTTGCACCTCTTTCACGGTTTTTTTCTCCTTATACATTTCCTTAAATTTTACACTGTACGGAACAAACAAAGAAATGGGAACCGGGTGACGGGCATAGGCGCCTGGCAGACAGCCGAAGGTTTTGTAAAAAGCACGAGTATAGCCGTCCACACTGTCAAACCCCGCCTCAAACGCCGCATCAATCAGCCGGCTCTCCCCGTTTTTAAGACGCAAAGCCGACCGAGAAAGTCGTAGCCGTCGCACATAGGTAGCCGGTGACAATCCGACGGTATCCTTAAAAAGGCGCATGGCATAAAAGGGGGAATAACAAGAAGCCCGTGACAAATCGGCCGGTGTGATAACCTCGTCAAGATGTTGATTAATATAATCCTGCATTCGTTGCACAGCACATAACTGATCGGTCACTCGTTCCATCTCCTCCCCCATATTATACCTATCATGACCGCTTTGCGTCCCGACCGTTTTTGCGATCTTACGAAAAGGCCTTGTCGTTTTTTATCGACTCTTTTTTTGCAACACAATCTTAATGAAATTCAAGTAACAACCGCCACCGGCTTCCATGGACTTTCGGTCATTGACCGCATACGGATTTTCCTGTTTGAGCCAATCCGCCCAAACCTCCTCGTTGCTTTCCATCTCGCTGACCTCTATGACGTATGCATTCTCGGCAGCAGAAACCATGCGTGTCCAATAGTCAACATCGTGCATATAGTCCATTTGTTCGGGTGTCCACGAAAGCAACAATTCCGGCGGCAAATCGTCATGGCAATCCTTTTTCATACCGGGAACGGCGATATAGATATAGCCGCCCTCTTTGACAAAGGGCAACAATTTTTCGTCCAAATAGCGTTCATTCCGACCGAAATAGTTGTAGGAATCCGTGCTGACAACCGCATCAAAAAAGTTCTTTTCGAAGGGCAAATTCTCGGCGTCGGCCTTAACCGGGATGATTTGCTTGTCGGTTAACCCCATGGTTTCAAAAAAGCGGCGGTTTTCCTCGGGATCGCTCCACAAATCGGCCGCATAAACCATCAGACCGTATTCTTTGGCCAAGAAGACCGAGGTGAGCCCTTGACCACTACCCAAGTCACAGACAACCGATCCTTGTTCAATCAAGCTGTCCTTCATCAATTCCTCCTCTAATTTCAGTGGATTCGGCCCCATGATTTTGGCCAACAACGCCGGTGTCTGATACGCTTTACTTAACAGATACTCCATATGAATCCTTCCCTTTATTCGACTGATTGTTGATTCGGGCAATCTTCTTGAATTTTTCTTTCTTTTTAAGAAGATAGCAACTCGAATCGGCCGCATAGTCGGCCTCTTTTTTAAGTTTTTCATAGGCCCGCCAACGCTCCGTGCTTAAAGCGCCGTCCTTGATGGCTTGTTGCACCGCACAGCCAGGCTCGGTGGTATGGGTGCAATTGTTAAAACGGCACCTATCCAACAACACCTGTATATCGCCGAAAGCCGTATCAACGCCATTTGCGGCATTCATAAGACCCATCTCACGCATACCCGGTGTATCAATTACCATAGCACCGCCGGGCAGACAAAACAATTCCCGACGGGTTGTGGTGTGATGACCTTTATCATCCCGCCGAAGACCATCGGTCGCCAAACGCTCTTGCCCTAACAACCGATTGATCAGCGTGGATTTTCCCACACCGGAGGACCCGATCAAGGCCACCGTTTTTCCTTTGGTTAAATAAGGCTGTAATTGTTTAAGGCTTTCTTGGTCGAACGAACTGACGGTGAGCACCGGCACACCGGGTGCACCATCGGTCACCTCACAGCATTTTTGTGCCACACAGTCGCACAAATCGGCCTTGGTCAACAGCACAACGGGGCTTGCCCCGCTGTCAAAGGCAACCGACAAATAGCGTTCCAGCCGGCGCAGATTAAAATCGGCATTTAAGGACATACACACAAACAACGTATCAATATTGGCCGCCACGATTTGTCCGTCAGAGCGGTTTCCGGCTGCCTTGCGCTCAAAAGCACCAATACGATGCAACACCTCATGAATCACAGCCGTTTCGCTGTCGGTTGAATCGGCCATACAGTAGTCCCCGACAGCCGGATAATCGGCCGGACAGGTCGCCTCATTCATAAACCGTCCCGACACACGAGCTGCCTTCTCGCCGGCTGCCGTTACGATACGATATGCCCCTTTTTCTTGCGCAATGATACGGCACAAAGTCAAATTCGGGCAATCCGCGGCAAGGGCTTCGTACAGCGGTGGAACTGCTTTCAGTATCATGTTTAGACCTCCTTTGTACGCCACTTATCAAAATGAGCCGTCAATCGTTCGGCCACCGATTCATCTGATTCATCGGCGTCAAAGAGTGCATAGGACAACAACATCGGCGCATAAAAAGCGGTGGCTTTTTCCTGTGGGTTCTCAAGGCCGAGTCCGACAAACAAATCGGTCAAATAGTCGACCGGACCGGCAGTCAAATACTGCTGATATAACCTTGACATGGTTTCATTGCGGTATTGCTCAATGGTCAACATCCGCCGAAACAAACAAGGAAAATCTTCCCTTGTCCAATAAGCAAACTGTGCTTTGCTGTATTCAACAATCTGCTCCATCACAACATGGGTGTAGGCCTTTGCATCCTCATCCGCCCGTTTGACCGGCAAGCAAAAGGCCGCAGCCTGTTTGGCATCCAATGCCACCATGCGTGCGACAATGCAATCAAAAATATCCTGTTTGTTCTTATAATGGCGGTATAAGGCCGCCTTTGTAATCCCCAAAACACCGGCAATATCGCCGGTGGACACCGCCTCATACCCCCGACAGGCGAACAACCGCAACGAGACTATCAGCACCTTCTCTTTTGTTTCTCTCATCACCGAACCCCCCTATAGCAAAAAAGTTAACGATCGTTTACTTTCAGTATAGTAAACGATCGTTAATTTGTCAAGCATGGTTTTGAAAAGGGCTTTCTCATTTAGGACAATGAGACCTTCTTAATGGGATGCCGTAACACAGTTTTCCACTTCTCAGGTGGCACCTTACGGGCATCTGACGGGTAGATTTCGTGGTGCAACCGTTTATCGGTAATGTCATTTTCATACCCTTTTTCCTGCAAAAATCGGTTCATAACATCCACTTTGGCCGGTTCGTTATCAAACGGCCCAATGTGAAGTACCTGCACGCACAACCCTTCTTCCATCGTCAAATATTCGGCCTTACTGCAATCGATTTTCTTCTTTTTGCCGGCCGCTGACACCGCCCAATCAAAGTCTCCCTTTGTGACAAAAATCGGGCAACCGAATAACTGAAATAAAACAGAGCTTTTCCTTATGCCGATAATCCATCCCGTCTACATCCTCCTGCCACCAAAAGCCTTCGAGCGGCGGTACCACAAAATCAAAATAACCGTCCATCCGGTGATCGCCCGTCTGGCTCATCTTAATGGTATAGGCCACCGCATACAGGACATTCACCGCCTGCTGATATGCACCGCCGGGTTCATTAGGATTTCCTTTTCCCCGAACGGCCACATAATGGTTGTAGATAGTCGAAATAGTGGTTAAATACACTATTTCGACACCAAATCTTCGATTTG
>JAEDLK010000055.1 GCA_016295355.1 Clostridiaceae bacterium
TTTTATTCCGTAGCGGTAAAGTCGTCGGTTGGGGCGAAGGATTATATCGCTATGTGATCAATCATCGGATCGCTGGAACTTTTTCGGCCAATTTTTTAAGTTCGCTTTGTCTTTCCTTTGCCTTTTTGTTAGGCGTCTACCTGTTCGGAACATCGCTGTTAGGGGTTGCTTTTATCCCTTTTCTAATTATGTTGCGGGGTTTTTTGATCGGGCTGTTTCTGTGCCGATTATATGAAGCAAACGGCTTCGCCGGCATCGCCTATAATTTACTAATCGTGATTCCGTCTGCCTGCTTGTATTTACCAACCATGTTATGCGGCGCCAATAGTTCGTTGCATCTATCGATTTCGTTAGGGCGTCTTCTGTTCGGGGATGCAACGGCGACCTCAAAAAGCAATGTCAGGCGATTCCTTTTACTATTTGTTTTATTGCTTTTTTTAACTGTGTTATCGGCTCTTTTGAGCGGCTTAATGTCGATGGCCTTTATAAAATACTTTGAAATGGGGTGATTGTGTGGAAGGTTTAGAATCGTTTTCTTTGTATTTAATCGATACGAAGAAATGTTCTGTCAGCACACATCATTCCTATCTTCATGATGTCACAAAGTTTCTTCAGTACTGCACTGATCACCGTTTGGCCGCCAGAGATGTTGACTCATCGTTTGTCTATGATTATTTGGCCTATTTGCAAGGACAGGCCATCTCTGATGCAACAGCCATGCGTGTGCTTGCTGCGCTTCGTTGTTATTACTCTTTTTTGCAAAAATACGGGGAAGTATCAGAAAATCCTATTAAGGATATTCGCCTCTCACATAAGGCCAGACGAAAGATGCCGGAAATCCTAACGCAAAAGGAGATTTCTATGCTGTTAGCACAGCCGGACGGTGATGACTTTAAGTCCTGTCGCGACCGCGCGATGCTGGAACTCATGTATGCAACCGGGATTAAGGTGTCGGAATTGATTGATTTGACGCTGTCCGATGTTAATTTATCGGTGGGCATTATTCACTTGCATTCGGCCAAGCACGAACGCATCATTCCGGTATATGATAAAGCCTTGCATTCATTGGAATACTACATAAAAACGGTGCGACCGGCCGTGATCTTCGATTCTTCGGAATCCCGTCTGTTCACCAATATGTCGGGACAACCTTTGTCAAGACAGGGCTTTTGGAAGATTGTCAAATCTTATGCCAAGCGGGTAAACATCACCAAAGATATTACACCGCTGTCGTTCCGCCATTCCTTTGCGATGCATCTGCTTGAAAACGGTGCGGAACTAACCGATATCAAAGAGATGCTCGGTCATGCTGATATTTCCAGTACCAATATCTATGCACAACTCGTTAACAATAAATACGCTTTAGCATATCGTAAATTTCATCCGATGGTTAAATAGCATCCTGTTTATGACGGGATGCTTTTTTATGCCTGTCATAATTGCGTATTTGTCCTCATAAATATTGACAGAACACACAAGAATGCGGAGGAACGAGTTATGACGAATCAGACTATTTATGAGGATATTTCCGCCAGAACCGGCGGTGATATCTACATCGGCGTTGTCGGACCGGTCAGAAGCGGTAAGTCTACTTTTATCAAACAGTTTATGAATGCGTTGGTGCTTCCTCACATGGACGAGGCTTACAGCCGTGAGAGGGCCACTGACGAGCTGCCACAATCTTCATCCGGAAGAACCATTATGACAACGGAACCGAAATTTATACCCGAAAATGCCGTACGAATTACACTGGATGATGCGGCCGGCTTTTCGGTTAGATTGATCGACTGCGTCGGCTACATTGTTCCGAGCGCTCTCGGTTACATTGAAAACGATCAGCCGCGTATGGTGATGACCCCTTGGTATGACGAGCCGGTCCCGTTTAATATGGCGGCGGAAATTGGCACCAAAAAGGTGATAACCGAGCATTCAACCATCGGGCTGGTTGTAACCACCGACGGCAGCATCAGTGACATTCCTCGTGATGAATATGCCGAAGCAGAAACAAGGGTGATCAGAGAATTAAAAGAAATCAATAAACCGTTTGTGGTTTTGTTGAATTGTCTATTTCCACAATCGGACGAGGCAAAGGCTTTGGCCGATCAATTAAGTGAAAAATACGGTGTTACAGTGTTGCCGGTGAATTGTTTGGAATTGTGTGAGGCTGATATTACCGCTATATTGGGTCAAATCCTTTACCAATTTCCGATTCGTGAGGTTTGCGTTCGGTATCCCGGATGGGTTAATTCGTTACCAATTGATCATTGGCTGCGCCGAGATTTGCTTGGCTTATTGGGCAAAAGTGCCGATAAAATCAGCGTCATTCGTGATATTTACGGTTATAACCGCATTGTGAGTGAAGATGAAAATCTTGAGAAAGCCGAAATCGGTGAGATCGATTTCGGCAACGGTTCTGCGGTGCTTGACATAGGATTGCCTCGTGCTTTGTTTTATAAGGTCATCAATGAAATGTGCGATATTCCTATTGAAAACGACACCGATTTGATGAATAACATCGTGTCCTTATCAAAGATTCAAAAGGATTACGCCAAAATCAAGAATGCACTTGATGAAGTGGAGGCCACCGGCTACGGCATTGTCATGCCCAGTATCGAGGAACTGACCTTAGAAGAGCCGGAAATCATGAAGCAGGGCGGTCGTTATGGTGTTCGTTTGCGTGCTTCAGCGCCGTCTATTCACATGATGAAGGCAAACATCACCACAGAAGTCAGTCCCATTGTTGGCTCGGAAAAACAGAGCGAGGATTTGATTATGTATCTGCTGAGTGAATTTGAAGAAAACCCTGTGAAGATTTGGGATTCCAATATTTTCGGAAAGTCTTTGCATGAACTGGTTAACGAGGGCTTGCATACAAAGCTGGCCAGGATGCCGGCAGATGCAAGAATGCGCTTGCAGGAAACCTTGGAAAAGGTGATTAACGAGGGCTGTAACGGTTTAATTTGTATCATTTTATAAAAGAAGGACGCCTGTACTGTCTACAGGCGTCCTTTTATACTATTTTGAAATACGGGGCAAATCCCACTCAAAGCGTGTTGCCAGATAACGAATGAGAAGGACAACAACCATAGAAGCCGTCACCGAAACGGCGGATGACAGATTCTTTTGCTGCAACAGCCAAAAAACCAAACTGCCGGTTAAGGCAGCAACGGCGTATATGCGTTTATACAGGATCAAAGGAATCGATTTGGTCATCATATCACGAAGAATACCGCCGCCTACAGCGGTTGTCATGCCTAAGAATACGCAAAAGAAAGTGTTGTCACGGTAGCCGTGTTCTATGGCACAGGACACGCCGCTTACGGAAAAAGCGGCCAGTCCTATCGCATCAAATAGGTTAAACAAACTGCCTAGGGTCTTTTCCTTTTGTGCATACACATCTCGAAATAGGTATGCTAATGTAAAGACAAGCATGGACACGACCACTGAAATGCCTAAAAACCGATAATTACGGAACATTTGAGGCGGAAATTGTCCCAAAAAGACATCACGAAGTGTGCCGCCGCCAAGGGCTGTGACAGAACCGATACAGATAACACCGAATAAATCCAACTTTCTTTCAATGGCAATCATGGCACCGGAGGCCGCAAAGGCAACTGTGCCGAGAATCTCCGACAGCAAAAGCATATAGTCCATTAGTTTCATAGAAAAATCACCTTGCGTTTATGTGATGAAATTTTATGACTGCGACCCGTCTGCGTTTCTTTTGGTATGATACTTTGCCAGAGGGTTAGACTGTATGGCCTGTTCGACCTGCGAATCGGCCACATGGGTATAAATCTGCGTAGTTCCCAGGTTGGCATGTCCTAAAATTTCTTTTAGAATCCGAATATCCACTCCACCTTGTTGATACATTAGTGTGGCGGCGGTGTGACGCAATTTATGCACAGAAAAGCCTTGACCATCCAATCCGGCCTTTTTAAGATAGACACTCGCCAAATGCTGGACGGTTTTTTGACTGATTCTGTTTTTATTGCGACTGATAAACAGTGCATTGGCCTGTGAGGGCGGGATACCGTCACGGGGGCGGTCTTGCAAGTAACGGTTGATGGCATCCACGCAGGCATCATTTAGATAAATGATGCGTTCCTTATTGCCTTTTCCCAAAAGTCGCAGAGATCGATCTGAACGAATGTCGGTCAAGTTGATACCGCACAGCTCAGATAAACGCATCCCGCAGTTAAGAAACAGGGTTAAAATACAGTAATCACGGGATTGATAAGGGCCGTCTACGCTATTTAACAGTTTCATGGCTTCTTCCAGGGTCAAGTGCTTGGGTAAAGTATGGCGAATAGACGGTGTATCTAAAAGGGAGGCCGGATTGTTCGGCAAAACACCCAAATGTGTGTTCAGGTATCGAAAATAAATGCGAAGTGTGGAGGCTTTTCTGGCCCTTGTAGTGCTGTTATTGCCGCGCACTGACTTGCAAAAGACCAAAAAAGCATGCAAATCCTGTAAGGTGACCGATTTTAATAAATCAATTGTGACATCGTCAATCGAAATGTCTTCAAAGGGCAGGGCAGGGTCAGATTGACCTTGTTGCTGTTTTAGATATCTGAAAAATGTGGTCAAATCAAAGTAATACTCTTCCACAGAACGGGAAGATTTTCCCTTTATGGTTTCGCTATAGGTTAGAAAATCCCGTAAAATCGGCGGCGCCGACATCAGCTTTTCATATTGCATTTGCATTGCCCCTTTCCGACACCAATTATACAAAACATTTCAATTCATGTCAAGAAATGCTTGAATAGCGGATAGTAAATTACGAAATCTCGTATTTGTTAAAGGATTGACAATGTTGGTGAAAGGTGGGTTGGTAAATACGACGGTTTTATGAGGCATTAAGGCGACTGACAAGGATTGTATTTTTAAAAAACAGAATGTGAATAGCGTCGGTTTAACAATATGATCGACAGCATGGTGGTAAAAAAAGAAGTATTGAGTTTTTATTGCAGTATTGTGCTTATTTGATTCAAAAAAATTAGATTAAGGAGTCTTTTTAAGAAAAACAACTTTAATCAGATTTTCCTTAATGATAGTTGATATGATTGCAAAAATCCTATCGAGGTTTCAAACGGTTATTTTGCAAAAATATATTCGTGCGTATTAAAACGATAAACCTGAATGGACATCATAAATGTCAACAACGATGACCAACAAAAAAGCAAATCAACCAACTGTACTGATTGATGAATGCGGTACAATCGATACATAGCTGGAAGCAACCAATTAGTGTAGAGAGATAGTGTGTCGTATAAGCCATAACCGGTATATCAGAAGCACATACGATAAGAGGTTATTCTCTATTGAGTCCCTTCCCTCAATTATACAAAACATTGATTTTGTATAATT
>JAEDLK010000056.1 GCA_016295355.1 Clostridiaceae bacterium
CAGTGCGTATTTGAATTTGCAAAAGCCGATAAAATCGGCTTATCGAAACGCTTTCTAGCGTTTCGATATTCTATAGTCATTATGACAGGAGCGTGAAGATTTCGTATGATCGCAGCAAAGGCAGTTAAATCAACGGCGTTGGCTACCCTTAAGGGGCGTTGGCTCTGGGGTTCATTTGTGTCGTTGTTGCCCTGGTTCGGTGTGATGGCGGTTGCCTTGATCACCACTCTTTTTTCACCGGTCATAGGACGGGGTGCTGCGGCAGTCGGCATGGTGCTGATTGTCACCCTAATTGTTCCGCTGTTTTTAGGCGCTTTGCGGACGGTGTGGCGTGGTATGAATGATGTGTTTGATGCCCCGAGCGCCGTGTTTTGCTATTTTTCATCAGGGAGGCTGTACATCAAGGCATTGACCTTCAGCACGATTCTCTTTGCTATATTGGCGGTAACGGCCTTTGTGGCTTTATTGCCGGCTACTATCTTGCAACTGTTGGCCACAGGCCAACTGTTTGAATGGTTGGGTGTTTCGATCCCACCCCTTGGCATTGGCTTTCGCTATTTAGCAAATTTGCTGACCTTTGTCGGATCGGCCGTCGTTCTTGTGCGAATGTTTGACTTTTATTTGGCGCCGTTTTTCTTTGTAAGCATGGAGGAATTACCGCCGAAGGATTGCATTCGTCTCGGTCAACGGATTGCCCGCTACACAAAGGTAGGCTTTATGGCACGGTTGATGAGCTTTTTTGGTTGGTTTGTGCTGTCGGTATTGGTGGTGCCGTTAGCCTTTACCGTTCCTTATGGCTTTTTCTCTTATGCGGTGGACTGTCGTTTTTCAACGGCATATTACAACCGTCTCGGTTCGTCGGAACGTTTTCCGACTTACCATAGCTAATCATGGGAAAGAGGGGTCTTGCTTGAAAAAAAGGATTGCTTTTATCGCTTTTTACGCTATTGTTTTGGCGGTGGCTGTTGTGAATGTCGTTTTTTATGTAAAGGATCAGTTTTTCTTTTCCTTGACGGATTTACCTAAAGGGGAGTTTATCTATGCCTCGTTGTCCCCGCAGGGCGATCAGTCGGCCAATTTCTATCGGGTGGATACACCGATGGGTCCGGCAGCCAGGGTGGAGCTGATTAGCTTTGAGAGTGATACGGGTACACCGACCGTTAAAAATATTTACTGGGAAACCGGCAAATCCTCCGTGACGGTGCGGTGGGAGGATAATAACATCATTACGGTGGACGAGCAGGCCTATGATTTGTCTAACGGAGATACCTTTGACTGTCGAAGGAAGAATTCTTTCAGCCAGCAATGGTGAGTGTGAGAATGGATGAGCCGGCGCTTTTGCCGGCTTTTTTGCTATGAGGGGACTTGCATGACAAAGAATGAAGAAATTACCCTGTCTATCTGTCGTTTGGCGTCAGGCGGCAGTGGCATCGGGTACTATGAGAATATGGCTGTCTTTGTGCCGGGTACAGTGGCAGGGGATGTAGCCGTGGTGCGTATAGTGTCTGTAAAGAAGAATTATTGCTTCGGCAAGTTGATGCGCTTGCTTACGCCGGGACCGGGACGAATCGAGTCGGAATGCGGCAGTTATCCCCGTTGCGGTGGGTGCGTGTACCGCCATATGTCTTATTCAATGGAGGCTTTGGCCAAACAGCAGTCAGTGGCTGATGTTATGCACCGAATCGGCGGCGTGTCCCTTGAACCGTGTCCCATTGTGGGAGCTGTTTCGGTAGACGGCTATCGTAATAAAGCACAATATCCCTTCAGTCAAAATGGGAAAGCCGGGTTCTATGCAGGCCGCACGCATTCGGTTATTGAGTTGCCGCACAGTCATTGCGCTTTGCAACCGCCGATCTTTGACACCGTCATTCGTTTGTTTGAGCAATTTGTTGCCGATAACGGTCTGTCTGTTTATGATGAAACCACCCATCAGGGCCTTGTGCGTCATCTGTATTTACGATTGGCGACGGCAACCAATCAACTGATGGTGGTGCCTGTGATTAACGGAACCCGTTTGCCCGCCGCACAAAAGTTGATTGGTTTGTTAAGGGGAGAACTGGGCGACACCTTGGCCGGGGTGGTGTTGAATTGCCAGACCGAAAAAACCAATGTCGTGCTGTCCGATAAACAGGTGTTGTTGTACGGCAAGGAAACCATAGAGGATATTTTGTGTGGCGTTAAAGTCGAGCTTTCACCCTTGTCCTTTTATCAGGTTAATCGGGATATGGCCGAAAAGCTATATGAAAAGGCGGCAGAGTATGCCTGTCCGGACGGTAAAACCGTGTTGGATTTGTATTGCGGTGCCGGCACCATCGGTCTTTCTATGGCACACCGTGCCAAAAAGATCATCGGCGTTGAAATCGTTCCGCAGGCGGTGAAAAACGCCGAACATAACGCCGCACTAAACGGAATTGATCATGCGAGCTTTATCTGTGCCGATGCTGCCTGTGCGGCCGAAAAGTTGGCCGAACAGGGCGTACAATGCGACACGGTTATTGTCGATCCGCCCCGTCGCGGCTGTGACGAGGCACTGCTGACCACCATTGCCGAACGCTTTCGGCCCGAACGCCTCGTCTATGTGTCCTGCGACCCTGCTACCTTGGCCAGGGATTGTGCCTTTTTGCATACCAAGGGTTATGAGGTACAGGCCTATACGCCCTTTGATTTGTTTCCCCGCACCGCTCATGTGGAGACGGTTGTTTGTTTGTCACGGAAGTGGGCTGCGTAATAGAAAGGAGAATATGTATGAAGCCGAGATTGTATCAGCGTAATGTAATTGAAGGCGAGAAGAAAATGGCTGCTTTCACCGCTGATTATGGAAAAAATCACAGAAAGCGCGTCTTCATTTTCGTTGGCATGATTATCTTGGCGTGTTTGTTCAATGTACTGCTCACATGGATTTTGTCCCAGTATTTAAACCTCGTGATTCCGATTGTTATCTTTGTCCCTATCACAGTATGTTTATTGCTACCGCATTTTCACCAACTGCTGATGGAACGGCAAATGCTTCAACTGCTTCAAAAAAACCGGAACACTTACTCAGAATGGATGTCTTTTCAGGAGACGAAAATAACCGATCATGATTGCCAATCCGCTTGTCAAGTATTTTGCCAATACCAAGATACATTCCGAGAGAAGCATGAGGAACTGCGCGCACATTTAAAAGAACAGTTAAAACAGAAATCAGCAAATCAGTTGATCATCTGTGTTTTTGCAGGACTCATCTTTCTCAGCAACGACAGTGCAGATTATAAACTGTTATTTGACGCGAAATACAAACATGGAGCCGTCGGAAATATGATACCTGATATTTGGATTAAAGTATTGAATCCAGCGGAAGCAGAGAAATGCCCCAAGACTCATTTGGAATGCGCGGGAGAATTTTGCGCCTATTGGGATCGGAAAAGCACTAGTGTAAAAGTGTAAATTTTCCATCCATTCGATGATAATCCAACCGGTGTGATATATTCCCGTGTGCTGCGGGGGTAGATTTCTTCCCATGTTGTGTGGACATTCACGGCATTGTCTCGACCCACGTGGAGACGGTTGCGCAACTGATGCGACAGAAAAGCTTGTCAGGAGGCCGGTAAATTGTTTTACACCGAGGTTTTACGAGAAAGTGAAGGCTTGTATCATTAGATGAAAACATAGAATCAACAAGATTATACACTCGGGTACAAGAAAAAATCCTTTTTGCTTTATTACAACGGCGGAGACATATGGTTTGAACATTTGGATGGACTGTATGAACGAGATGATCTGGTCATTGCAAAGCTAACGGCTGACCTTCCGCAGTTGACCAGGCCGTCAATGACCTCCTTCGTTTGTTTTGTGTTTATGGAAACAACGGTGAATGATTTGATTCTTTCGGCTGTAAAACAGGCTGTTTTGAGGTCAAATAAGCCGTTTTCAAAAATTGCCTTTTGCGGATTAAACAAAGAATACAGAAAAAAGTTTAAGAACGAATTCGAAGATCATGGATTCGGTTTAGGCTTTTTCGAAGGACTGGAAGAGGCAAAGACGTTTTTGTTGCCGTAACAAATGATGGCGGTCTGCCGGTGACAGTGGCCTTTGCGCTGTGAGCCAAACGGTTGGGTTGTCGGTTTTGGGAGGTGCTTTTATGATACTCTATTCAATCATTATGTTTTTGACGACTGTCCTGTTGGGTTGTCTCGGCATGGCGATTTACAGGGGTCACACCCATTTGATTCACTCTTACCACCAGACAAAGGTTACCGATCGGAAAAGATACGGCCGGGCTTTCGGTAAGGCTTTGTTTGTTGTGGCTGCAGCTCCGCTTATCAGCGGTGTTATAGCTTTATTCGGCGATACCGATGTGATTGTGATAATGGCTGTTTCGGTGCTGATTATCGGTATTGCTATCGGCATGGGGTTCCTGGTGACGGTACAGAAAAAGTATCATTAATCGCTTTTTTTAGGATGCAGTCGGACACGGTTTTCAAAAGAAAATGGATGTGGCCAATCAAGCTCATCACAATAAAGAGACGGCGTTTTTATCACTTTTTATGAAAAGAGTAACCGGATGATTCATGAATCAAACAACGGAGGATGTATGAAAAAGAAGGCATGGATAGGGCTTCCCGTTTTGTTTTGCTCGCCGTGGCCTGCTATGTGTTATACCGATTTAATTATATTCCTCACAAAAAATACACAAACGCTGATTTTGACATCAGCCCCTATAGCAGCACCGTGGACAGGGATGCTGACGGCACAGACGATCAAACGGATTTTCTTAGAAATGTTCGGCGGTATGTGGCGACTCATCCGAAGTATAAAAGTCAATACTATGCAAATGGGTATCCGGATGATGGATACGGCGTTTGTACCGATGTTGTGGCGTTCGGGCTAAGGGGTGCCGGCTATGACCTAAAAGCGCTGGTCAGCGAACATATTCGTAAGAATCCGAACTTGTACGACGAGAGTGTCGGGGATGCCAACATTGATTTCAGACGGGTAAAGAACTTAAAGGTCTATTTGGATAACACGGCAAAGGCCTTGACCCCCGACATCGCATCTATCGGGGAATGGCAGGGCGGCGACATCGTTGTGTTCAAAAACCACATCGGCGTTGTTTCGGATCATCGGAATCGAAAGGGCATACCCTTTGTGATTCATCACGCCAACCCGTATCAACTGTTTTACGAGGAAGATATTTTAGAGCAACGGGACGACATTGTCGGCCATTACAGAATCAGTTAGAGGCGGTTACCCATGAGTTTTGATTTCAAAAAAGAGTAAAAAGAGTATTATATAGCCAAGAATAGCCGGAAATCGTCACGGTTCCGGCCTGTCATTATAATGACTATAGAATATCGAAACGCTGGAAAGCGTTTCGATAAGCCGAT
>JAEDLK010000022.1 GCA_016295355.1 Clostridiaceae bacterium
ATCGGCTTATCGAAACGCTTTCCAGCGTTTCGATATTCTATAGTCATTATAACAGTAATAAGGCGAATATATCAAACAAGGTTATCAAAAGAGAAGAATAGGCTTGCCATAAAACACATCCCCGAAGGCTGCTGCTTCGGGGATGCTTATCATCTAATGCTTCATTTACGGCTGAATACGCCAGTCGATCGGCTGTTGTCCGTGTTCGGTTAGAAACGCATTAGCTCTTGAGAAATGACGGCATCCGAAAAAGCCGTTGTAGGCCGACAAGGGGCTTGGATGAACCGTTTCGAGCTTCAGATGAATCGGGTTATCAATCATGCGTGCCTTGGTACGTGCGTTGGCGCCCCACAGCAAAAACACAACCGGCGCTTGCTTATGATTTAGTTCGCTGATGATGCGGTCGGTAAATGGCTCCCAACCCTTTCCCTTGTGGGAATTGGGGCATCCGGCTCGCACAGTCAAAACGGTGTTGAGCAGTAGCACACCCTGTTTTGCCCAGTTTGTCAACTCTCCGTGCGGTGGAATTGGCAGGCCTAAATCGCTGTTGAGTTCGGTGTAAATGTTTTTCAGAGACGGCGGCACCACCACCCCTTTTTTGACCGAAAAACACAGCCCGTGCGCCTGGCCTTCGCCGTGATACGGGTCCTGTCCGATGATAACCGCTTTGGTGTCGGCAAACGATGTGTACTTGAGGGCATTGAATAAATCGTGCATATCGGGATAAACGGTGTGATGGGCGTATTCTTGCTTTAAGAATTGCCGTAAAGCCAAATAATAAGGCTTCCTGAATTCATCTTTTAGAATATCGTCCCAATCGTTGCCGAGATGAACCATGGCTTTATCCTCCTTACGTTCTCAAAACAGTGTTTTAGGCAACCGCCTATCGGTGGCCGTCTAAAACAAAAGCCGGATATACCGGCCTTTGTTTTTTTATGGACGGGTGCTTATCGTTTTTTGGCGGACCGGAAGCCTACATCAGACCGAGAAAATGACAGCAATATAAGTAAATGCCGGCGCTCCAACCCATCATTTCCGGCGTTTTATACTCCTTGGCAACGGCGATTTCACCGGTGACGCTATTGTATTTTTCCCAAATGCGGCCGGTGGTTTCAAAGTTTTTGTCAACCACCTTGATGTACTTTTCGGCAATCCGAAGGGCGTCCATCTGATGACCGTACCGACTTAAGGCATTGATGATGATATACTGTAAGCAGGCCCAGGAGAAGGGATAATCCCATTGCAGAAAATACAAATCGTCACGCTTTTCACAACAGGCCACGCCGTATGCGTTTTCCAAACGGGGCAAGTTGGCAATCATACGCTCTGCCTTATCGGCATCGGCCATACCTACAAACAACGGATAGAACCCGGCCACCGATAGCAGGGTGTTGCGCTCTTTGGTGACAAAGTTATAGTCTTGATAACTGCCGGTTTCATTGTCCCACAGCAGGGCATCCATCTTTGCCTTGCGGCTTTCGGCTCGGTGTTGCCAAACGGTCGGATCCTTGCCGAGTTCTTGACAGAAAAAGGCCATGTTCTGCTCCATGCCGTATAATAGCCCGTTTTGATCGGGCGTGTTAAACTGATGGGCTACAGTACCCTTACGGGAGTTGCAATCCCAGCCGCTTTCGCAAAATTCACGGAAGCATGCGGCGTTGCTTTGGATCTTATCGGGATCGGTGTCATGCGGCAAGGCAAATCGGTCGCACATATGGTCGGATATTCGCTGTTTATGAGCTTCGTCCTCATAGTCGCCGTAGTAGCGGTTTAGACCAGAGGGAGTCATGCGTTTTTCCTGCCAAAAGGCATATTCCTTCTCAGCGGCCTTGAACATTTCACAGAGCCATGCTGTATCGCTGGTGACTTCATAAATATCCCGTATCATGTGGGTGAAAAACGGCGGTTGAGAATTGAATAGATAATAGGTACGGTTGCCGTTGGGCATAAAGCCGTACTTGTTAATCAAATAGGCCATATTGCCCGCATTGCCCTTGGCCAACTGTGTTTTGCCGGATAACAGCAAGCCAACATTGGTAAAATAGGTGTCCCAGTAGTACATCTCACGGAATCGACCCTCACTGCTGGGAACGGTGTAGGGATAGGGCAGGGCCAACAAGGTGTCGGCATCTTCGTGTGTTTCACGTACTGTTTTATCCCATGTTTGATTGATATAATCAATTAGCTTTTGTGACATGATCAAGTTTACTCCTTGACGGGAATGGTTGCATCACCCAGACCGGTCGTTTCGGTGAACATGGCATTCTTGGTGACGGTGGAAACCACATCGGTCGGAACAATCAGCTTGGCGGCGTTTCCGTTAGCCAAAGCGATGAGTGTTTCCAATTTTTTCAGTTCCAATACCGATGCATCGGCGGCCGCTTCTTTGAGCGCACGAATACCGTCGGCCTCGGCCTGTTTGGCCAACAAGAGCGCCTTGGCTTCACCCTCGGCACGGGCGATTTTGGCGTCTCTCTCGCCTTCGGCGGCCAAAATGGCGGCCTGCTTGTCACCCTCGGCACGGGTGATGGCGGCGGCACGGTGGCCCTCGGCCTGCAACAGCGTTTCACGACGGTCACGCTCGGCCTTCATCTGTTTTTCCATGGCGTTTTGGATTTCCTCGGGCGGAATGATGTTTTTAAGTTCAACCCGGTTGACCTTGATGCCCCATTGGTCGGTTGCCTCGTCCAAAATAGCGGTCATTTTTCCGTTAATGGTGTCGCGTGAGGTTAGGGTGTTATCCAATTCCAACTCACCCACAATGTTACGAAGGGTGGTGGCGGTCAGATTTTCTAAAGCGTTGATGGGATTGACCACACCGTAGGTGAACAGCTTGGCATCAAAAATGCGGAAGTAGACCACGGTATCAATCCGCATGGCGACATTATCCTTGGTAATAACCGGCTGAGGCGGTGAGTCCAGCACCTGCTCTTTTAAGGTGACCTTTTTGGCCACAGTCATAAACAACGGGATCATAAAGTGAACGCCGGCACCCCAGGTGGAGTGATATTTTCCCAAAAATTGAATGACATAGGCCGAGGCCTGCGGAACAATGCGGATGCACAGAAGCATCAAAAAGAGGATAATGCCTACAACGATAAGAGCGGTTGTCATAAAAATTCTCCATTCTGTCGCTAAAGATCTTGGCTGTGAATTCTGTCGGCGACTCGCCAGAAAAAGCCGCTTTATTCATTCCTTTTTGATAAAAAGGAAGAAAACCAATGTTGTGCCCATCTAATGTGACGCAAAAAAGGACACCATGTCGAGCAAGTTGTCGGTCGAATGTTACAAGACGCCCCGATAGGCAAGACCTCTTGTGTAGGCCCCGTCAAAGGGTTGACGGGAGCGAGCCATAGCCAGTACCGTCTCGACCCGTTGGGGGGATTCATCGGTGAAGTACACAAGCGCCCGGTCGGCGCTGATATCCGACATTCGGTCAAATAGCCAAATGGGAGTGCTGTTTAACAATTCGCAGTAGCGGCCGTGACAGGCAATGGGAAAACCAATGCCCTTTCGATCATGCAAAACACGCTGCTTGTTGCATTTGACACAGCCACCGGCCGCGAGACCGGGACAAGCCTTTAACAGCATAAGCGGCAGTCGACCGTAGGAAAAGACCGCTGTCGGTAAGATGTCCGGCAAGGCAGATATCTGTTGTATGGTCATTTCGGGGGACAAGAGTGCCCCGACGCCGCCAACGCTTTGTGCCCACTGCAAACTAAACGATGAAAATACATTAGTGCCCAGCCCGAAAACCGGTTGCAGACCGGCTTCGCAGATTAAGGTTACATGGGCAAGATTTGAGGCGACCGCTACACGAATACCCCTGTTTGCGGCTGTTTTAAGCAAACGACGCAGGCTGTCTTCGGGTGCCAGACGGGGTAACTCGATTATGGGTAGAATACCCTCTATCGGCCTGTTCCATTCCGATAAGCCGTCGGCCGGAAAGACGATTTCACGCACACCGGCAAGGCTGGGCGGCAACTGTGAAAGGCGGCTGACTCGTAGCGTCATGTGACTTACGGTCTTTTTGACGGCAACAATCGGCTCAGGCGCTTTAACGACTAACGGCGTCGGCACAGCACAACGCTGTTCGCTTAAGGCTTCACCGGCCTTACGGCGCAAAGCGTTTAAGGAAGCACCCGACAAGGCCAGGCCGTTATCCAATTCATAGGTAAAGCCGTCGGCAAAGTACGGTGTGCCACCCCATTTTTGCAGGGCATTCTGTAATGCTTCGGGTGTTAAAGCTTTCTTTATCGCCGTTTGCGGAATGTCACCGGTGACACAAATCGAATGGATACCGTCGCAAACCGTCAGAGAAACCGGCTGATTTGCATGTACGGTGATATGCAGGGTAACGGGAATACGGGCCAACTCATGCCGGTAGGCCTCGTGCAGTTTTTTGTAAGCCTGCGAGGCATCGGCGCTATCCTCTTTTGTACGGTTGCCAAACAGAGAACCGTCAACTTTGCCCACATAGTAGCCATCGGTAAAACCCGAACGGCTGAAAACCTGTGCTAACAGCTTAGACAGAGCAGGATCAGGATGGTCGGATAGAGCATCGGCGGTGGCCAAGGTGGCGGCGGCAACATACTCCGGCCGTTTCATGCGGCCTTCAATCTTAAAGGAGGACACGCCCATAGCGGCCAATTCTTTTAAGTGGGGCAACAGCGATAAATCCTTTAGGCTTAACGCATAGCCATTATCCTTACCGCCGGCAAAGGGCAGTCGGCAAGGACCGGCGCAAAGCCCCCGATTACCACTGCGGCCGCCCAACACAGCCGATAACAGGCATTGACCCGAAACCGACATACAGAGCGCTCCGTGGACAAAAACCTCGACTTCCATGTCTAAACGGTCGGCAGCGGCCGTCAATTCGGCCAGTTGTGTGCGATTCATTTCACGGGCGGCCACCACGCGCACAAAACCGAGATTCTTTAAGATCGGTAAGGCGGACGGCGAGTAAACCGTCATTTGGGTGGAGGCATGCAAAGGGATTTCGGGCAGACGACTATGCAAAAAGGCGGCCAAGCCGAGGTCGGCTGTAATCAGCCCGTCCACACCGGCGTTATAGGCCGAGACAGCCAAAGAAACCGCCCGTTGAAATTCGTCATCGGCAATCAAAATATTCAGCGTTAAATAGACCTTGACGCCTTGTTCGTGACAGCGCCGAACAACCAAGGGCAGGTCATCTTTGGAGAAATTATCGGCACGGCGACGGGCGTTGAACTCATTGGTACCCAAATAAACCGCATCGGCACCGCTACGCAGAGCGGCGGTCAGCATCGCCTCATTTCCGACAGGCGAAAGGATTTCGGGGCGTTTATTCATGACGGTGGTTTGCGTCCTTTTGCAGACGCTGACAGGCAAGCTGTTCATTCAACCGTTTGACTTCCAATTGCAGCTTAGCATTTTCGTCGGCTGTTTTAGAGGCTTCGTCCAATGCTTCCAGGGCGGCCATGACGGCGGTCATGGTGGTGGACAGAAACGGCTTTTCCTTGGAAAGCCGGTTCATTTTGTGCTCTAATTCTGCGGCCAAACCTCGGATGTAAGCCTCGTCATCACTGCTCGAAACAGAATAGGCAATACCGCCGATTTTCAGGCGAATGGGTCGTCCCAAAAGGGTCACTCCTTCCGTTTATTGATTAGCAAAATCCGCCTAAACAGACGGGGTTTTCTATTCATCAGTATAGAAGATTTTCGGGCGATTGTCAACGAAAAAGAGGGACTTATGTGGGCAGGTTGAACGCATAACCGGCAATCAATCCCAGTCCGGCCGACAAGACAATCACCATAATAGGATGAACCTTTTTAAGAAAAATCAACAGCGACATGATGAGAAAAATCAGTAGTGAAATCCAAAAAGGCAGACTTAAAAGCACCGAAAAGGAAATGCCGCTTGGCAGTAGTGCCGATTGACCCACCGACAGCACGGCCGAGGCAATCAGGCCTACAACTGCCGGCCTTAATCCGCACATCACACCCTTGACTGCTTGCTTTTGACAGAAGCTTGAAAAAATTTTTGCCAGAATCAGCATAATGACAAAGGACGGCAGCACCACGCCCAGCGTGGCGCAGACGGCGCCCGGCAAACCACCTACCGTGGTGCCGATATAGGTGGCGGCGTTGACGGCAAAGGGTCCGGGCGTGCTCTCGCTGATGGCCAAAAAATCAACCAAAGCCGTCTTGTCCATCCACCCGTGTGCCGACACCTCCTGTTGTATGAGCGGGAGCATGGCATAGCCGCCGCCGAAGGTAAAGGCACCGATTTTCAAAAAGGTCAAAAAGAGTTCAAGAAGGATCATGGGGGTTCTCCTTTTGGCGGCGAATGAGCGTTACGCACAAACCGGCAACGGCACAAAACAGCAATACACCGATAACCTCAAAATGAAAAACGGTCACGGCAATAAAGGAAAGTGCGATGAGGCAATAACCTAAGGCATTCTTCGGTACCTTTTTGTACATGGAAAAGAGCGCCTTGAGCATGAGGGTCAGCACACCGGCACGCACACCGAAAAAGGCGTAGCGAACCGCCCGCAGCGATCCGAACTGCGAGAGTACAAAGGAAAGTCCGAACAAAATCACAAAGGAGGGAAACACAACGCCCAAGGTTGCCGCTACAGCGCCCAACACACCGGCCACGCGATAACCGATTAAGGTGGCGGCGTTAATGGCAATCGGTCCGGGGGTGGATTCGGCAACCGCCACAATATCCAACAAATCACTCGATTGAATCCAATGCCTTTTTTCGGCCGCTTCCCGTTCCATCAGGGGAATCATGGCATAGCCGCCGCCGAAGGTAAAGCCGCCGATTTTCATAAAGGTTAAAAACAGGGAGAGTATTTGATGAAACATAGCGGTTAACCTTCACAGTCGATTTTGTACCGCTGTCCAGCGGTTTGGTATAAATCGTTTCCGTGGCAGTCCATGACCACAATGGCGGGAAAGTTTTCCACTTTTAATTGATAAATGGCTTCAGGCCCTAAATCCTCATACGCCATCACACGGCATTCCTTAATTCGCTCACAAAGCAAAGCGCCGGCACCGCCGACCGCTGTAAAATAAACCGCTTTGTTTTGTATCATGCTTTGTTTAACGGCCTCACTGCGACGACCCTTGCCGATCATGCCGATCAGCCCCCGATTCAATAGATCCGGCGTATAGGAATCCATTCGTCCGGCGGTGGTCGGTCCGGCACTGCCGATGATGCGACCCGGTGCGGCCGGAGAGGGTCCCATGTAATAAATCACATTGTTTGTCAAATCAAACGGAAGCGGATGACCTTTCTGGATAGTCTCGGCCATGCGTTTGTGGGCGGCATCCCGTGCCGTATAGACCGTTCCGCTTAAGAGAACACAGTCGCCGGCCTTCAAGGACTCGGCGGTTTCCTTGTCAAACGGAATATGAATCACTTTGGTATCAGCCATGCTTAAACCTCCCTTTCGACATGACGGTTAACATGACAGCAGATGTTAACGGCTACCGGCAATCCGGCGATGTGTGTCGGATAGGTGTTAATATGTACCGCCAGAGCCGTTATTCTTCCGCCCAGTCCGCCCGGGCCGATGCCGGTGGCGTTGATAGCCTCCAGCGTCTCCTCCTCAAGAGCCTTTATGTGGGCAAGACTTGAGGATTGTCCCACTTTGCGCAGCAAGGCCTTTTTAGCCAACAGCGCGCATTGCTCGACAGTACCGCCCAAACCGACCCCGACCACCAACGGCGGGCAAGCATTGGGACCGGCCTCCTTGACGGCGGTCAGAATAGCCTGTTTGACGCCTTGTGTTCCGTCAGCCGGCGTCAGCATAAACAAACGACTTTTGTTTTCACTGCCGAAGCCCTTGGGAGCAACCGTGATGTGTACCGTTTCACCCGGTACGATTTCGGTATGAATCACGGCCGGTGTGTTGTCGCCGGTGTTTTTCCGCAAAAGCGGATCGTCCACCACCGATTTACGCAGATACCCTTCGACATAGCCCTGTCGCACGCCTTCGTTGACGGCTTGCGTTAAATCACCGCCGACCAAATGGACATCCTGTCCGATTTCCAAAAAAACAACCGCCATGCCGGTATCCTGACAAATCGGCACATGGTTTTCTTTGGCGATTTGCAGATTTTCAAGAAGCTGACAGAGTATCTGCCGTCCCGTTTCGGATTCTTCGGCGCCGGCCGCCCGATGTAATGCCTCGCACATATCCGGTGTTAAACAGTGGGTTGCTTCTATGCACATTTCCTTTACACAATCGGTCAGCCGTTTCACATTGACTTCACGCATGCCATGATTCCTCCTGCTGAATCATTCCAAAGGTTTCACCGTCCGATGATGACAGGGACGGCGTTTGATCCCTTTTATTATAGCCTATCAAGCGGTCAAATTCAACTGATAATTGTGCTGTGAACGGGTTGGCAACCGATGCGGTATTCGGGCACGGCTTTGGCTGACGCTTGTGCGGTTTTAGTGCAACTTGTTGCCCAAACGGCCAATCAGATCGATCAAGGAAAAAGCCTTTGTCGGTGCACAGACCGATTGTTATGATTGCTTCAACGGATTGGCTAAAGATTCCTTTTCGACGGGTTATCAATTAACTGACCGGATTCAGTGAAACGGGAGCCGTGACAGGGGCAGTCCCAGGTGTGCTCTTCTGTGTTCCATGAAAGAC
Source organism: Clostridiaceae bacterium (assembly GCA_016295355.1). GTDB lineage: Bacteria > Bacillota > Clostridia > Oscillospirales > Acutalibacteraceae > SIG607. Next base: position 8,658 of record JAEDLK010000022.1, read on the forward strand.
GGCATCCCATATGTGGACATCTCGGCGTTGCCGGTGACAGCAAATGAGCCGTCGCCGATGCCACATTGATTGCCAACTGCGGCCGCCAAATCGACCGATTGGGACAAAAAACCGGCGCATAGGGGTTTTTATGTCCCAGTACGGCATCACGCAGTAAAACAGCCGCCACCATGGAGGAGGTCATTCCCCATTTGTTATAGCCGGTAGCCACAAAAATTCGATCATTATGAGCCGTATAGGGGCCGATGTACGGTACACCGTCCAGTGTCATGCAATCCTGTGTAGCAAATTGACCCACCACCTGTGCTGTCGGCAGGTAACGAGCCGCCGCGTCTCGTAAGATCTGATAGCCGCCGCCCTGACAACCGGTGCGGTGACCCCCGCCCCCCAGCAGGCAGTATTGGCCATAGGTACGAAAGGACAGCCCCTTACTGTCCTCGTCAATATACATGCCGTCCGGCGACGGTGCCCCCTTAAGCACAAGCACATAAGAACGGTGTTGGTACTGCTTGAGAAAATATAATCCTTTGAGGTTCAGTGAGGGAAAATGAGTGGCAATAATTACCTTTTGAGCGTGAACACATCCGCGGTCGGTCAATGCTGTAGTGCCTTGCAGCCGTCTGACCGGCGTGTGCTCAAAAATCGTTACATCCTTGGCAATGCCCATTGCAAATTTCAGCGGATGAAACTGGGCTTGATTTTGAAAACAAATAGCCCCGGCTACGGATATCGGCAGGTTTAGGTCATCCGTCATGGGTGCCGAAAAGGAAAGCTTTTGCAGTGCCGCGGCCTCTTTTTCCAATTTTTTTGGATTGCTTCTTGTGTAGACATAGCTGTCCTTTGTTTCAAAATCGCAATCAATTGTCTCTGCCAGGCGGCGGTATTGTTCTAAGGCGTCCAAATTGGCCGCTAAATACTGTGCGGCTTTTTCCACACCGAATTGCCGAATCAGTTTGTTATAAATCAGTCCGTGCTGGGCCGTGATTTTAGCCGTTGTGTTTTTGGTGATACCCCGGCAGATACCAACGGCCTCAAGTATGACACAGTCCACACCGGCTTGTTTTAGTGTTGCCGCACATAAAAGACCGGTTATGCCGCCTCCGATGATCAGAACATCGGTTTGCCGATCTCCCGAAAGCTGTTCGTATGACGGAAATTGAACGGTTTTCTCCCAAATAGATGACATACGGTTATCCTCTTTCTGTTTTGTCTATGTGAATAGTCTTTTCCTAAAAGCCTCGGATATGAAAAGAGAGCAAAAACTCTCAACACCGGTCTCTGTTTCTTTTGCATAACGCGATTTGAGGCAAAAAAGCAGGTTGACAGGTGTAACCGGTCAAATAAAAGAAGGAGCGGGAACCCGCTCCTTAGACTCATGGATTACGAATACATGCTGTTGGCTTTCATATAATCGTAAATCATTTTCCCGTGTTCCTGCTCTTCCTTTTGAATGTGGTTAAGCGCCTGTCGGTCGGCGGCCTGCTTAAACTCAAAAATACAGGTGTCGTAAAGATGCGATGCATGCTTTTCCATGGTCAACAGGTCACTGCAAAGGAAGCAGTCGTTCTTTTTGTCCTCGTTTTCAGCGATCCCGTAGGCAGCGCTGAAGGTCGGTTGCTGTGAGGGAATGGCACAGGTGCCGACCGGGGCTTTGCCCTGCTCTATATCATGGAGCGTTTGCAAATGCTCTCGTTCGGTTTGGGCAATCCGGTCGAACAGATTTTTGAGCTGGGTATCTTTAGCAGCTTGAGCGTGCTTGCTGTATTTATCAATACATAGCTTTTCCTGTCCTTTCAAATCCTTTAGCAGTTCCGTTTCTTTTTGGGTTAATGACATATTGATTCACCTCACGGATAGTGTGACCTGCGTCAGAAAGTTTATACATTTGATTTATGGGTTTTGTATGCCGATATGTCCAAATCAAAGGCGTCGGAAGACCTTACGGTTTCGCTTGCCGCTTTTTTTGGCATCGCTTTGCAAAGCGGTTAGGCAAAAAGGCTGCGAAAAAATGCCGCGTTGACAAAAGGGGAGAGACTGCAAGGAACGAGCACGGCTGCATGATTGCCCATTCAAACAAAAATTTATAACAGATTGTTTACAAATGCAAGCCCGGAAGACACTTGATATACTGTCGTAAATCATATATAATGAAATACCAATTCGATAAAGGCCTTTTCTCGCAGAGCAAAGGCCAATGTGACCGTGTCGCAGAAAAAGCAAAATCATGCAAAGAGACTTAACGGGAATCGAATGAAACTTCGTTTGAGGAGCTCGATGCAAGGGTGGTACGTAGATTTCCAAAGGACTGACGCTGATGGGAATTGTCCGGAGTCTCGGGGCGTTTTGGGAGTGCAACGCTGTTTTCCCGGGATACCGATACGGTATTCGGGTGATGGCCATAAATCGTATAGGCAGGTGTGAAAATGAAACCGTTTGTTGAATTCAAAGAGGTAAGCAAAATATACCGTTCGGGCGAAGTGGAGATCACGGCGCTTCATGATGCCTCCTTTACTGTAAACAAGGGAGAGATCTGTGTGATCGTCGGGCCCAGCGGAGCAGGTAAGACCACCCTACTCAACATTTTGGGAGGCATGGACTCTCTGACTGCCGGACAGGTGTTCCTCGACGGTGAAGAAATATCCGGATACTCCGAAAAAAGACTGACTGATTACCGCCGCTTTGACATAGGGTTTGTTTTTCAGTTTTACAACCTTGTTCAGAATCTGACGGCGCTTGAAAATGTTGAGCTTGCGGCTCAGATTTGCCGGGATCCGCTGGATGCCAGACAGATGTTGGAACTGGTCGGACTGTCGGAACGCACCGACAATTTTCCTTCTCAGTTATCGGGTGGCGAGCAGCAGCGGGTAGCCATTGCCCGTGCCATTGCCAAAAATCCGAAGCTGTTGCTTTGCGATGAGCCGACCGGCGCGCTGGACTATAATACGGGAAAGGCGATACTGTCTCTTTTACAGGAAATGGGAAGAAAACGGGGTATGACGGTTATCATCATCACCCATAATCAGGCGATTACCGCCATGGCAGACCGTGTCATCAAGGTAAAAAACGGTACGATTGCGGCCATTACGGAAAATCCTTCCCCCACACCTGTTGAACAAATAGAATGGTAATGGTGCAATATGTGTTCAGCTTTCAGCAAAACCACACTGCGTGAAATAAAAAACAGTTTAGGCCGGTATCTTGCCATACTGGCGATCGTTGCGTTGGGCGTCGGCTTTTTTTCGGGGCTCAAAGTATCGCAGATTGCCATGGTCAAAACCGGAGACCAATACACCGGTGAATACAACCTCTTTGATTACCGACTGATCTCCACGCTGGGTTTTTCCAAAGAGGATGTGCAAAAGATTGCTTCGGAATTTCCCGAGGCTCAAATCGTTGCGGGCGGTTTGAGCGAAGATTTTATTTACATACGGGATTCGGTTGAGTACGTCATCAAGGCTCATTCTGTCACACCGGGCGTTAATGACCTCAAGTTGTGCGCCGGAAGACTTCCCGCCGCTGATAACGAATGTGTGGGTGATTCGAGATTTTTTCGCGAGGAGCAGATCGGTTCGGTCATCTCCGTAGAGGAAAAACCTGAGGATTCCCAGTTAAAATACGATGGGTATACGCTTACCGGACTTGTGAACTCGCCGTATTATCTGAACTTTGAACGGGGCACCACCTCGCTCAAAAACGGTTCGCTATCCGCCTTTGTTTACATTCCGGAAGACGGCTGGGACTTTGAATACTATACCGAGATTCTTTTTAAGCTTGCCGACACAGGGTATTTGTTCAGCGAGGAGTACGATGATGCTGTCGCCCCTTATGAAAACCGTTTGACCGACAGGGCGGAAGCGCTTGCTGCTGCGCGTTACGACGATATTGTCAATCATTCCCTGGATGATGTCAACGAGAAATACAACACTTCTTTGTCCGAATACAACGATCAAGTTCAAAAAGCCGAACGGGAAATCAGCAGGGCTCATGAAGAGCTTGACAAAGCAAAAGCCGAACTGGACAAGGCGAAAACCGAACTGGATAAAAGTCTCACGGAGCTTGTGGGGCAGGAAGCCGCCCTAAACGGAAAGTTACAGGAAATCAAGGAAGGTTTTGCGCAGATTGACGATGCCAAGCAGTCCCCGTACTACCTCGATCCCGTCTTCGCAGCTCAAATCGACGCCAGGGAAAGCGAGTTGAAGGCGGCGCAGGAGCAGGTGCAGAAAGGGTTTTCCGTCTGGCAGGCGAAGAAGGCGGAATGGGAAACCGGACAGGCCGAATATGAAGCCGGTCTTGCCCAATACGAAAGTGAAAAACGGACGGTACAACAGAAAGCTGCCAAAGCGAGAGCAGAACTTGAAGAGGCCAAAAAAGAGCTTGATGACGCTGCAGCCGAGATTGCCGAAGCTAAAGCCGAGCTATCGAAGATAAATAAGCCTGTTTGTTATGTTCTCGGCCGTGATAGCAACATAGGTTACACCTGCTTCCGCAGCGATTCCCAGATCGTTGACGGTATCGCCAACGTATTTCCCGTCTTTTTCTTTTTGGTCGCCGCTCTTGTCTGTATGACGACCATGACCAGAATGGTTGACGATCATCGTACCCAAATCGGCGTTCTCAAATCTCTGGGATATGGGAAAGCGGCTATTATCGGGAAATATACCGCATATTCCGGCAGTGCCGCCGCTGTCGGCTGCATGGCGGGCTTCCTCGTTGGCTCGATGACGATACCCAGAATCATTTGGATTGTTTACGGCATCATGTACGGCTTTGCACCGCTCGTGACGGTTTTTGATCCCGCACTTGCCGTTATATCGCTTGCCGTTTCCCTGCTTTGCTCGGTGGGATCGACCCTTGCCGACTGCTTCAAGGTCTTTTCCGACGTGCCGGCACAGCTGATACGTCCGGCGGCGCCCAAAGCAGGCAAGCGTATTTTTCTTGAGCGTATTCATTTTATTTGGAAACGGCTGAAATTTTTGCACAAGGTTTCGGTTCGCAACATTCTTCGCTACAAAAAGCGCTTTGTGATGATGGTGTTGGGCATCGGCGGCTGTACCGCTCTGCTGTTGACCGGCTTCGGGATCCGGGACTCGATTCGGAATATTGCCGTTTATCAGTTTGATGAAATTGAGGTCTTTGACAGTTTGGTTTCCTTTACGAACCCCGTCGATGTCCAAACCGTTGATACCTTCTTCGAAGAATATGCCGATAACATTTCGGATGTCCTGCTTTTGCATGAGAGCAGTGTTACGGTAACGGCCGAAAAAGCTTCTAAATCCGTCAAGCTCCGCGTGCCGGCGCAAACCAATCTGAGCGGTTTTGTTAATTTACACGATCGGGACGGCGACATCGGTTTCCCAAAAACAGGATGTGCCGTTATCAACAGAAGTTTGGCGGAATTGCTGGAAATCTCGGCAGGAGATACCGTGACGGTGGTAGACGGCAGTGAAAGACGGACGGAAGTGACGGTATCCGGCATCTTTGATAATTACGTATATAACTATATGTATCTTTCGGCGGATACCTATGAGCAGGGATTCGGAGAAAGCCCGCAATACAAAACGGCGTTCGTGAAATGCTCTCAGGACAGTGATGTCCACCAAGCGACGGCACAGTTGTCGGAGGACGGTCGGATCGCTTCGGTTTCGGTCAACCGGGATATGCGGGACAGAGTGTCAAATATGCTGTCCAGTCTCGACTACATTGTGCTTATGGTTATTGTATGTGCCGGTGCGCTTGCCGTGATCGTGCTGTATAATTTGACCAACATCAATATTACCGAACGCATACGGGAAATCGCCACCATCAAGGTGCTCGGTTTTCGTCCTTTCGAAACCGCTTCTTACGTATACAGGGAAAACCTGATCCTTACCCTGTTCGGCGTGCTGCTGGGACTTTTGCTCGGCAACGGACTTCTGGCCTATGTGATGTCACAGATCAAAATTGACATGGTATCCTTCGATACGAGGATTTCTCTTTTCAGCTACCTTTTCTCGATTATGCTCACCTTTGTCTTTACGGCGCTTGTCAGCATCCTGCTGTACTTTAAGCTGAAGAAGATTAACATGGCGGAATCGCTGAAATCCATAGAATAAAAGGCAAAGGGCACTGCCGTTTCTGCCGCCTTAAACGGCATTAAATGTACTTATCATACATTAAAAAACCTGGTGTTTAGGCAGCATCAACGATACTATGGCTTGTGAATGAGTTCGGTATTGCACCGGGCTCATTTCTCTATGCGTTTCTGAAAAACCAACCGCTGAGCGGGTGATTCTCTGAAAGGGAACATTTATTGTACATCATTCAAATCCCTTATGAACACTCATGATGGTTCGTGTGGAAGGACTCGAGTCCTTCCACACTATGGCGTTTTGCTTTATGGGCAAAAGCGTAACAGGGCAACAAACAAAAACCGACGCCTCAAAGGAAGCGTCGGTTGCTGTTATCCGCTATAGTTGCTGTCCACTGTAACGACACACACATAGGTCGGATCAATGGCACGGGCCGTTTTTTCTATGTAGGCGATAAATGCGTCTTTACTCATAGCCAGCGTCGAGGGCATAACCGCATCGAAAATCAAATTGGTGCGGTTTTCACTCTTGGGTGTCATGCGAAAATCATGAATGCTGATTTGATTGTCCAGCTTTTTCAGTTCACAACTCAAATGATTGCGCAGTTTTTCCACCTCGACATTGTCGGTGTCCACCGGGTCCATGTGAATGGTCAGTTCAATGCCGGTTCGTTCGTTAATGACCTTTTCGCAAAGATCCACCTGTTCATGACAATATACAATATCAATGGTCTGCGGTACTTCTACATGGACAGTGGCAAAGACACGCCCCGGCCCGTAGTTGTGAACAATCAAATCATGCACACCGCGAAACTCGTCAAAGGAGAGAATAATGTCCTTCAAATTTTGAATGGTTTCGGCCGCGGGCGGCTCGCCCAATAGTTTGTTGATGGTGTCCCTTGCGGTCATCACGCCCGAATACAGAATGAACAATGCTACGCCAATACCGAGGACGGCGTCGAGATTGAACGGGATAGTGACCAAACGGGAAATCACTACGCACAGCAAAATGACGCCGGTGGTGATGACATCGTTGATGCTGTCCTGGGCGGTGGCCATCAAGGCTTCGGAATCAATTTTTTGCCCCAAATGTCGGTTAAAAAAGAACATGTACAACTTAACAGCCACCGAAAGCACCAAAATGACAATGGCAAGTGTCGAGTAAGTCGGGGCAGGAGAGCCGTCTATCAATGTTTTAGCCGATCCGGTGAGCAGTTCAAAGCCCAACAGTAAGATCAGCATAGCTACCATAAAAGCCGACAGATATTCCATACGCCCGTGGCCGAAGGGATGTTCGGGATCGGCCGGTTTACCGGCTAACCGAAAACAAATCATGGTGATGACAGAGGAGCCCATGTCCGACAAATTGTTAAGACCGTCGGCGGTGATGGACAAGCTGGCACTTAATAAACCGACCATGATTTTTATGACACATAAAAACAGGTTGCACACAATGCCGAAGCCGCCGGCAAAGGTACCGTAACGCTCTCTGACAGTGGGGTCGTCTGTGTTCTGCCAGTTTTTGATGAACCGACGAATCAACCAGTTACTCATGACAGCTTAGACCCCTTTGCACCCTTGGCACCGCCCAGCGACAGGCCGGACAGAATGTTGGTATCAATGGTGAAATGCAGACCGGCGCGCTTTTGATAGCGACGGAAGGCCTGGTTTATTAAGTCGTCCAGCAAGTCCTTATAGGGCTTGCCGGTGGCTTCCCACAGATAGAAGGAGAGCGAGCCGGGAATGGTGTTGATTTCGTTGGCATACACTTTTCCGGTATCGGTGTCCAGCAAATAGTCAATGCGCACCACGCCGCTACAACCGATTGCTTTGAAGATACGGCAGGAAAGCTCTCTGATTTCGTCGCTCTTTTCGGATGGCAAATCGGCCGGAATCCTTCGGGAGAGTGAGGCCATACCCTTACTGCCGCCCGTCTTGCCGCCCTTGCGATCCGACATATATTTATCCTCATAGGACAAAATGGCATCCTGCATGAACGGCTCTTCACAGACAGAGGCCTTGACGTCTTCGCCGTCACCCAACACAGAGCAGTTGATTTCACGAAGATGGGTGATGGCGTGCTCGGCTAAAATGGTATCGGAGAAGGATGCGGCCAGCTCCATGGCATCGGACAAATCTTCTTTTTTGGTAACCTTGGTGATACCCACGCTTGAACCCAGGTTAACCGGCTTGATGATCAGCGGAAAACCGATTTTTTCGATGAGCATGTCTTCTCTTTCGGTCGGGTTGGCCAAATAGTCGGCCGAAGCCATGGTGATGCAGGGCAAAACCGGCAGGCCGAAACGGTTTAACACATCCTTAAAAACAGCTTTGTCCATACCCACGGCAGAGGACACAATATCACAGCCGACATACGGCAGATTGAGAAATTCAAAATACCCCTGCATGGTGCCATCCTCGCAGTTTGTGCCATGCACAATCGGGAAGGCTACATCCACCGGCAGTTCCTTGGGGGCGCCCTTGAACAGGCCGCCTTTTTTCAGTAGCTGTAAAACGACACCGTTTGGTGTGCGCCGTAATACCACCGGAGTACAACGGGCCAACAATGTATCCATATCACGGTAATTCTCAACGGCAAACAGATCGTCGCCGGTGACCATTTCGCCGGATTTAGTGACATAAACCGGAATGATGTCATACTTTTCCTTATCCATGGACATCATGGCCTGGACGGCCGAAATAATGGATACCTCGTGTTCTACCGAACGGCATCCGAAAAACACAGCTACATGAATTTTCATAAGTGATACTCCTTACTGTGGTGTAACAGGTTCTCGCCCTGTTACATTAAATAATTGTCCGGCAAATCGTTTTCAAACAGCAAAACGGTGTCGGGTGTACAAAGTGGCGCAAATACCTCCATGGCTTCCTTAAAGGAGTCGACCACCGTCAGTGTTCCTTTGAAGTCGGCCTCCATGGCGCCTTTTTTAAGCGGAATCGAACGGCTTTTGCCCACCAAAATCAAGGTGTCGCAGTTGTCGGCGGCCTCCTTTCCCAAGGCGACATTGCAATCAAATTCCATGGCGCCCAGTTCAACCAACCCCGGAGTGACAATGATACGCCGTTTGGCCTCAAACCGACCGATGACCCGACAGGCCTCCAAGCTTCCTTGCGGATTGGCGTTGTACGCATCGTCAATCAAGGTGCTGCCGCCGATGTACCGCTTCAATTCCAGCCGGTGCTCCACCGGTTGCAGTTTGGAAACGGCGGTTTGAATCTGCTTGGCACTGACGCCCATGGAGTAAGACAGCGCCGCCGCCCCGACGATATTGACAACATCATGCCGGGCGAGCAATTTGGTGTGACAGGACACTGCTTCGTCGCCCAAATGCAACACAAACTTTTGCCCACGGGGCAAAAACTCGATATCATCAGCGTAAAACCGACTGCCTCCTCCGGCATACCCGATCAAGTCGCAGGAAAGAGAACGGGCTTGGATCAGCTCGTTGTCGGTGTTGGCAAATACCTGACCGCCGTTTTGCTTGACGGCGTCGTACAGTTCAAACTTTGTATCGGTCACGGCACGCTGATTGCCGAAGGTGTCTAAGTGTTGCGGGCCGACCGAGGTGATAAGCCCCAGGGTGGGATGTACCAAATCGCACAATTCCTTAATATCGCCCTTTTTCTTAGCCCCCATTTCACAGATAAACACCTGGGCATAGCCCGGCAAATGCTCCCTGACTGCGCGGACGACACCCATGGGTGTGTTGTAGTTCTTGGGTGTGGTGAAGGTCACAAAGCGTTCGCTGAGCATGGTGCACAAGATGTTTTTGGTGCTTGTTTTGCCGTAAGAGCCGGTGATGCCGATGACCGTCAGCCGGTCTTTGAAAGAGGCTAAAATTCGTTTGGCGTCCTTTAGATAATGGCGAGTGATGAGCCGTTCGGCCGGATATAACAGAGCCCAGATAAACAAAACCGTCAGCCACGGAAAGAGAGCACAAACCACCGCCACACTCATGAACCAGTAATACTGACCCTTGGCCACAAAAATCTGCAATAAACAGACGGCCACCGCCCAAACAGCCGACACCGCCAACATCCGACGGATTCTGGCGGTGAATTTCAACGGAATGACCGAACGGCGTTGTGTGCGAATGCAAAAAACGGCCGAAAGGATCAGAAAAACCAGCCATAAAACGGTGAAAAGTAACTGTGTGAGCGGTTGGCTTTGATCCAAAACGGCATATAAGACAAACGCCATAACCGATAACAGCAGCCCTTTGCGGTTATTGCCCCACACGCAGGGTAGATAGCGGGAGGGAAAATAGGAATTTTGCTGTAGGAATTGATATTGTCTGATAGAGCGAAACAAACCCGATACGGCACAAAAAACCGTGCATAGGGCAAATAAAACTTCTTTTTGCAAAAGCCAGGTGAGAATGGCTGTCATGGTATATACCCCTTAAGAAAGAAAATTACGGAGAATGGCACAGGCGGCATAAGTATCGTCTAAAAAGGAGAAGTGACCGCCCTTTATAAGACACAGTCCGGCATCCGGAATGGCGGCTTCCATGCGTTTGGCTACGGCCACAGGGGTGTCGGTGTCGTTTTCTCCCCAAATCAGCAGGCAGGGACAGGTGATGTTGGGCAACAAATCACTTAAATCGGTGTTGACCAAATTGACCAGTGTTTGACGCAAAACCGGTGGGGCGGCCAGATAATCGGCACTGCCGTAATGCTTGCGCGCTTTTTCAAGCAGTCCGCCCGAAACCCGTCTGATGCCGGGCATCGTTAAGGTCTTTTTTATGAGCTTGAAAGAGGCAGCTCTGCGTTTTTGACGCGCGGTTTTTTCGGGAATCAGTCCGGCACTGTCAAGCAAAATGATCTTGGGAGGATGAACCCGAGCGGTGCCAACCAATTCCAATATTACCCGACCGCCATGTGAGTGACCGATCAAAACAGGGTCGGTCAACCCCACTTTTTCCATGAATTGGATCACAAAATTGCAGTAATCGGTGTTGGTCCAGGGCGTTTTCATGGTCTCGCTTTGTCCGCAGCCTGGAAATTCAACCGCCACCACACGGTGGGTGTCCTTTAAGGCATCTATCAAGCGAACAAAGGGGACCATACTCGACCCCCAGCCGTGCAAAAAAAGCACCGACTCGCCGGTTCCCTGTTCCTCATAATGGATGTTAAGACCGTTAATTTCACAAAACACTGTTGTCACCACACAATCTGATTCAGTTTCAGTATACCGCCAAAAACAAAAAAATAGAAGTAGGCGTTACGATCCTGTCGGAGGTAGTTGTTCAAAGACAGGCTGTTTGGCCAATTGGCTGTTGCGGTACCGCCTGTCATGCGTAACTTCTTTTATTAAGACGCACTCTTTAGGAAACGGAAAGACCTCGTCCTCGGCAGTCAATTCCACCTCCAAAAAGGCTCGATCCTGCCAAAAGGGAAATACATCAATTTCGTACACATAGCCATTTCTCGCAAGGCAGTAACGGGTCTTTTCAATGAGCTTGGTGCCTTGCTCCAAACGGTTCAAGGCTTCATGATAAGCTTCTTGTGTAATCGGCCATTCCTTCTCGGTTCGGGTGATGTCGGTCACCGCCTTCTTGACCGTCATGATATAATCAGTATGCCCGTTACATACGATTTTGCGGACACGACCGCCACCCGATAAGTAGCCCTGGGTAATTTCTTTTTTAACCACCGACGGATGACCCTCTAAGGCCTTGACATCCGGATAGGCAATCAGATATTTTCGCTCGATTTCATACCCGTTTTGATTGGCCAAAAAATCACCCTCTTTTCCATAGAATTGTATCGTCTTATCATACCATTTTTACACCGTTTTGTCAAGAAAAGGCAGGTGATGGTTATGGATGAAAATCAGAAAAAACAGGGACGAAACATGGTTTTGATACTGGACTTTCGGCAGAATGTATCGTATAATATATCTGTGTTCGAGTATGCGAAAATGCAATGGCCAAAAGGGTTTGTGTCAACCGATAAAACGGCATCATTAGGCAAACGAAGGTGCGATCCGTAAGCGTAAAAATAGGGGGATTCCTCTTTATGATGGCTTCTTACAAAAATATGTTATCACACATTGTTATGCTTGTAAAGGAGAGCGAAGATGCAAACCCGTGAAGAACTCATAGCCCTGTGCAAGAGCTTTGGCAATGTTTATGAGGATTACCCGTTTCATGACAGCAATTGGACAGTGATGCGTCATCGGGTTGGCAAAAAGGCGTTTGCCTTTATTTACCGGCACGGAACCTATCTGTGGGTCAATTTTAAGGCTGAGCCGGATGCCGGTCGGCTGTGGCGAGAGATGTATCCGTCGGTTGTAGAGGCTTATCATATGAACAAAGAACATTGGTGCAGCATCATTTTAGACGGCGGTTTGCCGCATACCGAAGTGGTACGGCTGTTAAAGGAGAGCTACGAACTCACCGAAACAGCGGCTGACAGAAGAAAGGAAGCGATTAAACATGGATGTTATCGCACAAAGCATTGAAGAATTGGTGGGTCATACGCCCTTACTGCATTTGGCTCGTTATGAGAAAAAACAGGGCCTGTCTGCACAGTTGTTGGCCAAAATAGAGTTTTTGAATCCGGCCGGCAGTATTAAGGATCGGGCAGCTCTTGAAATGATTTTGGATGCCGAAGAAAAGGGTCGTTTGCACAAGGGCTCGGTGATCATTGAGCCGACCAGCGGCAACACCGGTATCGGCCTTTGCGCCATGGCGGCGGTGCGGGGTTATCAGACCGTCATTGTGATGCCCGACAGTATGTCGGCCGAGCGCCAAATGCTGATGAAGGCCTACGGCGCCAAACTGGTGCTGACATCCGGCAAGGACGGCATGGCAGGGGCGATCAAGGAAGCCGAGCGGTTGGCCGAGACAATTCCGGATTCTATGATTGCCGGCCAGTTTAGCAATCCGGCCAATGCTATGGCACATTACCACACCACCGGCCCCGAAATCGACCGAGCAACCGACGGCAAAGTGGACATATTGGTTTGCGGCGTGGGAACCGGCGGTACCATCACCGGTACCGGACGGTATTTGAAGGAAAAACATCCCGACATTAAAGTGGTGGCGGTTGAACCGGCTTCCAGTGCCGTTTTGTCGGGAGAGGCGGCCGGCAAGCACGGATTGCAGGGCATTGGTGCCGGCTTTATCCCGGAGGTGCTGGATACCGCTGTTTATGATGAAGTCGTCAAAATCGATGAAGAACAAAGCTATCGCTCGGCCAGACTGTTAGCCAAAACGGAGGGCGTGCTGGTCGGCATTTCTTCGGGAGCGGCCTTGGCAGCGGCGGAGCAGTTGGCTCAACGCTCCGAAAACAAGGGCAAAAATATTGTGGTTATTTTGCCCGATACGGGAGACAGATACCTTTCGACAGCATTATTTGAGGAGTAGTATGGAGCATTTGGAAAAACTGGTTGAGCCGATCATCTCATGGTATCGCACTCATCAATGTGCTTATCCGTGGCGCACCGACCCGACACCGTATCATATTTGGCTGTCCGAAATCATGTTGCAACAAACACGCATTGAGGCCGCTCTGCCGTATTATCAGCGGTTTATTGAGGAGCTGCCGGATATTGCGGCCTTGGCCGCTTGTGATGAGGACAGGCTGTATAAGCTGTGGGAAGGGCTCGGCTATTACAGTCGAGTGCGGAATCTGCAAAAGGCCGCCCGCATTTTGGTGGCCGAAAACGGCGGAGAATTACCTTTCACCAAGGCCGAACTGTTAAAACTGCCCGGTATCGGGGTCTATACGGCCGGGGCCATTGCCTCGATGGGCTTCGGTCAACCAAACGCCGCCGTGGACGGCAATGTGTTACGGGTGCTTTCCCGTGTGACGGCCGACGCAAGAGATGTTTTGTCACCGGCCTTGCGGGCAGAGGCAACGCAGGCGCTCGAGGCGGTGTATCCCACGGGACAGGCGGCAGGGGATTTTACGCAAGGCCTAATGGAACTGGGTGAACAGGTTTGTCTGCCGTCGGGGCATATTCGCTGCGAGGTATGTCCGCTGGCCGCGCTTTGTCGAGCCAATCTTGAAAATCGGCAGCACGAATTCCCGGTGCGCCTTGCCAAAAAGGAAAAAGAAATCCAAGAGCTGACCGTGCTGTTGTTGTATTGCAAGGGCGACTACGCCCTTTGCAAACGGGATGAAAAGGGACTTCTTTCGTCACTTTGGCAGTTTCCCAATTATCCCGGACATTTGTCAAACAGCGAGGTGGCAAAGCGTTACGGCGGTAGGGTCACGGCCTTGCCGGACGCCCGCCATGTGTTCACTCATAAGATTTGGCAGATGAAGGGCTATCGGGTGGAGATGACACAACAACTCGACAGCTTCGTTTGGGCAAGCAAGGACGAAATCAAGGGAAAATATGCTCTTCCATCGGCTTTTCGTCCCTTTATGCCGTACTTATAATTCATCTCTGTTAAAAACAAAACAAGCATTGCTTTTTGATAGGCTGTATGATAGAATGACCCTGTAAAATTAAGGTTGCCAACGGCAACCGTGGAGGCGATATGATGCGCTATTTTGAAAATCCCGAAAAAACAAGCGAAAATCGGCTACCGCAAAGGAGTTTTTATATTCCCGAGGGAGCATGCCGGTACACCCTGCTTAACGGTGAATGGAAATTCTTTTATGAAAAAGACGGTGACACGGTTGATCCGCTTTGCGATATTAAGCGGTGGGATAGGGTGACGGTTCCGTCTACCTGGCAGTACACCGGTTATGAGAACCCCAACTATACCAATGTGAACTACCCGTTCCCGGTCGATCCGCCCTATGTGCCTATGGAAAATCCGATGGGCATTTACGAAACCACCTTTACGGTTGAGGATGAGGGGAAACAGACCTATGTGGTGTATGAGGGTATCGCCAGTTGCGGCAGCGTGTATGTCAACGGGCAGTATGTCGGGTATACCCAGGGCAACCATATGCAGTCCGAGTTCGATTTGACTCCCTATGTCAAGGCCGGCGAAAACACGCTTCGTACCGTGGTTCGCAAATGGTGCTCTACCAGCTATTTGGAGGATCAGGACTTTATCCGTTGCAGCGGCCTGTTCCGGGATGTTTACATCTTAGAGCGCCCGGTGGGACACCTGGTGGATTTGCATATCACTACTGAGGACAACAAGTTGGTGCATATTGAAACCGCTCCCGATACGGACATCACCTTGTATGACGGCACCAAACGGTTGGCACAAGGCACAACCGATGGGGACGGTAAGTTATCCTTCAGCGTCGAAAATCCCCGTTTGTGGAATGCCGAGCATCCGAATCTGTATCAGTTGGAATTCAAGAAGGCCGGCGAAACAATTTGGCAGAATTTCGGCTTTTGCACCATCGGTATCAGCAAAGATCAAGAAATTTTAATTAACGGTACGCCGGTTAAGTTCAAGGGTGTTAACCATCACGATTCCACGCCGGATGCCGGTTGGGTGATGAGTGATGAGGACATTATCAAGGATTTGACCTTGATGAAAGAGCTGAATATCAACACCATTCGCACCTCGCATTATCCGCCCAGCCCCCGCTTTTTGGACTATTGCGATAAAATGGGCTTTTATGTCACGTTGGAAGCCGATATTGAGACACATGGGTTCCTTCAGCGGACCGGCAATTGTCAGTACTATTTTGATGTTAAGAATCCTATTTGGCCCTGCACCGATCCGGCCTACAGAAACGAATACCTCGATCGTATGAATCGGGCCTACAACCGTGATAAGAATCACACCTGTATCTTTATGTGGTCGGTGGGTAACGAAAGCGGTCACGGTCCGAATCATATCGCCATGGTTGAGTATCTGCGCAGCGTGGATCAAAAACGCTTAATTCATGCCGAGGACGCCTCCAGAGCCCTGGATGCGAGAACCGGCAAAAAGAAATCCTATGAGGATGCCTATATCTTGGCTGTTGCTAAAAATGAGGATCCGGTACAGGCAAAAAAGACACTCGATGAGTATTATGAGAGTGTGGAAAAGGCTTGGGTCAATCAGAGAAGATTGGATGTTTACTCCAGAATGTACCCGAGTGTGTCGATTATTGAAAAAATTGCCGAAGATCCCGAATACGATATGCCGATTTGGATTTGCGAATATGCCCACGCTATGGGCAACGCACCGGGCGATGTGTGGCAGTATGTCGAGGCGATGTATCGCCATAAGAAGTATACCGGCGGCTGTATTTGGGAATGGGTTGACCATACCGCATTAGTGGACGGCGTACAAAAGTACGGCGGCGACTTTGAGGGCGAATTGGTGAATGACGGTAACTTCTGCTGCGATGGCTTGATCTTCTCCAATCGTACCTTTAAGCCGGCCTCCCTGGAGGTCAAAATGGCCTTTGCTCCGTTCCGCATTTCTTATGACAACGGCGTGGTAACGGTGGAAAACCGTTTCGACTTTACCGATTTGTCCGAATGCCGGATTGCATATGTGGGCGAGGTGGACGGCGAAACCATCGAAACACAAACACTCAAGTTGTCTTGTAAGCCCGGTCAAAAGGTCACCTTTAAGCCGGAAAAGACCTTCCCGAAGACCTGCCGTTACGGTGCCCATGTGAATGTCGGCCTATTCGGTGCCAATGGCTTCGAGTACGGCACCTTGCAAGTGCCGGTCGATGTGGCTCTTGAAAATATTACTGCCGACGGTTGTCCGGTTGCTTTGCAGGAGGATACACGGTTTATCACGGCTTGCGGAGAGCGATTTACCTATCGGTTCAGCAAGAAAACAGGCAACTTGGAAAGCATGGTTGTGGACGGTCGTGAGTGGTTGAGTAAGCCGGTCGAAATCTCGGTTTTGCGTGCCCCGATCGATAACGAGGGCGGTATGAAGAAAAAATGGTTCCGTGAGGATATGTACTACGGCGAGAATATGAACTACGCTTTTACCCATGTTTACGATGTTCATGTGCAGAATAACGAAATGGTCTTTGATGCCAGCCTGGCCGGCGTGGCTCGTATGCCGTTCTTCCGCTACAAATTAAAAATCAGCGTGTTTGATAACGGTGCCATGAGGTTCTGCCTGGACGGTGAGGTTCGTAAGGATTGCGTTTGGCTGCCGAGATTGGGCTTCGATTTCTCCTTTAACAAGAAGAACGGTGCCTTTGAGTATTACGGCATGGGACCGCTTGAAAACTATTTGGATGCCAGCCATTATGCTACGGTTAACTGGTATAAGAGCAAGGCAAGCGATGAATATGTGCCGTATGTGGTTCCGCAGGAGCACGGCAACCATATGGCTGTCAGAGAATTAAACCTGTGGGAGCGTATGAGCTTCCGTGCCGCCACACAGTTCGAATGTCAAGTGTCTGAGTACAGTGTCGATCAGCTGTATAAGGCGAAACATACCGATGAAATCGGCCAACCTACCGGTACCCATGTGCGGATCGACTATAAGGATAGCGGTATCGGCAGTGCTTCCTGCGGTCCGGAATTGCCCAGAGAGTATCGATTGGACGAAAAGGACATTCATCTGGAATTCTCGCTGTCAATCTAAGGGAGCTTTTTCGGTCTGCTGAAGCAAATTGGCAAAAGACGCCTTCCGGGCGTCTTTTGTTTTAATGCCTTTAGGCTGGTTTGCTCAAAGAGCAAACCAAACAACCACCCGCTATGCGGGTGTGCGTAAAAA
>JAEDLK010000057.1 GCA_016295355.1 Clostridiaceae bacterium
TCTGTGTCTGTCTATGGCCTTAGAGGTCTTAACCGGCGACAGCTCTCCTTTTACCAAACGGTTGACCGATGAAGGACTCATCAATGATGAGTTCGACAGCGAGGTGTTTTCGGGCAACGGCTATGCGGCGGTGTTATTTTCCGGTGAATCTCAGAATCCCCGGGCGGTCAGAGAGGCCTTGACAAAGGAATTGGTATCGGTTAAGCAAAATGGGCTTGACCGTGAGCTATTGGAGGCAGTTCGTCGGGGAATGTACGGGGATGCCGTCCGACGTTATAACGATGTACAAAGTGTGGCCATGCAAATGACAGAGTGTGCCGTGAACGGCTTTGATATGTTTGAAGAACTGTCACTGCTTCAAACCATTACCGCAGAAGAAGTTGAGGCGGCTTTGAATACCATGCGGGAGGAATGCTCGGCTATGTCGGTCATTTTACCGCAAAACAGGGAAGGATGATAGGCAATGGAAGTAACAATTTTCGGTATTAAGCTCGTTTTGAACCCGGTGGCTTTTTCCATCGGTTCGTGGAATGTCTACTGGTATGGGATTATCATCGGTCTTGGATTTTTGCTGGCGGTTTTGTATGCCATGCGTCGTGCCGAGCATTTCGGTATTGATAAGGATCGGATGTTGGATGTGGTGCTGGTTACCACACCGTTGGCCATTCTGTGTGCCCGGGCTTATTTTTGTATTTTCCCGTATGAAAACGGCGACCGGATTACCTCTGTTAAGGAGTTTTTCGGCATTGGCAGCGGGGAGGGCTTTCGTGGCTTGGCTATTTACGGCGGTGTCATCGGTGCATTTGCTGTCGGCTATTTGATGTGTCGATTGCGTAAGGTCAATGTGCTGGATATGTTTGATTTGGCCGCACTCGGCTTTTTAATCGGACAAAGTATTGGTCGTTGGGGCAATTTCTTTAACCAGGAAGCCTTCGGTAAGCCCACCTTCAGTACATGGTTTGGCATGATGAGCCGCAACACGCATAATGTGATGGTGCATCCCTGCTTTTTGTATGAGTCAATTTGGTGTCTCATCGGCTTTTTAATCTTGCATCGGTTGTCTAAAAATCGTGCCTTCAAAGGACAAATCATTTTGGGGTACGGCGTCTGGTACGGCTTCGGTCGATTTTTTATCGAATCACTGCGTACCGATAGCCTGATGATCGGTCGACTAAAGGTGTCTATGCTGTTATCGGCCGTTCTGTTTATCAGTTGCTTGATTTCCTATATCTCCTTGCGGGTGAAATCTGCCAAAATAGAACATCGAAAGTCCTACGTGTCGCTGTTTAAGGAGCAAATGAGCGATGACGAGGATGAAGAAAGCTTGGCACAATCCGATACGACGGACGAGTCCGATGCCACAAAAACGACAGAGGATGATCGGGAGAACGGAGTGCCTGCCCAAGGCGTAAATGACGGCAGTATCAGTGCCGAGTGCTTGGAGGAACCGGATGATGGCTCAAATCATTGATGGAAAAGCTCTTTCTTTACAGAAAAAGCAAGAACTCAAAAAGACGGTTGACGCCATGCGTCAAAAAGGACTAACCGTTTGTCTGGCGGTTATTCTGGTGGGCGATGATCCAGCCTCCGGCGTGTATGTGGCCAATAAGGAAAAAGACTGCGCCGAGTTGGGCATTGAATCACGTCCGTATCGGTTGCCGGCCGATACGAAGATGGAGGATTTGCTCACTTTGGTTGATCAACTCAATCGTGACCCGTCGGTAAACGGGATTTTATGTCAGCTTCCCTTACCCAGCGGCTTGAATGCCGACCGAGTGATTGCGGCGATTGACCCAAGAAAGGATGTTGACGCCTTCCATCCGGAAAATGTCGGCCATATTATGATCGGGCGTTATCACTTTTTGCCCTGCACACCGGCCGGTGTGATGAAAATGCTTGACCATTACGGTGTCGAGATAAGAGGTAAGCGTTGTGTGGTGGTCGGTCGCTCCAATATTGTGGGCAAGCCGATGGCTATGCTGCTGTTACAGCGCGACGGTACCGTTACGGTCTGTCATTCCAAGACAAAAGGACTGACAGAGATTTGTCGTGAAGCCGATATTTTGGTCTGTGCTATCGGTCGTCCGCGCTTTATTACCGCTGATATGGTAAAAGACGGTGCTGTGGTAATTGATGTCGGCATGAACCGAGTGAACGGGCATTGGTGTGGGGATGTTGACTTTGAGGCGGTCAGCGGAAAGGCCTCGGCAATCACCCCTGTGCCCGGCGGCGTCGGCCCTATGACAAGGGAAGTGTTAATGGAAAACACGGTGATGGCAGCGGCTCTGCAATACGACATGGGGGAACCGGTATGAAGAAAACAGCCCTTTGGATTCTTTGTGTTTGCATGACGGTTGTCTGTTCTGCTTTTGGTGTGTCGGCCGTCGGCTATGAAACCGTTACCCTGGATGTGCCGGACAGTGCTTATCAACTGTATACGCCGGACAAAATCGTGTCGGAAAACGGCATGATTTACGGTATGACCGAAACAGATTTCAAATCTTACCTTGAAAGCCACTCCATTCTGGTGTACGGTTCACGAAAAACAGGCTCCCTCATTTTTCATGTGACAACAGCACCTGTTTCCTCCAAAGCTTCCGACTTTCGCCAAATGGAGGAAAAGGATATTCGATCGGTTGGCGCCGATTTAACCGATCACCCTGCTGTTGTGTTTGACACCGGTCAGGAAAAGTTTTTGGCGGTCAATTATGTGGATAACAGCGGGAGCACTCCGTTTTTTGTTCAGCAGTACATTACGGTGTGCGACGGAAGGCTGTATGTATTGACTGTCAACACACCCGGAGAGAACCTGTCGGCTGTGGATGCCGCTTCAGCGGTGGAACTGGCAAACGCTTTGACGCTAAACCGCAATGAAACGTCGATGAGCATCGGCACCATTTTCACCTATGTACTGTTGGTGCTGCTGTTTTTGGTGATTTTAGCTGTGGCGGTCATTACGGTTATGTCCATGATTCGATTCCTTCTTCGTCGTACCGATCAAGAGAACAGCGAGGAATAAAACTGAATAAACACTTCCTTCACGGTTACAATGATGATAATGACTATAGAATATCGAAACGCTGGAAAGCGTTTCGATAAGCCGATTATGTCGGCTTTTGCAAATTCAAATACGCAAGGTTTTGAATTTGCTCTATATTCATTGCAATGGTATTGACAAATTTTCTTTGAGAATTTGCTACCAAATCGAAGATTTGGTGTCGAAATAGTGTATTTAACCACTATTTCGACTATCTATAATCATGATAACGGGAGGAAGTGTTTTTATGTTAGATAGTTGTCTTTTGGACAACGAGTGTGCGATTGATACTGTTTTATGCCCCGAAAAAAGCTTTGATATTATCAAGCGTCGGTTAGTGATCGGTGGGCGTAAGGCGGTTCTTTACTTTATTGATGGGTTTATTAAAGATGAAGTCTACGAAAAAATCTTGGAATACTTTCTGAATGTCACAGAGGATGAAATCAAGGCTATTCGTGATATGAAGGCGTTTGTGCGAACCAAGGTGCCTTATGTGGAGGCCGAGGCCTGTTATGATTCTGATGAAACGGTGACGCAAATTCTATCGGGCCCTTCGGTGTTGCTTATTGACGGTGTTTGCGGTGCCGCTTTGATTGATACCAGAACCTATCCGACCCGCAGCATTGATGAACCGCAAAAAGATAAAACACTCCGAGGGGCCAGAGACGGCTTTGTGGAAACATTGATCAGCAATACGGCTATGCTTCGCCGGAGGATTCGGGACAGCCGGTTTCGGGTCGAGTATGTTCAAGTGGGGCGGTCTACCAAGCTGGATTTAGCGGTAGCGTATATTGACGGGGTGGCGGATCAAAAGAAGGTAAAAACCCTCATGCAAAAGCTTAAAAGCTTACGGCTTGACGGTTTGTCCATGACCCAGGAGGCTTTGTCGGAGTCACTGTTGAAGCAGGCTTATCTAAATCCGTTTCCGCGCTTCAAATTCACTGAACGACCGGATTATGCAGGGGCGTCGGTTATGGAGGGAAAAATCATTCTGCTGATGGACAATTCGCCCTGCGCAATGATCTTGCCTACCACATTGGCCGACTTTTTTAAGGAAACCGATGATTACTACTTTCTGCCGGCCGCCGGCACCTATAATCGACTGGTGCGGTTGTTGGTGGTGATTTTAACAGTATATTTAACACCGTTCTATTTGTGGATGGTCTTGCAGCCGAATATTTGGCCGGACTTTTTTTCGTTTTTATTGCCACAGAAAGCATTGGCTTTGCCGTTGTTTGCTCAACTTCTTGTATTAGAACTGATCATTGACGGTCTTCGTTTGGCCTCCATCAATACACCCGATACGCTGTCCAATTCTTTGGGGATTATCGGGGGCCTCTTGTTGTCGGAGTTCGCCGTCGAGGCCGGATGGCTCAACAGTGAAGCAATACTGTTTATGGCTTTTGTGTCCATTGCGTCTTATGCGCAACCGAGCTACGAAATGGGCTATGCCATGAAATTTCAAAGAATCTTGTTCTTAATCCTGGTACAATTGTTCGGCGGTTGGGGCTTGCTGGCCGGTACGGTGTTGTTATTCGCCGTTTTGCTTTCTACCCGCACGCTGTTTGGTTGGGACTACTTGTATCCGATTTGGCCGTTTAACGCTCGTGATTTTTATAAGTTGTTTGTTCGTAATAAGGCTGAGGAACAACGGCAGGATGGTTGACAGCCGTCCGGGTAAAGGGTTGCGTCCTTGCATTTTAGACCGGCATGTGGTATAATATCCGCAAAAAGGATTGCTTTGCAATCCTTTACGGCTGTCGCCTTGCACACCGCAGGTGTGCTTGCGGTATTGACGGCCTCGCAAAAACACCCTTGCGAGCAAGTATTTTTGCTTCGTGGTATAATAATCACCGAAAATCAAGAAATAATGAGATTTCGGTGATGTACATATAATTATTATGAAATCTGCTTTCGAATTTATCAAGGGCAGTTATGTGTTATTATGATGGTTATCGATAGTCGAAATAGTGGTTAAATACACTATTTCGACACCAAATCTTCGATTTGGT
>JAEDLK010000058.1 GCA_016295355.1 Clostridiaceae bacterium
ACCGTTACTTCTGCTTATGGAAAAACTGATGAAGGGGGGCTCAAGCGGTGAATTCGTTCATCCGTGAGTTCAAAAAGCATAGCTTTCTTTTGCAATATTTAATTGCAAAAGACTTCAAGGTAAAATATCGCCGCAGTGTATTGGGCATGGCGTGGAGCGTTTTGAATCCGTTGTTCATGATGATCATTGTTTCGGCGGTGTTCAGTGTTGTGATTCGCGTGGATATTGGTGCCTATTCTTATCCGATGTATGTCATTTTGGGACAAACCATGTTTACTTTCCTGTCCGATGCCACCACATCTTCCATGCAATCCATTCTGTCGGCCTCGGCACTCATTAAAAAAGTTTACATTCCCAAATATATTTTCCCTCTTGAGAAGGTCGGCTTTGCTTTTGTGAATTTCTTTGTATCTATGGTAGCGGTTGTCCTGGTCGGCTGCTTTGAGGGAGTCGGCATTAGCTGGCATTTGTTGCTGACACCGCTTTTGTTTGTGCTTTTTGCCTTCTTTTGTTTGGGCATCGGCCTGGCTCTTTCGGCTTTGTCGGTGTTTTTCAGAGATACGCTTCACATTCACAGCATTATTTTAACGGCGTGGATGTATTTGACTCCCATTTTTTATAATTTGGATTCCTTGGTGGCGCTGAAAAACGGCAATGCGGTTTGGTGGAAAGCGCTTTTGATTCGGGTCTTTGAGTATAATCCCATGTATCAATATATCAATGCGTTTCGCAATATGGTGTTGTTCCATTGTGCGCCGACATTGACCGAAATCGGTTTGTGCCTGGGGTATGCCGTGCTGACGCTGATCATCGGCATCTTAATCTTTAAGAAGAGCCAGGATAAGTTTATTCTGTATATTTAAGGGGGCTTATGAATGGAAAAGGAATATTCAATTGTTGCCGATCATATTTCCATGCACTTCAACATGGCCTCCGAAAAGTTGGAGAGCTTTAAGGAATACTTTATCAAACTGGTAAAGCATCAGCTCTTTTTTAAGGACTTTATTGCCGTTGATGATGTTTCCTTTGCCATTGAAAAGGGTGAGGTGTTTGGTATTGTCGGTACCAACGGCTCCGGTAAGAGTACCACGCTGAAAATGATTTCGGGGATTCTAAAACCCACCACCGGCTCTATCTCCATTAACGGCAATTTGGCACCGCTGATTGAACTGGGCGCGGGTTTTGACGGTGAATTGACTGCCCGGGAGAATATTTATCTTAACGGGGCGGTGTTGGGCTACAGTAAGCCCTATATTGACAAGCATTTTGACCAAATTGTTGATTTTGCCGAGCTGCGGGACTTTTTGGATATGCCCATTAAGAATTATTCTTCGGGCATGGTGGCTCGGATTGCCTTTGCCATTGCCACGGTTATCACGCCGGATATTCTAATTGTGGATGAAATCCTTTCGGTCGGCGACTTTCTGTTTCAGGAAAAGTGCGAAAAGCGCATCAACCAGTTGATGGACGACGGTACCACCGTGGTGATAGTTTCGCATTCATTGGATCAAATTCGTCGGTTGTGCGACCGTGTTATGTGGATTGATAAAGGAAAACTGAAAATGATCGGCCCTACACAAGAGGTATGTGACGCCTATTTTCATAACGCAGGGCAGGCTTAATCGACAGAGGGGTAGGACTCATGAACGACATCTGCGCCGGGATTGTGCTGTATAATCCCGAAATAGACCGTTTACAAGAGAACATCGAAGCCATTTTGCCACAGGTAGACATGGTATATTTGGTCGACAATGCATCCAATAATCTGGAAGAGATTCGGTTTTGTTTTGCCAAAAACGAGAGCATTCGTTTGATTGAAAATGCCACCAATCGGGGTATTGCCGCTCCGCTGAATCAGCTTTGTCGTGCCGCCGAGAACGATGGCTTTGATTGGATTGTGACACTGGATCAGGATTCGGTGGCGTTCGAGGATATGGTGCAGGCTTACAGGCCGTATGTTGAACGTGAAAACACCGCTATTCTCTGTCCGCTGGTGGTGGATGACCGGGAAGAAACGACCATTCGCAGTTATGAACTGCCGGAAATCGAATCGGTGAGCCGTTGTATTACCTCGGGATCGCTGACCAACCTGTTTATTTGGCGTAAGGTCGGCGGTTTTGACGAGAGGATGTTCATCGACTGTGTTGATTTTGATTACTGCACCAATGTCATTTTACACGGCTATGATGTTTTAAGGGTCAATGCCGCCCGGTTGCATCATCGGTTGGGTCATGCCACCGAAATTCACGCCTTTGCGCACATCGGCCGATTGCTTCACAAGGATCGCTTAAAGCAGGCGGTTTATACCTATAACCATTCTCCGTTACGCACCTATTATTACGCCAGAAACTCGCTGTATTACAGTAAAAAGTATAAGGGGAAAATTGATGCCAAAACCGAACGAAAGGTTTATGTGAAATGGTTGGTACTGAAACTGTTGTTTGAAAAACAGCGGCTGGCTAAGTTGTCGGCCATTATTCGCGGTCGCAGTGACGGGCGCAGGATGTTTAAGGAGTATCAAAGAGAACAAAAAGCTCGAACCGACCGGGCGTCATAAATGTTTTCGGCTGACCGTCACAGGGTCGGCCGTTTTTTTGTGCCCAAAGGCGTCGAAACGGCTTGACGGCTCTACGGAAAAAAACAAGCAAGGCTATGATAAGATCAATGAGGTGAAACCAGACCGCAAAGATTAAAAACGGCTACTGAAAATGCACAAAAAGCGGTTACGGATTTGGGGGAATTTATCGCATACATAACGGAAATATGCTTGACAAGAAGAGCATTGAATGGTATACTGAATTTGCCAGTTAGCATATGCTAACAAAAGAGGAGGACGGGTATGACGCTGGATGAATTACGGGTAGGTGAGAGCGCTGTTATCACCGTGGTCGGCGGAGAGGGCGACTTAAGGTGTCGGCTGTTGGATATGGGCTTGATTCCGCACACGACCGTTAAGATGATTAAAGTGGCTCCCATGGGCGACCCGATGGAAATCACTATTCGGGGGTATGAATTGACCCTGCGTATGGAGGACGCCCGCAAGATTACGGTGGAGAAGAGGGATGTTTTATGACCATTGCTTTGGTGGGCAATCAAAACTGTGGTAAAACAACCTTGTTTAATGCATTGACGGGGTCGAATCAGCATGTCGGCAACTTTCCCGGCGTGACGGTTGACCAAAAATCCGGAGAGATTCGCGGCCGAAAAAATGCGGTGGTAGTGGATTTGCCGGGTATTTATTCCTTGCGTCCCTATACGCAGGAGGAAATAGTTGCGCGTGACTTTATTCTGGAACAAAAGCCGGACGCCATTATCAACATTGTTGATGCCACGAACATTGAGCGCAATTTGTACTTAACGTTGCAACTGTTGGAGCTAAAAGTGCCGATGGTTTTGGCGCTGAATATGATGGATGAGGTTCGCGCCAACGGCGGTACGGTGAATGTAAAGCGTATTAGTGAGGAATTGGGCATCCCGGCGGTGCCGATCAGTGCAGCCAGCGGCGACGGTGTCAGTGAATTAATTGATCGGATTATCGAAACGGCCAGAACCCGGCAGAAGCCGACGGTTTACGACTTTTGCTCAAATGATTCACCGGTTCACCGTTGCGTCCATGCGGTGGTGCATTTAATTGAGGACCATGCCGATGCCTTGGGCATTTCCACGCGGTTTTGCACCTCCAAGCTGATAGAGGGCGACGCTGAAATGGCCGACCGATTGGGACTGGGCCAAAACGAAAAAGAATTGTTAGAGCATTGCCTTGTGGAGATGGAGAACGAAACAGGACTTGACCGCAATGCGGCCTTGGCAGATATGCGTTATCGTTTCATTGAAAAAACCGTCAGTGTGTCGGTGGTAAAATGCCACGAAAGCAGCGGCCATCGTCGTTCACAAAAAATCGACCGATTTTTGACCGGTAAACACACGGCCATTCCGCTGTTCTTGGCGATAATGCTACTGGTCTTTTGGCTGACCTTCGAGGTGGTTGGACAGTCGCTGTCAAATCTTTTGTCCCTTTGCATTGATTATTTGACGGGAGTGGTTGACCATGCTTTGACTGATTACGGCATTAATCCGGTGGTCCACAGCTTGGTGATAGACGGTATTTTTGCCGGCGTGGGCAGTGTGTTGTCCTTTTTGCCTATTGTGGTTACGCTGTTCTTCTTCCTGTCAATTTTAGAGGATAGCGGTTATATGGCTCGTGTGGCCTTCGTGATGGATAAGCCGCTTCGTAAAATCGGTTTGTCCGGGCGAAGTTTTGTGCCGATGCTTATCGGCTTCGGTTGCAGTGTGCCGGCTATTATGGCCACCCGTACCGTCTCTTCGGACAGGGATCGTAAGATTACCTTGTTGTTGACCCCATACATGAGTTGTTCGGCCAAAATTCCAATTTACACCGTGTTTGCCGCCGCTTTCTTCCCGGGACACAGCGCCACGGTCATGGTGCTGTTGTATTTGACCGGCATCTTGTTGGCCGTGCTGATGGCGGTGATTCTCAAAAGCACCATGTTTCGGGGCAACCCGGTTCCGTTTGTTATGGAATTGCCGAATTATCGGTTCCCGTCGGCCAAGAGCGTTTGTCTGCTTTTGTGGGAAAAAGCGCGGGACTTTTTACAAAGAGCCTTTACGGTGATCTTCTTGGCCACCATAATCATTTGGTTTCTGCGCACCTTTGATGCACGACTGAATGTGGTCAGCGATAGCTCCGGCAGTCTGTTGGCTATGATCGGCCGAATGCTGGCGGTGGTGTTTCGTCCGCTCGGCTTCGGTCGGTGGGAGGTTGCTACG
>JAEDLK010000023.1 GCA_016295355.1 Clostridiaceae bacterium
TTTCGATATTCTATAGTCATTATGATGAAAAACGGTCGGCTGTCCATGGATGGAATCCGACTACTGTAGACTATGCGGTCATTCATGAGGGGGTTCCAAACGAAAGGAGTAGATGCTTTTTCCGATCGTGCAAAAAAGACAAAGTGCAGGAGTATTCATATGGTTATATCCGCAGAAGGATTGCTTTGCAATCCTTTACGGCTGTCGCCTTGGCACGCCTTCGGTGTGCCTGCGGTTTTGACCGCCTCGCAAAGGCTCATTACCGCTTGAAATGGGTTTCTCGGCTCGGCGAAAAACGGGGAATCTCCCTGTTTGAGATAATTTAGTGCTTGATGAATACGATATTGAACAGCATATTTCGCACGAGAACGACACAGCCTCCATGCCCCGGGATATTGATATTCATGTTCGCCATCCGCCGAACTGTAAGCCGTTCAGGGAGGCCTTTTGCTCCTGCTCATTCATCGTGACATTGGTCAGAACAGACTTGCAACTTGATCATAAGAAGCGGATGCGGCAAAAGAACCCTATGGGTCTTCGTTATAGGACCTATGACCGCTTTAAGAGCATAGAAGACCGTTAGAAACTGACAGATGAGGAAAAAGTGATTACCGATCGGTTTTATAAAAACATCCGTCAGGAGTGTGTGGTCTAAAAGAAAAAAACGAAGCATTCAAACAATGCTTCGACTTTTTGTTTTTATCAGGATAACTAAGACCAAGCGATAATAGGAACGCTGTATGTCATCAAACCCTAATTTTCAAACCTTCTCTGGCTATTGTAGCGCTCATCTCTGGTTAGGACGAACACGACCTCAGACAATGGACGAGAAATGACGAATGCTAACGAACCGTTCGTATAAATCCTTGAAATCCATAAGAATGCAACCGTTCTTTTCAGCCAACTGACGGAAAATGGCACAGTAATCATCCATTCTTGCACGCATACTGTCGGTGCTGTTAGGCTCCATGTAGTAGGGCGTCAACAACAAAATGACTTGGACCACAGGTTTGGTCTTGTGTAACATGGCTTCAACATGGTTCTCATATTTGTCGGGGAGAATGCGATGCTCATCATGGCCGATACGTCACATTGACGGCAAGCATCATTGATTCCGATACAAAAGGGAAAACAGTCCGGATTCAGTGAAAGTATGTCACGGTCGCAAGGAGATTTTTATGCCGTTAGGCCGGGAAAGCCGGACTTATATTGTGTAGTGACTATTGATTTTCTGAACATACTTCCGTGGAGTCGTGCCGGTTTTTTGCTTAAAGGCGTAGCTGAAGTAACTTTGCGAGGAAAAACCGCAGCTGTAGGCAATGTCGGCCAGTGTTCTGTCGGTGGTCATTAAAAGGCTGATGGCTTTATGCAATCGTTCTTCCTCAACATATTTATGCGGCGTCTTACCGAGAGCCGTCTTAAAGCAATGGTGAAAGTGAACGGGACTTAACGAGGCGTGGGCGGCCAAGGTTTTTAAGCTTAAATCACCCGATAAGTTTTTTTTGATATATTGCAGGCTTTGATAGATACCGCTTGTCGTCTTTTCGGGACTGCCGACATTTAATAGAGAACTTTCCTGGCACAGTCGGTAAATCATCTCAAGAACTATGCTTTGCAGACGGATTTCATCTTGCGGAGCGCCGGCATTAAAATGATACCGCATTCTCTCAAACAGGCCTAAATAATAGTCGCTTTTTTCGGTTTTGATAAAGTCCGGAAGGGAGCAAAGCGTATCATGTAACCGACCGTCTGTTACGGACATGTGTACATAGTAACATTTGAAAGGGAGCTTTGTATGCCGTTTGCAACCGGGCTTAACGCAGATGACAGTATCGTTTGTGATGGGAGCTTCATGGCCGTTTACATACGAAATACCGCCGTTTTCAATCGGCAATTCAATCTCAAATTGTGTGGGAGTTCTGTCGACAGACACGCTGATATTGGGCTGCTCAATCAGCGAATTGTAGATACCGACCATGTGAAATTGTATAAGCTCCGTAACGCACCCCTCCAACCATAATATTTCTAATAAAAACAACAACTTTTTTATATTATTTTGATAATTTTTATAATAAAATAAGAACGGATAAATGTCAAGGAGGAAGATGCTTGAAAATTACTTTTTTAGGGCAGGCAGGCCTATTGTTTCAACGGGACGATTTTTGCGTGATGATTGATCCGTATCTGTCAAACAGCGTGGAAAAGGTCAATCCGGACAATTACCGCCGTGTGCCTGTGGATGAGCGTTTTTTCGAGATACAACCGGATGTGATGATTTTTACCCATAACCACCTTGACCACTATGATCCTGAAACGGTGGCAAACTTTATCACACCTAATAGTCATGTGACGGTATTAGCGCCTTGGTCGGTATGGGACGAGGTGCGCAAAATCGGCGGGGACAATCAGTATATCCTGTTTAACCGCCATACGCAATGGACGCAAGACGGTATCCGCTTTACGGCTGTGAAGGCCGAACACAGTGACCGTTATGCCGTCGGTGTGATCATAGACGACGGACAAAAGAGGTACTATGTGACCGGCGATACTTTGTACAATAAGGATGTTTTTGACGATCTTCCGCATGATGTGTACGCACTCTTTTTGCCGATAAACGGTGTTGGTAATAACATGAATACGACGGATGCCTCTCGTTTTGCTATGCGCGTGAATGCCCAAAAGACCGTACCGGTTCATATTGGGCTGTTTGATGAGCTGTCGGCCGAGGATTTTGATTGTCCCAACAAGGTTGTGGCCGAGATATATAAGGAGATTGCATTATGAAGGTAACAGATGTTAAAACCCTTGCGGTGGATTGTTTCAGAACAAACTGGATATTTGTTAAGATCTATACCGACGAGGGTATCACCGGTGTCGGTGAGGCTACGCTTGAATACAAGGAAAAAGCCTTAATCGGGGCGGTAGAGCATATTAAAGAATACCTTGTCGGAAAAAACCCGCTCACCATTGAAAAGCATTACCATGATATTTACCGGGATGCTTATTGGCGGGGCGGGGCGGTGCTGATGAGTGCTTTATCAGCGGTTGAGATGGCCTTGTGGGATATTTTGGGCAAGCATTTGGGCGTGCCGGTGTATCAGTTGTTGGGTGGCAAGGTCAACGACCGCGTGCGGATTTATGTTAACGGTTGGTTTGCCGGAGCTAAATCACCCGAAGAATTTGCACATAAGGCCAAAGAGGCTGTCAAGCGGGGTATCACGGCTATGAAGTGGGATCCGTTCGGCAAATCGTATATGGAAATATCAAACGAAGACTTAAACAGGGCGCTTTCTTGCGTGGCGGCAGTCAGAGAGGCCGTCGGCGATCAAGTCGATTTGCTCATTGAGGGACACGGCCGATTCGATGTGCCGACCGGCATTAAAATTGCCAAGGAATTGGCACCGTTTAAGCCGATGGTCTTTGAGGAACCGGTGCCACCCGATAATTTAGAGGCTCTAAAGGCAGTGCGGGATAAATCTCCTGTGGCTATTTCGGCCGGCGAGCGACTCTACACTCTGCGGGCCTATAAAGATTTATTTGAACAGCGTGCAGCAGATTATATTCAACCCGATATTTCCCATGCAGGCGGCATTATGGAGCTTAGAAAGATTGCTGCTGTTGCCGAGGCTTATTATATACCGTTTTCTCCGCACAATCCGTCGGGGCCGGTTGCTAATGCCGCAACGCTGCAACTGGCGGCTTGTTGTCCGAATTTCTGCATTTTGGAAATCATGTCAAGCGATGTGGATTGGCGAAAGGATGTCACCAACGAGGCACTTGCCTATCAAGACGGCTATATGACCATTCCCGATAAGCCGGGATTGGGAATTGAGATTTGCGAAGAGGAATGCTTAAAGCATCCCTATCAACCCCATACACTTCGTCACTACACAGGAGCACTGACCGATATCCGACCGGCTAAAACGGAGTTCTATTTTTAAGAAATACTCCGGTCGTACAAAATCTACATAAAGGAGTCATAAAGATGAAAAAGTTTGAAGTAGAAAATCATGAGCCCAGTTATCTGCCCGAGGGAAATTGGAAACTGGTTTGGGCGGACGAATTTGACGGGAAAGAACTGGACAAAAGCAAATGGAGCTTTCGGCTGAACTATTGGGGTTCTCGTTGCCCGGCCTACACAGACGAGGGCGTTGTGTTGGACGGTAACAGTCATATTGAGCTGCATAGAGTCGCAAAAGACGGCCTGTATGTTTCTCCGCAGTTGCAAACCGGCTGTAATTCGTTCGATGTTCCCAAAAGCGATACGGATAACCCCTGGGGTCAGAATGAGTTTTGGCCGTTAGGACCATTAGAGGAGCCGAAATTCGTGCATCGTTACGGTTATTATGAGTGCCGTTGCAAATTCCAAAAGTATCCTCAATCCATGTGGAGCGCCTTCTGGACGCAATCTCCGACCATCGGTGCTCGTTTTGAACCGGAATGGTGCGGCATAGAATCGGATATTATGGAATGCTTTAAGACCGGCGTGGCCACGACCGGCAATATTATGGGCGGTTACGGCAAGCAGTTCAAAGAGGATGGCCGTGTGAACTATACCTTAAAAGAAACCAAAGGCGGTTGGCATTATTTCGGTATGGATTGGCAACCCGACGGTTATGTGTTCTATTGCGACGGCGAAGAGGTCTCCAGAAGCAATGTTCATGTATCGCATATTCCGCAGTTTATTCTGCTGACTACTGAGGTACAGGGCTATCGTAGTAACAATCCCCAAAAGGTCGAAGGCGAATTTGTGGACGATGCCTTTATTGTGGATTTTGTAAGAGTGTTTGATAAGGAGTAACAAAACAATGAAAAAGGCGGTCTTTGTAACCGGAGGTACCGTTGGAAGCGGCTTGGCGTGTGCCAAGCGGTTTGCTAAAGCAGGGTACGATGTGATCATTACCTCGCGGGATGAAAGCAGAGCGCAGGCGGCCGCCGCTGAGGTAGCCGAGGCTTACGGCGTTTTTGCCAAGGGATACGGGCTGGATATCCGGGATGAGCCGAGAATTATTGACATTTTTGCGGATATTGATAAGCAAGGGCGGTTTGTGGAAACCGCAGTGCTTAATTCCGCCGACTTGGGGTTCGGCACAGACCCGGCAAAAGGGCAGGACTTTTTTACGGTTAGCGTTGAGGAGGTACAGCGTGTATTTGAAACCAATCTGGTGTGGAACTTCATGATTGTCCGTCAGGCCGCCTTGCGTATGAAAGAGCGGCATAAGGGTGCTGTCGTGTTTGTCGGGTCTAATACCTCGTATCGGGCCATCCCGAACCGTATGGCTTATTGTGCTTCCAAAGGCGGTATCAATGCAATGGCCAAGGCGATGGCGGTTGATCTCGGTAAGTACGGCATTCGCTGTAATGTGGTGCTTCCCGGAACCATAAAAACCGACCGTTGGTTCAAAATGGGGTCAAAACAAATCGTCAACGGCAGTCTGACCCCCATCGGTGATATTTCCGATTTTGAGGACATTGCCAATGCCGTGTGGTTTATGGGCTCGGATGAATCCAAAAATATCACCGGCACCGAATTGACGGTAGATGGCGGCATGTCTTGCCAGCTCTATCCTGAAGAACTGAACCGATTAAAACGCAAAGATATCGAGTCACGGGCCCAGTGACAGCAGGCTGTTGTTGCGACTTTTTGATATTCGTGACATTGTCTTAGAAACGCTATGGCCATAGGCTGTAGCGTTTCTTGTTTTTGCTGCGTACTTTTCCTAACAAACATAAATATCTGCCTTTTGGCTGTAGGCGTCGGCCGATAAGCAGTCGGTTAACATATGATAAAGCACGACTTAGTTGGTCTATGAATGTTATGCAAAAAAGAATAATGATTTTGTAAAAAAACACTTGATTTTTAATAGAAAGTATTGTATAATACATTGCGTTGTGATTCCCATACTTGCCGGTGTGATGGAATTGGCAGACGTAGTGGACTCAAAATCCACCGGTAGCGATACCGTGCCGGTTCGAGTCCGGCCACCGGCACCAAAAAAATCGACAAATCTTTCGGTAGATTTGTCGATTTTTTATAATGAGATTTTCATATAAAGGAGCGAATAGGCGATGTTGTTTGAAAATGGAGATAGAATTGTATTTGCAGGCGATTCGGTAACGGATATGGGAAGTGCAAATCCTGTTGGCGAGGGGCTTTTTGAAAGCCTCGGAAATGGATATGTTAGAGAGATTGAAAATTTACTGACCGCTTGGTATCCCGAACTTAATATTCGCGTAACAAATAGTGGAATTAGCGGCAACACAAGTCGTGACCTTGCGGCGAGATTCGACAGAGATGTTGTTGATTTAAAGCCCGACTGGGTATCTATATGTATCGGTATCAATGATGTATGGCGTCAATTTGATGTTCCGGCAATTCCTGAGGTTGCAGTGATGCCTCAAGAGTATGAATCAAATATGGAAGAGATGATATTAAAAATTAAAGATAAGGTAAAGGGAATTTTTATTATTTCGCCATATTATATTGAAGTAAATAAAGAGGATTATATGCGTAAGCGAATGGACGAATATGTAGAAATATGCAAAAAACTTGCAAAGAAGTATTCACTATATTTTGTGGATTTTCAAAAAACATTTGAAGATTTCTGTAAAATCCAACATTCTTCCAAATTAGCATGGGATAGAGTACATCCTAACAGAATGGGAGCAATGCTTCAAGCAAAAGAGTTTGTAAAGCATATTGATTTTGATTTTAACAGATGATTTTTTGTTATAGCATACCCATGGGACACAGGTGACGGTTCTCTGTGTTAAAATTGATTCAAATAGTAGAAAATCTTGACTTTTCAGACACATTAAATTCGTGCCATTAAGTTCAAACGTCTCAAAGCCCCAAGGACGATAAGTTCTTGGGGCTTACTTCTCACCTATTACCTCTTCACTCTTACCTAAAAGGTCCTTGGGGCTTTGGGAAGTAATAAGTAAGAAGTAAGAGGTAATAAGTTTTGCAAGGCTTTGCCTTGCTCTTTTTATTTATGATTATACCTGCTCATCCAAATACCGACAGGCGGCTAAAGCAGCCACAGCGCCGTCAGATGCCGCAGTGGTGACCTGACGAATGGCTTTTTTGCGGCAATCACCGGCAACAAAAAGGCCGGGATTTGGCACAAAACAGCGTTCGTCCGATTCAACATAGCCGCTCTCATCCAAGGGGAACATATCGGCAAAGGGCTCGTTTTGCGGTAAAAGACCGATGGCAACGAACAGGCCGTCCAACATTAGAGTTGTTTCGGCGCCGTTTTCACTTTGAACGGTGATGCCGGTTAAATGGTCATCGCCCAATAGCGATTTGACGGTTGTACCCAAGATGACCTCGATGTTTTCCTTGGTATTCACCTGTTCGCATAGCTTGGCTTCGCCGGTCAAGTAGGGGAGATTCTGCACGATGTAGACCTTTTTGCAAAGTTCGGAAAGCTGTAGGGCTTCTTGCAAAGCAGAGTTGCCGCCGCCGACAACGCCCACAGTTTGATCGGCAAAAAAGGCGCCGTCACAAACAGCACAGAAAGAGATGCCGTTGCCGATAAGCTCTTCCTCATGGGGTAATCCCAAACGGCGATGTTTAGCGCCGGTGGCCAAGATGACCGTCTTACCGTCAAAGGTACCGTCATCGGTGATAACGGTATAGCCGCCGTCTGTTTTTTGGATGGCCGTTGCTTCGCAGAATTGCAAATCAGCCCCTTGTTCCAATATCTGTTCGGTCAGTTTTTCGGCAAATTCATTGCCGGTGACATTGATAAAGCCGGGGATGTTCTCAACCTTTGGTGAGTAGGTGATTTGACCGCCGTAGGTTGCTTTTTCAATCACTGCGACCGTTTTATTAGCCCTGCGAGCATACAGGGCGGCGGTCAGCCCCGCAGGGCCGCCGCCGACAATGATTATATCATACATGCCTGTTTTTCGTTCCTTTACAGTCCGAGTTCTTTCTTGATAGCGCCTACACCGGCAAACTTTGCAGCCTCGCCGTTCTTAACGATGACCAGAGTCGGAGCCTGCTTGATGCCCAAAGCCGTAGCCAGCTCCACGTTATCGGTGGCCAACAGCTTCTTATAAGCATAGTTGGCTTTGTCCATCATCGCACAGGCCAGTTTGCAGTTGGGGCAGGTGGCCGAGGTGAACAAATAGCTTCCGTCGGTCAAGGTCTGGGGATTGTCGTCTACGATCTCGGTGGTTTCTGCCATCTCAACGGGTCCGTTGTGCTTTAGAACACTGGTGCCGATGTTGTAAGTGCGACGTTCCTTGTATTCTTGCGTTTTTCCGGCATTCCAGTTCTGTACCGGGCGGTAATATCCGGTGATACGGCTGTAAACCTCGGCGGGCTCACCGCATTCGGGGCAGACGTACTGTTCGCCGTTCAGATAGCCGTGGTTTTTACAAACCGAATAGGTCGGAGAAATGGTGTAGTATGGGAGCTTGTAGTTTTCGGCAATCTTGCGAACCAGATTGGCCGCTGCCTCCCAGCTGGGCATTTTCTCGCCCAAGAAGGCGTGGAATACCGTGCCGGAGGTGTAAAGCGTCTGCAGTTCATCCTGTATATCCAGTGCCGAGAAAATATCATCGGTATAGCCAACCGGCAAGTGACTGCTGTTGGTGTAGTAGGGGGCGCCGCCAGCTTCAGAGGCTGTGATGATATCGGGATACTGCTCCACATCATGCTTGGCCAGGCGATAAGAGGTGGACTCGGCGGGTGTGGCTTCCAGGTTGTACAAATCGCCGTATTTTTCTTGGTAATCGGACAAACGCTCTCTCATGTGATTCAAGACATGTTTAGTGAATTCTTGGCAATGTTCGTCGGTCATATCGGCTTTAATCCAATTGGCGTTCAAGCCAACCTCGTTCATGCCAACCAGACCGATGGTAGAGAAGTGGTTGTTGAAGGTGCCCAAATACCGTTTGGTGTAGGGGTACAAACCGGCATCCAACAGCTTGGTGATAACGGTTCTCTTAACCTTCAGCGAACGGGCGGCAACATCCATCATGTGATCCAAACGATTATAGAAGTCAGCCTCATTGGTCGACATATAAGCGATACGAGGCATATTGATGGTCACAACGCCGACAGAACCGGTTGATTCACCCGAACCGAAGTAACCGCCGGATTTTTTGCGCAATTCACGCAAATCCAAACGCAAACGGCAACACATGGAGCGAACATCGCTCGGTTCCATATCGCTGTTGATATAGTTGGAGAAGTACGGCGTGCCGTATTTGGCAGTCATCTCAAACAGCAAGCGGTTATTCTCGGTCGGAGACCAATCGAAGTCTCTGGTGATAGAGTAGGTGGGAATAGGATACTGGAAGCCGCGGCCGTTTGCGTCGCCCTCAATCATAATTTCAATGAAGGCCTTGTTGACCAAGCGCATTTCGTCTTGGCAGTCGCCGTAGGTAAAGTCCATTTCCTTGCCGCCTACAATGGCCGGCAAATCCTTCAAATCGTTCGGAACGGTCCAGTCCAAGGTGATGTTGGAGAAAGGAGCCTGGGTGCCCCAACGGGACGGGGTATTCACTCCGTAAACGAAGGACTGAATGCACTGCTTAATTTCCTTATAGGAAAGGTTGTCAACCTTCACAAACGGAGCTAAATAGGTATCAAAGGAGGAGAATGCCTGTGCGCCGGCCCATTCGTTTTGCATAATGCCCAAGAAATTAACCATTTGATTACACAGGGTGGAAAGATGGCTTGCAGGAGAAGAGGTGATCTTGCCCGGAACACCGCCCAAGCCTTCCTTGATGAGCTGTTTAAGGCTCCAACCGGCACAGTAACCGGTCAGCATGGAAAGGTCATGAATGTGAATATCGCAGTTGCGGTGAGCGTTGCTGATTTCCTGATCATA
This sequence comes from Clostridiaceae bacterium, assembly GCA_016295355.1. Taxonomy (GTDB): domain Bacteria; phylum Bacillota; class Clostridia; order Oscillospirales; family Acutalibacteraceae; genus SIG607. Next base: position 9,852 of record JAEDLK010000023.1, read on the forward strand.
GATTTCCGAGAGCCAATAATTGGCGGTAATGGCACCGGAGTTGGAAAGAATCAAACCGCCGACAGAGTAGGTAACGGTTGAGTTTTCCTTAACGCGCCAGTCCAAAACATTGATGTAGTTGTTGATGGTTTCTTTGTAATCAAGGAAGGTGTTCTTCAAATTGCGCAGTTTTTCACGCTGTTTACGATACAGAATGTAGGACTTGGCCACACTGTCGTAACCGCCTTGAATCAACACCGATTCAACGCTGTCCTGGACGTCCTCAACAGCTACCAAACCATCTTTGATTTTCGGCAGAAAATCAGCGGAAACCTTCAATGCCAAAAAATCAATGATATTCTCAGTATAGTCGGTACCGGTAGCCTCAAAGGCCAATTTCATGGCGTTGGCGATTTTGCTGATGTCGAAGTCTACAATTTTTCCATCACGCTTGATAATTTGATACATGATCCATTCTCCCCTGTATTTTTTATAGTCCGCGGACGGCGACCGACGGAACAAACGGCCGGACGGCATTCGCAAATTGCTGCATCTCTTCCGGGCTGAAGGCCTCAAGGCCCTGCGGCGCAATCAAATCCCCGGAATCTTTGAATTGCTGTAAATAGTATTCCTCTGCGCCGGCAATCCATTCAGCCAGGCGGATTAAGCCTTCCTTTGTGTGGATGCCTTTGACTACGGTGGTGCGAAACTCATACTCCACATGGCCGCTTAACAGAAAGTCAATGGATTCCTGAACGGCGTCAACGGAAAAGTTGTCAAGTCCCACCGTTTTAGCGTAGGAAGCCGGTTCGTTTTTAATATCCATAGCCACTCGGTCAACGAGTCCTTCGTTTACTACGGTTTTCAAATGTTGCGGCAGGGTGCCGTTGGTGTCTAACTTAATGGGGTAGCCCATGGCTTTGATGTTTCGCAGAAAATCATCCAAATCAGGATGAAGAAGCGGTTCACCGCCGGTGATAACAACACCTTCCAATACGCTCCTACGCTTGGATAGGTACGCCAGAAAGTCGTTTTCACTGACAGTCGGGTCTTCCTTGCGGATCACCAACGAGGCGTTATGGCAAAAAGGACAGCGAAGATTACATCCGCCCGTGAAGGCCGTACAGGCCATTTTGCCGGGATAGTCCAGCAGTGTCAATTTTTGCATTCCCGTAATGACCGTGATCATCACTCCTTTTCGTCGAACTGGTACGATTATAACATATCTTGTGTCGTTCGTCAATATCAAATACTATATCTTGTTGTATTTTTTTGCACAAAAGAGGGTAATCTAATTTGGTAAGGTTGCCGATACATTCATAAAGATTGACGAAGTCGTTCCATGATGCTATAATATTTCCAATATTAAACAGCGTATGTTTCATCAGGTTCAGTGGGGTAAATCGCATGGTATTTGTTTGCCGAACCGATGTTTATTATATGTAAGGTGGTATTTAATGCTTCGATCCTTGTTCAAAAAGCTCCCGCACATTTATTATCTGGCCGGCCTACTAATCTTGTCAGGCCTGTATTTTGTGGCCAGTCGCCTTATTGTAAATCCAACGGTGGTGCATCTGACACTGGATGATGTCATTCCGTTTGTGCCGGCCTTTATCATCCCCTATATTTTATGGTATTTGTATATTCCGTTGTTGTTTATCCTAACCTGTCTTAAAAGTACACGGGCGTTTGATCAAATGTGTGTGTCGGTGTACAGCGGTATGTTGTTTTGCATCATCATTTTCTTTGTTTTTCCCACGGCCATTGATTTTCGTCCCGAGGTGTCGGGAAACAGCGTGTTGTTGCGTTTGTGCGGCATCATTTTTGCCATAGATCAACCGTTCAATGTGTTTCCGAGTCTGCATTGCTTTGAATCGGTTTGTGTTCATTTGGTGGCCTTCCGTCAAACCTCGCTGTCCAAGCGTACCGGCTGGCGAATTGCATCGGCGATTTTTGCATCCTTGATTTGTGCCTCCACCGTTTTTGTTAAACAGCATTCGGTGGTGGATGTGGTCGGCGGTGTGCTGTTGGCCTTTGTCGCTTATTTTATGGTGTGCAAGGTGTTTATGAAGGATCAAAAAGCAAAAGCCAAAGTGCGGGCTCAAAAGGATGTTTTACATGGTGAAACCGATTTATGATGAAATGGGACACAAAGCCGATGCGGCGGTTCTCTTTGTTTTCGGTCAATCCAACGCTCATGCTCATTCCCAGTTTTTAGAGGAATCAATGCGCTTGTACACGCCGCTCACCCATGTGTTTTCTCTGGCAAGACAATCGAATCAGTCTCTTATCATAAACAGAGTGACATTTGAGGGTTACAAAACCGAGGGTATGAACCTCGGCGAAACGCAAAATCATACCGCCTGCTTTGCTTATTATACGGCTTTGGCTTGGGAAAAGGCGGTGCTGTCGGGGGAAGAACTGCCGGATCTGTTTATCGTGCAAGTGTCTATCGGTTCCCAAGGTATCGTAGGTGGAATGTGGAATCGAGATAAAGCACCGGCATTAAGGCCGGGCACTTTACATAGGGCCGATATTGCCTTGTTGCCGTGGACGGAAAAGATCAATCACTTGGTCATGCAACAGCTAAAAGAGCAATTTCGTCACCCGGTGGTCATCGGTTGCCATTGGATCGGCAGTGAAAATGATTGCGTGAAGGGCTGTTTCGACCATCCGCAACTGGATGAGCGGTACGATGAACATTTTGACAGATTGCTTGGCTCCATCGGTCAACCCTGTAAGCTGTATTTGTATGAAATAGTTTTGGAACCGGACAAGACGGCGGATGCACGGGCGCCCATTAATAAGGCCTTAAAGCGGCAGACAGAGCGTCTGCCGGCGGTTCGCTTTGTCAAAACCGATGGGGATTGTCCGTATATGAATCACGATCCGTCGGCTCATTTCGGCATTTTTGACCGAGATGATGTTCATTATTTGCCAAGGACACAAAGGTGGTTTTCGGACAGTTTTTTAAGAGAGGTCTGGCGATTACCGGCCGACACGCCGATTAAACGCTGAAAGCTATTACACAATTCCTTGTTTTTCGATGGTTCTTTTGCCCGTTTTTTACGGCGAAAAATGGGCGAAAGGATGTATGTGTATGGCGCTTTCAGAAAAGGAACGAAAAAAGCAGGAATTATGAGTGTCAATCGTTGAAAAACAGTGCAGAATGTGCTATACTGTTTCGTAATCGTATATTAGAGAGGTCGAAATCGTATGGATGTTTTGTTAAGTGTTTCGGTGGCCTTAATTGCCGGGCTGTTGATGTCCCGTGTTGTAAAACCGTTGGGTCTGCCGGCCGTGACGGGTTATTTGGTGGCCGGTGTGTTGATCGGCCCGTATTGCCTTGGGCAACTGGGTACTGCCTTGTCGATTGACGGGCTGGGGTTCCGTGATGCGGCGTATGTGGAACGCTTCGGCGTTATTTCGGATGTAGCTTTGGGCTTTATTGCTTTTTCCATCGGTAATGAATTTCGTCTGTCGCAGTTAAAACAAACCGGTAAACAGGCCACCGTTATCGGTGTGGTGCAGGCGTTGTTCGCCACCTTGTTGGTGGATGTATCTCTTTGCACTCTCAGTGCCGTTCTTGGTGAAGCGGTGTTCCCTATGAGTGCGGCTATAACCTTGGGTGCTGTAGCCACCGCAACGGCTCCGGCCGCTACCTTAATGGTGGTTCGTCAGTATAAGGCCAAAGGAAAGCTGACCGATATCTTGTTGCCTATCGTTGCGTTGGATGATGCCGTCGGTTTGGTGGTGTTTGCTGTTTCTTTTGGTATTGCCAAGGCTATGGTTAGCGGTTCGGTTGATTTTTATTCTATTATCTTAAATCCCGTGATTGAGATTGTGGCGTCCTTACTGCTGGGTACGGTCATGGGTTTTTTGTTTTCGGAGTCTGAAAAATTCTTTCATTCCCGCAGTAAGCGTTTGTCAGTGTCGGTTACCTTTGTGATTTTCACAGTGGCGCTAACAATGATTAAGATTCCCATCGGTCGCGTGACGGTCGGCACCTCCTCGCTTTTGGCCTGTATGATGCTCGGTACGGTTTTCTGCAATGTGTGCGAATCCTCCGGCGAGTTGATGGAGCGTGTGGACCGCTGGACAACCCCGTTGTTCATTTTGTTTTTTGTCATCAGCGGTGCTGAACTGGAGCTGAATATCTTTACGCATCTCTCCATTGTGTTTGTCGGTGTCGTGTATATCATCTTCCGTTCGCTCGGTAAGATGTTGGGTGCGTATACCAGCGCCAAGGCCGTTCATTGCGAACCGCAGGTGGTTAAGTATTTGGGTATCACGCTTTTGCCACAGGCCGGTGTGGCACTGGGCATGTCGGTTACGGCCATGGAGCTCGGCACAACCGAAGGGGCGTTGGTACGCAACATTATTCTGTTTTCGGTGTTGATCTATGAACTGGTTGGACCGGTGCTGACCAAAATTGCCTTGACCAAGGCCGGTGAAATCATTCCGGAGAACCGCCGTTCGGCCAAACGCTTAAACGCCGAGCATTCTCAAAAAGTATAATCGGATAAAAGCAGTTTTCCCGATATTGCGTAGGGAAAACCGAAACAACGCAAGGAAGAAAAGAGGGTACATTTGTGGAACAGAAGAATTTAAGTATGTTAATGGATTTGTATGAAATGACCATGGCTAATGGCGTGTTGGGCACCGAGATGCAGGAAACGATTGCCTATTTTGATATGTTTTTCCGCCGGGTGCCGGATGAGGGCGGTTTTGCTATTATGGCCGGTCTTGACCAGTTAATTGATTATCTCAATCATTTATCCTTCAGCGAATCAGATATTGCGTATCTTGAGGGACTGCACTTGTTCAGTGAAGATTTTTTGGCGTTTCTTCGTGATTTTCACTTCTGCTGTGATGTGTGGGCTGTTCCGGAAGGAACACCGATTTTTCCGAGAGAACCGATTTTGACGGTGCGCGGCCCCATTATGCAGGCCTTCATGGTGGAAACCATGGTTTTGTTGCTGATCAACCATCAGTCGTTGATTGCTACAAAGGCCAATCGAATCGTGCGGGCGGCGGCCGGTCGGCCGGTCATGGAGTTTGGCTCCCGTCGGGCGCACGGTTGTGATGCGGCGGTGATGGGGGCGAGAGCGGCCATCATCGGCGGTTGTACCGGAACAGCTTGTGTGCTGTCGGCCAAGGATTTTGATGTACCGCCATCGGGCACTATGGCGCATAGCTGGGTGCAGTTGTTTGAAACCGAATACGATGCTTTCAAGACCTATGCTCTTAAGTATCCGAAAAGCACCGTCTTATTGGTTGATACCTATAATGTGTTGAAGTCCGGCATTCCGAATGCTATTCGTGTATTCGATGAGGTGTTGGCGCCAATGGGCTGTCGGCCGGTGGGTATTCGGATTGACAGCGGTGATATTACCTATATCACCAAGCGGGCACGAAAAATGTTGGATGAGGCAGGCTATCCGGATTGTGCTATCGTGGTGTCAAACTCGTTGGATGAATATTTGATTCGGGATATGCTCATCCAGGGTGCCTGTGTCAATAGCTTCGGCGTTGGTGAGCGGATGATTACCGCCTCCAGTGAAGCGGTGTTCGGCGGGGTTTATAAGCTGGCAGCGGTTGAGAAGCCGGACGGCACCATTGTTCCCAAAATCAAAATCAGCGAAAACACCATTAAAATCACCCTGCCGGGTGTTAAGATTCCGTGGCGACTGTATGACCGTGAAACCGGCAAATGTATTGCCGATGTGATCACGCTGCATGATGAAAAAATTGATGATACTAAGCCGTATGAAATCTTTGATCCGGAGTATACCTGGAAGCGAAAGACGGTTGAAAACTTCGTGGCCAAGAAACTGCAGGTCAAGGTATTCGAGAAGGGCAAGCAGGTGTATACCTCTCCCTGTGTGCGTGAAATTGCCCGTTATTGCAAGGCTCAAATCGGCCTTTTGTGGGACGAGGTTACCCGTTTTGAAAAACCGCATACGTATTATGTGGATTTGTCCCAAAAGCTGTGGGATCAGCGTAACGAGCTGTTAAATCATCATCAATGTGGAGGAAAGCAAGCATGAAACGATTGATTTGGTTGTGTCTTTCCGCATTGTTCGTCTTTTCGATGTTATGCGGTTGCGTCAAGAAACCGGCTGAGTCATCGTACGAGGTGGATGTTGCGTACTTTTTGTCGGTTGGTCAAATAAAAGAGGCTCCCTTTGCCTTGGGGGCTTCCTTGGAAACCGTGGCGAAGGCCGAAAACAAATCGGATACGACCGGCGTGGGAATTGACCATGAAACAACCCCGATTCCGTTGGATGGGGATACTTACTGCGGCTATCAGGTCGGCTCTTGCTTATATTACGGCAACAAGAACGCCGAAAAATCAACGGTGGCTTTTATTGCCGATTTGGATGAAGCCTATGGCTTTGAAGTGGGCATCAGCACAAAAGAAGATATAAAAAGAGCGATTCCTTCCTTAACACCGACCATTGCTTCGGCCGACCGCCGGGATCTGTTCTTTATGATGTTCATGCTGGACGGTTGCGAAAAAATGGTGTATACCGACGGCAAATATCAATTGAGCTTTATCTTTTCGGATAATCTATTGGTTTGCACCACCATCTGCGATACCGAGCTGTGGAACGGTTGAAAACAGATATTCGTCTGATCATAACAATAAAAATCACGCCTATTTTTGTAGGCGTGATTTTTTATGGGCAGTCAATTAAATCAGTCGTGGATACCTTCCGGGCAACGTGCAACGCCGGTTTTAACGGCTTCTTGTGCCACCGCCTTGGCCACGGCAGGGGCAATACGCTGATCGAAAGCTTTCGGCAGAATATAGTCGGCACAGCGTTCCTCGTCGCCGACCAGATCGGCAATGGCATAGGTGGCGGCCAATTTCATTTCATCGTTAATGTCGGAAGCCCGTACGGCCAAAGCTCCCTTGAAAATGCCGGGGAAGGCTAACACATTGTTGATTTGATTATTATAGTCACTGCGTCCCGTGCCGACCACAGCCGCGCCGGCCTCTTTGGCAAGCTCCGGCATGATTTCGGGAACGGGATTGGCCATGGGGAAAACAATGGCTTTGTTGTTCATGGAACGAATCATCTCTTTTGAAACCACACCCGGAGCCGATACGCCGATAAACACATCGGCCCCTTTCAGAGCATCAGACAGTGTGCCGGTTAAACGCTCCTCATTAGTGATGTCGGCCAGATGTGCATGAGCCTCGGAAAGAGTGGGATCGCCTTGACAGAGAATACCGTCGCGGTCACACAAAATCAAATGACGGCAACCGCAACGCATTAAATGGAGCGCAATGGCGGTTCCGGCACTGCCGGCTCCGTTGATAACGCAACGAACCGTTTCGATGGATTTGCCCACAACCTTTAAGGCATTCATCAAAGCGGCAGCCAACACAATGGCGGTGCCGTGCTGATCGTCATGAAAAACGGGGATGTCACACAGCTCTTTGAGCCTTTTTTCTACCTCAAAGCAACGGGGTGCGGAAATATCCTCCAAATTGATGGCGCCGAAGCTATCGGAAAGCAGATAAATCGTGCGTACCAATTCGTCCACATCCTGTGTGTTGATGCACAGCGGAAAGGCATCCACGCCGCCGAATTCCTTAAAGAGTACGCATTTGCCCTCCATGACCGGCATGCCGGCCAAAGCACCGATGTTGCCAAGCCCCAGTACAGCCGATCCGTCGGTGATGACCGCCACCAACTGACTGCGTCTGGTCAGGGCATATGATAGGGAGGGGTCCTTTTGAATGGCCAAACACGGTTCGGCGACGCCGGGGGTATACGCCAACGAAAGGTCTTGTGCATTCTTCACAGGCACACGGGAATTGACTTCAATTTTTCCGCCCCATTCACGGTGTTTTTTTAGTGCTTCTGTTTTATAATCCACCAATAACACTCCTTTATTCTTCTAAGGATTCAATATAGGCTCGAATCTCATCCCGACCGGTTGCTTTTAAGCCGGAATAGGGGAAGACGGGACAGCCGGGCAATAGTTGCTCCACTTCTTTTTTGATATTTTCACAGTTGGCTGTCAATTCTGATTTGTTTAATTTGTCGCACTTGGTCAGGATCACCGCACAGGGAATATGATTGATATGAAGAAAACGTAACATGGAACGGTCAAACTCCGTGGGAGCATGCCGCACATCAATGAGCTGAAAGCATAGACGAATATCCCGACCGCTCCCAAAATATGATTCCATTAAATCCGACCAACGGTCTTTAACAGCAAACGGTACTTTCGCGTAGCCGTAACCCGGTAAATCCACAAACCGCACATGATCGACCGTAAAGAAATTGATGGTAACGGTCTTTCCGGGTTTGGTGCTCACTCTGGCCAGTCCCTTACGGTTGACGAGGGTATTTAACAGGGTGGATTTTCCGACATTGGAGCGTCCCGAAAAGCAAAACTCCGGGCGATCGGACGGCATTAACTGTTCGGCCAAACCGAATGAGCATTCATAATCTGCTTTATTCCAATTCATAGGACACCTCACAGTAAGGCTCGGTCAATGACTTCATCCTCATAATGAACCGGCACAAATTCCAGCTCTTTTCGAACGGCCTCATCAACATCCTCAAGGTCGGGCAGATTTTCATAAGGAATAATCACGGTTTTAATACCATTTCGGTATGCCGCCATGGTTTTTTCCTTCAAGCCGCCGATGGGCAACACACGCCCCCGAATGGTAATTTCGCCGGTCATGGCTACATCCCGACGCACCGGACGGTTGGTCAAGGCCGAAATCAACGCTGTGGTCATGGTGATGCCGGCGCTTGGACCGTCCTTTGGAATAGCGGCTTCTGTGGCATGAATGTGCATATCGCTGTGTTTATAGAAATTCTTTTCAATGCCCAATGTTTCGCAACGGGAGCGGACATAGGTGACGGCGGCCATGGCCGATTCCTTCATCACATCCCCAAGCGACCCGGTCAATTCAACCTTTCCTGTCCCCGGTACGGCGGAGGCTTCAATTTGCATCATTTCACCGCCGACACTGGTCCAGGCCAGGCCGTTGATAATGCCGACCTCATTTTCTTTCAGTACGGCCTCGGGATGAACCTTGCGGTGGCCGAGCATAGAAACGATGTCCTTGTCCTTAACGGTGATACGCCCCGGATTGTCCTCTACAATGCGTTTGGCGACCTTTCGGCACACCTTGCCGATGGTGCGCTCCAACTGACGAACGCCGGCCTCACGGGTGTAGTAGTCAATCATTTCGTACAAAGCGCTGTCGGCGATGTGACAAACCTTGGCGCTGATACCGTTCTTGGTAAATTGGCGAGACACCAAATGCTTCTTGGCGATATGAAATTTTTCTTCTCTTGTATAACTGGAAAGTTCAATGATTTCCAATCGGTCGAGCAACGGAGCGGGGATGGTATCCAGCGTGTTAGCGGTGGCAATGAAGACGGTTTTACTTAAATCATAAGGCAAATCCAAATAGTGGTCGGTAAAGGCATTGTTTTGCTCACCGTCCAAAACCTCCAACAGAGCCGAAGCCGGATCACCCTTGTAATCGTGGCCGAGCTTGTCAATCTCATCCAACAAAATCAGGGCATCACTGCTCCCGGCTTGTTTAACAGCCGACAAAATTTTACCCGGCATGGAGCCGATATAGGTGCGTCGATGGCCCCGAATCTCGGCTTCATCGCTGATACCGCCCAACGATACACGGGCGTATCGGCGTCCCATACATTCCGCAATGGTTTTTCCGATGGAGGTTTTACCCACGCCGGGAGGGCCCACCAGGCATAAAACCTGTCCGCGGATGTCGGGTGCCAAGGTATAAACCGAGAGCGTTTCCAAAATTCGCTCCTTAACTTTTTGCATACCGAAGAAATCCCTATCGAGAATCGCCGTTGCCTTTTTCAGACTGACAGTGGTACGTGTTTCCTTGTTCCACGGCAGTTCCAAGCAGGTGTCTAAATAGGATCTTACCACGGTGGCCTCTTGAGAGCCCAGGGGCATTTTCAGCAGTTTGGAAAGCTCGGTCGTGAGCTTTTCCTTGATCCCATCGGGGGCGTTCATCGAGGCAATTTTGTCAAAGTATTCCTCGTCCTCGTCCAGTTCACTGCCGTACAATTCCGAATTGATGGCCTTGATTTGCTCCCTGAGATAATACTCCCGTTGGTTTTCGTCGATCTGTTGTTTGACGGTGTCTGAAATCTTGTTGTCAAGCAGTAAAAGGTCGCATTCCTTTTGGAGTAAGCGCAGAAGGGTTTTGGCTCTGGATACGGGATTGACCTGCTCTAAGACATACTGCTTGTCATCCACCGGGGCCGGAATGTTGGCGGCCACAAGGTCAGAAAGCTTGCCGGGGTCATCACAGCAGGCGGCATTTAAGACAATTTCCGGCGATAGGGGATTGGGTAACATGGAGACATACCGCTCAAATTCGTTGCGGATTTTTCGGGTGAGTGCCTCTTGATAGTTTCGGCTTTGACGAACATTCACCGTTTGAGATATTTCGGCGTTGCAAAGCCACAGCTTCGGATTACGCCGACTGGTGCCTCGTTTGGCACGGTCAAGCACCTCGACAACCACCTTGATATTCTGCGGGGAAACCTTTAAGACCTGCTGAACTCGTGCTGTACAGCCGATATCATACATATCTTCTTCTTTTGGGTCTTCAATCCGTAGATCCTTTTGCGTGACCAAGAAGAGAATCTGGTCGCTTTCTAACGCCAAATTCACGGCATTAACGGAAATCTTGCGGGATGCTTCAAAATGAAAAACCTGACCGGGAAAAGCCACTTGCCCTCTCATGACAATCATGGGCAAGGTCTTGACGGTCTTTTCTTTGCTTGCGGACATAGTATACCTCCGGATTTTATGGCTGTGCATAGAACCAGGCAACGGTTTTCTTGGAACAATCAATGAACCGTCGCACGAGCTCGCTGTGTTCAATGTTTTTCTTTAAGGCGATTCCCAATCGCCGACTGCAAAACGGCTCAAGTGGTAAAGCGCGAACCTTGTTGGTCCGATCCTTCATAATCAGCTCAGACAGGATGCTGATGCCCCAACCGTGCTCTACCATGGCGATAATCGCCGGGTCATCCAAACGAATCGGTCGAATGTTAGGTTGGGCGTTTTTAAGCTGAAACACACGGTTTATGTCTTTATCAAAGCCTAAATACGGCATGAGAAAATCTGCACCGTTAAATTGCTCAATGGGAAATCGATCCATGGCGGCGGTTGTGTCATTGAGAGGAAGAATGGCCAGCAGAGGATCTTTTCGAAGATCAATCCAGTCGATTTGTTCGGCAAATTCATAACTGGCAAAAATTAAATCGACCTTTTCCTCCTCTAATGCACGAAAATTCCCCTCAACACCGTCTAAGTTAATCTTGACATCCACATCGGGAAATTCAGCCTTATACTGTTGCATAATCAGCGGTAACCATTGCATGGAGATACTGGGATAACAGCCGATGGACAATGACTTTTCGGAATAATTCTTAACTTGGTTGATATGGGATTGGAGCTTTTGCTTTGCTTCAAGCAGGCTCAAAATATCCGGTAAAATCTCCTGACCCTCTTTGGTCAGTGCGACACCGTAATGTCCGCGCTTGAACAGAGAAAAGCCTATTTCCGCCTCCAGTTTGCTCATCATGTGTGTCATGCCGGATTGTGTGTAGCCAAGCTCGTTGGCCGCCTTGGTGAAGCTACCAGCGTGTATGGCGGTGACCAAGGCTTCATACTTTTTGGTATCCAAAAGAGTCCTCCTAACTATGACAGTTTATCATACCACCTATTATAAAGGGTCAAGGTATCTATTGCAAGTGTCGAATGAAGAATTCAAGGATTTTTTACATCCTGCCGGGACCGTAAGAATCGACATTGTTTGATTTCGGTCGGTTTCGGGCTTATGTAATTGACTTTGCACAGTCGGTCTGTTAGAATATGACAGAAGGAAGTGGGACTGTGGCTGCGTATGAATGCTTTGCGGATTATTATGATGCTTTGACAACAGATGTGGATTACACAGGGCGTTGTGAGCATCTGCTTGATTTGTTTCGCCGTTATGATCGGACCCCGACGCTGTTACTGGATGTCGGTTGCGGCACCGGCGGTTTTACGCTGGCCTTTGCCGAAAGAGGCATAGAGGTCATCGGTGTTGACCCGAGTCCCGAAATGTTGGCCGTGGCACAGCAAAAGAAGGCGGAGCGCGGACTGAATGCTTTGTTTCTTTGTCAAAGCGGGGAGGACATGGATTTATACGGAACGGTGGATGGGGCGGTTTGTTGCCTGGATACCGTCAATCATGTTCTCACAGTCTCATCGTTACGGCGTTTCTTTAAGCGTGTGTCACTGTTTTTGGAGCCGGGACGGCTGTTTCTGTTTGATGTGAATACCCTTTATAAACAGAAAACGGTGTTAGGCGATCATACCTTTGTGTATGACAGGGAGGATTTCACCTGTATTTGGCAAAACACATTCGATGCTCGCTGTGCAATGACCGAGATTCAGTTGGATTTCTTTTGCCGTACAAAAGAAGGCTATGTTCGAAAGAGCGAGTGCTTTTGTGAACGGGTGTATTCTCATAAGTTGCTTAGAAAATTGCTTTGTCAGGCAGGCTTTCGGTTGGAGGCTATGTTAGGTGAAAACAACATGAGCCGGCCGGGACGGTATTCGCAAAGAAATATATATGTAGCCAGAAAGATGGGTTAAAATGGGTAAGCTGTTACGAATGATTACAACAGACGGTGCTGTGATGGCGGCTGCTCTGGATTCGACGGATATTGTTAATAAGGCGGAGAAAATACACAAGACCAGTGCGGTGATGACGGCGGCGCTCGGTCGGCTTTTGACAGCGGCCTCTTTGATGGGACAGCAGTTGAAAGGGAAGGATGATTCGCTGACACTCCGCATAAAAGGCAACGGCCCTGTGCAGGCCTTGGTGGCAGTGTCGGATAGCGACGGCTATGTGCGCGGCTATACCACCGACCCGGTGATAGAAATACCGCTCAAAGAAAACGGAAAATTGGATGTTTCGGGAGCGATTGGTAAAACGGGACTGTTAGAGGTTGTCAAAGACATTGGTCTTAAAGAGCCGTATTGCGGTAGCATTCCGTTGGTTTCGGGTGAGATTGCCGAGGATATTACCGCCTATTTTGCCATCAGCGAGCAACTTCCGACGGTGTGTGCTTTGGGTGTTCTTGTGAACCCCGATTTGACCGTGCGAAAGGCCGGCGGTTATTTGATTCAACTGCTACCGGGAGCGGACGAACAGGCTATTGACCGTTTGGAAGCAAATGTAAAAAAAATGCGTCCGGTGACCACCTTGCTGGACGAGGGTATGGATATTGAAAAAGTGCTGTTGTCGGCTCTTGAGGGTTTTAATACAGAGTGTGTCAGCGAGCAAACGGCTGAGTATCGCTGCACTTGTTCAAAAGAGCGCGTAAAAAAGATTTTGCAGTCGGTGGGTCAAGAGGAACTACTGTCGATGGCCGATGAATTGCCGGTGATCGAGGTGTCCTGTCATTTCTGTAATCGTCGCTATGCATTTACACCGTCTGAGGTGCGTGCCTTGGCGCAAAAGAAACAAAGGGAATCGTAACGGCCGATCAACAGGAGAGAATGCTTCTGCCGTAACGGGCGCTTTTCGCCCTTATAAAAGCCTCAAAAGAGCATTAGAATAAAGTTTGTAGAAAAAAATAAATTTTGACAAAAAGGTGTTGACAAACAACACACTTTATGGTATCATATCAAAGTCGCTTAAAGAACTGGCGACGTTCGGGAGCATAGCTCAGCTGGGAGAGCATCTGCCTTACAAGCAGAGGGTCACAGGTTCGAGCCCTGTTGTTCCCACCATACTTGGCCCGGTAGTTCAGTTGGTTAGAACGCTAGCCTGTCACGCTAGAGGTCGTGGGTTCGAGCCCCATCCGGGTCGCCATTTTTTTGCCTCTGTAGCTCAGTTGGTAGAGCAGGGGACTGAAAATCCCCGTGTCGTTG
>JAEDLK010000059.1 GCA_016295355.1 Clostridiaceae bacterium
TTAATGCTACCACTGGATCGTCACTATGGATATTCTATTGTTACTATCGCAGGTTCATTTTACAACGCACCAAAAAATTTTTATAACAGATTTACGGTTATTTAATGTCTTTATAATGACCGTAAATGATTAAAAAGAAGCGAACAATTTAGATAAAATCTAAATTGTTCGCTTCTTCTGGCGCGCTCGAGCGGATTCGAACCGCTGACACCCGCCGTCGGAGGACGGTGCTCTATCCAGCTGAGCTACGAACGCAATGATCGCCTTTCGGCGACTGTACTACTATAACACACTTTTTTTGAAAATGCAACGGAAAAATTCCTAAAAACGAAAATTATGAGTTTTCCTCGTGTGCTTTGGCTCGTTTCATCGGAGCATTGGCCTCTTCGGGATGATTCCATAAACGCTTAAGCCATGCAACAGACATGGGCAGCCAATTCTTAAAGTCCGGATCTTCATACCCGCCATTCACCTCGGCCGTGCCGAGTGATAAACCGTGATAACCGTTAGGAAAAATGTGCATTTCAAAAGGAACATCGGCTTTTGCCAGTGCGTTTGCCATGCAAAGGCTATCCTCCACCGGAACAGTGGTGTCGCGGAAGGTATGGCACAAAAAGGACGGCGGTGTGTTATGATCCACCCAAAGAGGCAGATTAAACTGCCGGCTGATCTCCTCTCTATCTCCATCACCAATGATATAATCTTGCAAACCGTTACCTGTGCATCCCCAAGACCAGTTCAATGTGGTGACAGGATAGATCAAAAGCATGGCATTCGGACGGTTTTCACCGTTATGACAACCACTTTTCTCTTTGATTTCGGGCTGATTCCAATGAACCCCCAGTGAACCGGCCAGATGACCGCCGGCCGAAAATCCGATTACAGCGATGTTATCCTCTTTGACGCCGAAATCATCAGCATTTTCTCTGATCCATTTCAAGGCCTTGCAAAGCTGAATAAGCGGACGAGGATAGGCAGCATATTCTTTAACGGAATAGGTCAAAATAAAAACATTGAATCCAGCACCGCTGTAGGCCAAGGCGATCGGTTCTGCCTCACGGTTCGACACAAAGGAGTATCCGCCGCCGGGGCAAACCACAATGGTCGGCCGTTTAGCCATATAGGACATTTCAGGGCTCTTATTATACAAATAGCCTGTTATGATTGCTCCGGATTCTTGATCAATTTCGTAAGTTACTTCTCTCATGATGAACCTTCCTTTCCCTATTTCGGTAGCTTTCCGCTACGAATCCACTCATTTAATTTCAAAATGGCAATTTGCGTTTTAGAATCCTTAATCGTTCCATCCATGACCCAATCGAGCGCCGTTTTGAACGGTACACGTTCGATTTCCAAGAATTCATCATCATCAAGATCGGTTTGTGCTTGGGTTAGACCGGTAGCAACAAACAACCAAATGATTTCGCCGCAGTAGCCCGGGGTCGGATACAAACAATCCATTGATAACATATTCTCTGCAATCAGTCCCGTTTCTTCACGCAATTCACGCACGCCGGTTGTGAATGGTTGTTCACCGGGATCCCGTTTGCCGGCCGGAATCTCCAAAGTTAATTCGGCATATGGGTAACGGTATTGGCGCACTAGGATAATTTCTTGCTCATCCGTGTACGGAATGATGCCGACGCCACCCGGATGCTCAATAACTTCCCGATACGCCTTTTCTTTGTTAGGCAGTTCGACTTCGTCATATCTGAGGGCAACAACACGGCCTTTGTAAAGATATTGTTGCTTAATCGTTTTTTCGGTCAAGTTCATAGGATTACCTCCATATAGATATAAAAAAGGAGTGTATGATAATGATGCCAGAATTGATTCAAATGAAGGATTATACGCAAGCCCAAGTTAGGACTCTTGAGCGTAAACTGTGTTCAGAGTATCCACAACTTCGCAACGTCATCATCGGACGAAGCTGTTTAGGCAAGCCGATAACTGCCTTTTGTATCGGCCGGGGCGAACCGATCTTGATGGTTGGTGCTTTTCACGGAAGCGAACGGTTGACCGGTTTACTGTTATTGTTGTTTTTGGATGATTTTTGCCGTCATGTTGAAGCACAACAGCCTATGGCCGGCATTCGAATTGAACGGGTATTGGAAAACCGATGCCTAACCGTGATTCCATACATAAATCCTGATGGTTGCGACATTGCTTTACTGGGAGAAACGGCTGGCGGTCATTTTGCCCCCCTTATACATCGTATCACAAACGGCGTAACAACTCATTATAACGCTAACGCACGAGGCGTGGATCTGAATCATAACTTCCCTGCCGGATGGGAGGATTTACACAAGCTTGAACAAGCGGCCGGTATTTACGGTCCGTCACCTACACGCTACGGGGGATCGGCACCGGGCAGCGAGCCGGAAACGATCTGCCTGATGGAACTGTGCAAACAGGCAAGATTTCGCCATGTTTTAGCTTTTCACAGTCAAGGCGAGGTTATTTACCATCGATACGGCAAACGCAACAGCCGTGCCGACAAAATGGCGCAAATTTTATCTTCATCAAGCGGTTACACCTTAGAAGAACCGACGGCGCTGGCCACCGGAGGAGGCTTTAAGGACTATTTTATCGATTGCTTTGAACGACCGGGATTTACCATCGAAGTCGGCCTCGGCGAAAACCCATTGCCGGTGGACGAGGTAACGAGTATTTACCGAAAGCTTCAAGAAATGCTCGTTCTTTCAATTATGATGTAGTATAGCATAACTTTTTGTAACATTCAACCTTTTATTTGAATGGAAACACGGTTTTTTGGTACCATAGACCAACTTGATATTGGGAATAAAATCTGTTATAATATCCTTGGCGTTAATCAGCTATTTTCTGTTTTTGCACACCAGAATTTTGTTAAGGAGAAAAACTATGTGTGGTATTGTCGGATTTGTCGGCAAGAAACCGGCGGCCGGACTCTTACTGGACGGTCTTGAAAAGTTAGAATATCGTGGCTACGATTCAGCCGGCATTTGCGTCGGTTCGAACAACGGATTTCAAATTGAAAAAACCACCGAAAGGATTCAAACTCTGAAAAACTCAACCCATAACGGAGAGTATTTAGTCGGTTCGGTTGGTATCGGGCATACCCGTTGGGCAACTCACGGTGCACCGTCTTACTATAACGCTCATCCGCACACCGATATGGATGGTCGTTTTGCCGTGGTTCACAACGGCATTATTGAAAACTATTTATCCTTGGCCAAGGAATTAAAGCGTGAAGGCGTTACCTTTGTCAGTGAAACCGATACGGAAGTCATTCCTCATTTATTGGCCAAGTACTATCACGGCGACTTTTTGGAGGCCGTTCAAAAAACGGTGGCTCGCTTGGAGGGTTCTTACGCTTTGGCCATCCTGTGCCGGGATGATCCCGACACGCTGATTGCCACCCGTCGGTTCAGTCCGTTGATTCTCGGCGTATCAAGCGACGCCAACTATATTGCCTCCGATGTTACCGCCCTCGTCAACCATACCAAGGATGTTCTGTATATGGAAGACGGCGATATAGCCGTTATGACGGCCGACAGTCACACCGTTTATGATAAGCTCGGTCAGCCGGTTGAACGACCGATCAGTCGGGTCACTTGGGATATCGCCGCCGCCGAAAAAGGCGGTTATGATCACTTTATGATGAAGGAGATCAATGAGCAACCCAAGGCTATTGAGCAGACCATTGAATGCCGTATCAAAGAACGTCATGTGGAGTTTGACGAAATTGCTCTTGATCGCAAAAAACTGGAACAATTTAATAAGATTCAAATTGTAGCCTGTGGTTCTGCCTATCATGCCGGTGTTGTTGGAAAATATGTGATTGAGGAATTGTTGCGTATTCCGGTCGAAGCAGATATCGCCAGCGAATACCGTTATCGCGACCCTCTTGCTGATGAGCATACACTCGTGATCATCATTTCTCAATCCGGTGAAACGGCCGATACCCTCGCCGCCTTACAAGAGGCTAAACGCAAGGGCGCCTATACCCTCTCAATTGTCAATGTTGTCGGCTCCTCGATTGCCAAGGCCAGTGATGATGTGCTGTATACCTGGGCAGGACCGGAAATCGCCGTTGCCACTACCAAAGGCTATTCAACCCAAATTGCCCTGCTCTATCTGTTTGCCATTTGGGCTGCTCGTCAGCTGGGTACGGCGGACCGCCACGAATTACATCAGCTTTTGGCGGAACTGCGGACTATTCCGGAAAAAATCGACCGTATTTTGGACCAGGCCGATACACTAAAGGAGATGGCCAAGCGACTGACCAGAACCGATTCTCTTTTCTTCATCGGCCGAAATTTGGACTATGCCGTGGCCATGGAAGCTTCTTTGAAGCTCAAAGAGATTTCCTATATCCATTCCGAAGCCTATGCCGCCGGTGAATTGAAGCACGGAACGATTTCACTGATTGAAAAGGGCCGTGTGGTGTTCGCTTTAAGCGGTTATGAAAAACTGGCTGATAAACTGTTAAGTAACATTAAAGAGGTAAAATCCCGTGGTGCTACTGTCATAACGGTCACACAGGAAGGCAATATGTTGGCCGCCAAAGAAAGTGACGACATTTTCTACATTCCCCGTACCCATTCCTTGTTTGTGCCGTTGCTAGAAGTTATTCCCTTCCAAATTTACGCCTATTATGTTGCTTTGTTCAACGGATGTGATATTGATAAACCCCGTAACCTGGCCAAGAGTGTCACCGTAGAATAAGTAAGATAAAT
>JAEDLK010000024.1 GCA_016295355.1 Clostridiaceae bacterium
TGGAGCGTTCCGAAGGCGGTATTCGTGTTTTTAAAGAAAGTGATTATGAATTTCTTAAAATAATTCATTGCCTAAAAGCTACCGGTATGCAAATTAAGGACATCAAACATTTCATCGAGCTTGTACTCCAGGGAGATGAAAGTATCAATGCTCGGCTTGAAATCTTTCAGAAACAGAAATTAGAAGTGGAGAAGCAAATCAGCGAACTTCAGGAAGCATTGGAAACGGTAAAATTCAAATGCTGGTACTATGAAACAGCCAAACGCGCAGGCTCAACAGCTTTTTGTGACAATATGTGTGATGATGAACTACCGGAGGATATGCGCAGAATAAGAGCAAAATTACGCAGAGAAGATACTTTTTAACAAACAACGGCGGCAAGGATTTTTTTGTCCTTGTCGCCGTGGGTGCTTTATGCCGACCGCTCTGCTTTCAGCCGTTCTTTTTCAGCCCTGATTTGCGCCTTACCCTCTGCAATCATGGTCGCCAGCTTTTCTTCACATTCCTCTCTTGTTTTCGCGTATATGTTGTGGCTTTCCCGCTTGCCGTAGGCGTTGTTCGGCGTGTACCGTTCCTCATACAGGTGGTCGTTAATCATCGTGACACAACCCGTCCCGGGACCCCGTATTTTGGGCTTGTCCGGCGTGAATTCGACCGGGGCTTTACACTTCTTTCGACGTTCTCACATCTGTGCCGCCGATTATGCGCAAAACAGCAACGGTGAGTGTCTCTGCAACGGTAAACACGGTGGCCAAACAGAGCTGCACCCTGATAACAGAGTTTTGCCTTTTACAGCAATGACGACGGGAAAACCAGGACAGGTAAGATGCTTGCTTTGTCTTTGCAGATGATCAAAATGATGATCGGGAACGGAAACAGTCTTGGGCCATATACGATACATTAGGTTTTGCAAGATTCCGAAAATTTTTGAAACAGTCGTTTTTGAAAGGTGCTAAAAAGTAAAAAAAGCAATGATTCAGCGGTGTTTTCCCCTTTTTGCCTATTGACAAATGGTGAAAGCATAGTAAAATATAAATATAATTATGAAAGGAGGAATTTGTCATGAAGGCAATAGTGCGTTTGGGTAAAGAGTGTTGTCTGCCGTCCATGCTGTCCTCTTTTTGTAATGCTGTCATTCTGCATGGTTCTTTTGTAGTACGCTATTTGCGGTACTACTTTTTTTGCTATTGGTTTTGCAAAAATAAAATGCAAAGGGCATTGCTTACGGCTTCGGTATGATTCTACTCAAATCATGTTAACTGGCTGAGCGGCTTCCTTTGCAAAGGAGCCGTTTTTTTATTTTTTGTAGGCATTTGGTTAAAGGAGACTTATATATGAATGTTACCATTAGGCATGCGTGTGCGGAAGATAGGGACGCCGTTATGAAGCTTCTGTCGCAGGTGCTGGAACTGCATGCAAACATTCGTCCGGATATTTTTGTGCCCGGCAGCACCAAATACACAGACCGGGAGTTGCTTAATATCTTTGAAAACGATCAAACGCCGGTTTTTGTGGCTTGTGATGAAGAAGGAAGAGTGGTGGGTTATGTATTTTGCCAGATCCGTAAACAGCCTTTTTCAACAAATATGAAGGATTTTCGAACGCTGTTTATGGATGACTTATGCGTTGATCAGTCCTGTCGCGGTGCTCATGTGGGCAGGGCTTTATTTGAATATGCCAAGCGGTTTGCAAAGGAAAACGGTTGCTATGATTTGACACTGAATGTCTGGGAGGGCAATGACAACGCCATAGCGTTTTATAGGAAAATGGGGATGTTTGTCAAAGAAACACAGATGGAAATGATACTTGATTGAGGGGAAAAGGCAATGAATCAACTTGAATTGGCAAGAAAAGAGATCAATCGGATTGACAGTGAAATGGCGCGTTTGTTTGAGGAACGCATGAAGGCTTGTGCACAGATAGGACTTTATAAAAAAGAGAACGGCTTATCTGTTCGAGATTCGGCCAGGGAGACAGAACTGATTAACAAAAACCGCACCTATATCGATGATCCGGAAATAGAAGGCTATTATGTCGGCTTTATGCGTAACACGATTGATCTATCCTGCGCGTATCAGTCCCGACTGATGGAGGGCATTCGGGTCACCTATTGCGGAGACGAGGGGGCATATGCTCATATTGCGGCAAAGAGAATGTTTCCGGAGGGAGAACATATCCGTTATTCCGATTTTGCCGATGCCTACAAAGCGGTTGAAAACGGGCAGTACGATTGTGCGGTGTTGCCTCTGGAAAACAGTTACGCAGGAGAGGTCGGGGCAGTACTGGATTTGATCTTTTCCGGTGAATTATTTGTCAATCAAGTCATTGATATGCCGATTGTACATCATTTGGTGGCATGTGAAGGGGCGAGCATAGAGGGTATCAAAACCGTCATCAGTCATCCGCAGGCGCTTTTGCAGTGCGCCAACTATTTGCATGACCGCGGATACGAAACACAGACTTTCTCCAATACGGCCCTTGCAGCAAAGTATGTGAAGGACTCGGGTGATATGACTGTCGCCGCCATTGCATCTGAAGAGGCGGCGGCCGCATACGGTCTGAAGGTGCTGGACACCGATATCAATGACAGCAAAAACAACACCACCCGTTTTGCGGCGTTTTCACGCGCACAAAATCATCCGCAGTCGTCTGGCAAACGGGAAAACGAAAATTTCCTGTTGGTTTTCACGGTTCAAAACGAAGCAGGGTCGCTTGCCAAGGCGCTGAACATTATCGGTATTCATGGATTTAATATGCGTAATCTCCGCAGTCGCCCGATGAAGCAGTTACAATGGAATTATTATTTTTATATTGAAGCCGAAGGAAATATCAATACGCAGAACGGACGGGATATGTTGCAGGAACTGTCCGCTATTTGTGCAAAGCTAAAATTGGTTGGCAGCTATTACACCAACAACGTTAAGTAAAAAACGAAAGGAATAAGGACGCATGATCATTCCGGTGAATTTTAAAAAAGCAACGGATGAATCCTATGAGATTCTTATCGAGCGCGGCGTACTTTCAAAAGTAGGCGAGATGATCAATCTAAAGCGGCGTGTGCTGGTGGTGACGGATTCAGGTGTGCCGGCAGAATATGCCCAAACGGTGGCTGCACAGTGTGGCAGTCCCTATCTCTTATGTATAGAGCAGGGAGAGGGCAGCAAGAGTCTTGATACATTCGGTCGCTTGCTTTCGGTTATGCTGGATGCCTCCTTTACTCGGCGTGATTGCGTGGTTGCGGTTGGCGGCGGCGTAGTGGGCGACATTTCCGGCTTTGCGGCCTCGGTTTATATGCGAGGAATAGATTTTTACAATATTCCCACCACCCTGCTCTCACAGATTGACTCATCGGTAGGTGGCAAGACCGCCGTTAATCTCTCAGGGGTCAAAAATCCGGTCGGCAGTTTTTATCAGCCCAAAAAGGTGATGATTGATCCTGATGTGTTGCAAACGCTGGACCAAAGGCAATTTTCCTCAGGACTTGTCGAGGCAATCAAAATGGCCTTGACCAGTGATGCACAACTGTTTGAACTGATTGAGCAAAGTGAAAATATTAGGTGCGATGTCGATGAGGTCATTGCCCGTGCGCTGACGGTCAAGCGCAACGTAGTGGAGTCTGACCCCAAGGAGACAGGACTGCGGCGTGTGTTGAACTTCGGACATACAGTAGGCCATGCAATAGAGGCTTATTCTAACGGCACGCTTTATCACGGTGAATGTGTTGCGCTGGGAATGCTGCCCATGTGCGCAGAGGAGGTGCGTGAGAGACTTGATCGGGTGTTGAAAAAATACAACCTGCCTACTGAAATGACAATGTCTTCCGAACAGCTTCTGCCCTTTATGCTACATGATAAAAAGGCGCAGAGCGATGGGATAGTTGCGGTGTTGACCGATCATGTAGGCTCTTTTAGATTTGAAAACATGAGAGCGAAAGACATTTGTGCTTTGATGGATCGGGTAAAGGATTGAATGAAAGGAAAGAAGCGGTATGAAAAACACCATTGGCAATAGTTTAAGCGTGACGTTGTTTGGAGAGAGTCACGGCCAGGAGATCGGTGCGGTGGTGGATGGCATTGCCCCCGGTATTCCGGTGGATGATGCGTTTATCACAAGGCAGCTCGCTCGCCGTGCACCTTCCTCGGCGTTGGATACAGCCAGGCGAGAAGCGGATCAATATCGGATTGTCAGCGGCGTTTTTAACGGAAAAACGACCGGAACACCGGTTTGCATTTTGATTCCGAATGAGAACACGAGAAGCGGTGATTACAGCTACGGTCAGGCGAGACCCTCGCACGCCGACTATGCCGCTTTCTGCAAATATCACGGATTTGAAGATTATCGCGGCGGAGGGCATTTTTCCGGACGTTTGACCGCCGCATTGGTGGCGGTCAGCGGTCTTCTGCTTCCTGCACTTGACCGTCTGGGAATATGCATCGGCACACACATTCTGTGTTGCGACGGCGTCATGGACGCCCGGTTCGGAGAGAGCGGCGACTTGAAGGCAGAGATTGACACATTGCAAAAAACCGATTTTCCTGTATTGGTGCAATCCTGCGGGCAAGAGATGCAGGCCCGTGTTTTGGCAGCCAAAAAAGACGGAGACAGTGTGGGCGGTGTGACCCAGACGGCATTGATCGGACTACCCGCAGGATTAGGAGAGCCGACCTTTGACAGCGTGGAGGGAATGCTTGCCCATGCGCTGTTCGGTATCGGCGGTATCAAAGGGGTTGAATTTGGCCGAGGCTTTGGTTTTGCCGAGGGCCGTGGGTCTGTACTAAATGACCCGTTGAGAATCAAAAACGGCAAGACGGTGACAAAGACCAACCATAACGGAGGAATAAACGGGGGCATTACAAACGGAATGCCTGTGTTATTTCAATGTGCCGTTAAGCCAACACCGTCTGTAGCGGTGACGCAGGAAACGGTCAATTTTTTACTCGGTGAGCAGTGTGAAATAACCGTTCACGGCAGACATGACCCGGCCATTATCCGACGCATCTGCCCGGTGATTGACAGTGTTACGGCAATTGTAGCGGCGGATATGCTTTGCCAAAGGTACGGAACGGATATACTGACGGCCGACGCATTTCCCGAATACATTTGATTTGGAAAGGAACCCGATATGCAATACGGTCTTTTAGGGGAAAAACTGAAGCACAGTTATTCCTGTGAGATACATGCTTTAATAGCTGATTATCAATATGAACTTTGCGAGCTTTCCCCGGATGAGCTGGATGCTTTTCTTCGGAAGAAGGATTTTCGGGCGGTCAATGTAACCATACCGTACAAACAGACAGTCATTCCATACCTTGATTGGATTTCCGAGCGTGCAGAGCAGATTGGCGCCGTTAATACCATAGTCAATCGAGACGGACTTTTGTACGGATACAATACCGATTGCATCGGGATGCGAGAAGCATTGGAGTATGCGGAGATTAAGATAAAAGGGCAAAAAGTCCTTATCTTAGGAAGCGGCGGTACGGCAAGGACGGCGCGTGCGGTTGCCCATGAGATGGGCGCTTCTCAGATCATGACGGTTTCTCGTAAAGAAGGAGACGGCACGATCAGTTACGAAACGGCAAAGAAAATGCACAAGGACGCAGGGGTGTTGATCAATACGACACCTGTCGGTATGTATATGGCCACACAGGGCTGTCCGATAGATTTGTCTGCATTCCCGCAGCTAAACGGAGTGTTTGATGCCATTTACAATCCGCTGCGTACGAATTTGGTGCTGGATGCCAATGAGCGCGGTATACGTGCTATCGGAGGACTGTATATGCTGGTTGCACAGGCGGTATATGCCTCGGCACTTTTTCTCGGAAAAGAACCTGTACGGCAACTGACCGATATAACCTATCTCCGTGTTTTGAACGATAAGCAGAATATTGCCCTGATAGGAATGCCGTCCTGCGGCAAAAGTACAGTGGGGGCACTTCTGGCCCGCCGTTTGGGCAGAGAATTAGTGGATACAGACACCCTGATCATAGAAAAAATCGGAATGTCGATTGCCGATTTCTTTGCAAGATACGGAGAAGAGGCCTTTCGGCAGGTGGAGGCCGAGGTGGTACAGAAGGTGTCTGAGCGAAGCGGTATTATTGTGGCCACCGGGGGCGGGGCTATACTGAATGATAGGAGTGTGCGGGCGTTACACCGTAACAGCAACGTTGTTTTTTTAGACAGACCGCTGGACCGTTTGCTTGTTACAAAGGATCGGCCGCTTTCGTCTGATCGGGAGGCGGTTGAAAGGCTGTACCTTGAGCGATATGAAACATATACCAAGGCCGCCGATTTGCGTGCAGATGCAAGCGGCAAACCGAGAGAGGTTGCCGATTTCATCATAAGGGAGTTGGGGCTGGAATGAAACAGGAAAAACGGAAATTTCTAATATTGAACGGGCCGAATATCAATTTTCTGGGCATTCGGGAACCTGATATCTATGGAAGGAAAACGTATCAGGATTTGATTCAAATGATTGAGGAATACGCAGAAAAAGTGGGTGTGGATGTATCCTTTTATCAATCCAACCATGAGGGGGATTTAGTGGATATTATACAAAAGGCCTATTATGATTGTGTGGATGGCATTGTGTTTAATCCGGCGGCATACACACATACAAGCGTAGCGATTGCGGATGCGGTCAAGGCAACCGGTATACCAACCGTAGAAGTGCATATATCGGATGTTTCCAAACGAGAGGATTTCAGACAAATAAGTTATCTTCGGCCGGTTGCCAAAAAAACCGTTATGGGGCAAGGGCTTTCGGGGTACCTGACCGCAATGGATTTTTTGATTTCTTTGGCAGGCGAGGGGGAGCACAAAGATGCTGGCCATCATTAAGCCGAGCCGCATAGGCGGAAAAGTCAGTGCGCCGCCATCTAAAAGCTATGCTCACCGTCTGATGATCGGCGCAGCTTTAGCAGATGGGGTCAGCACTTTACATGGCATAAAGGAAAGCGAAGATATGCTTGCAACCATCGATTGTGTTCGTTCGCTGGGAGCCGAATGCACGTTGCAGGACGGTGTTTTGACGGTCAGGGGGATCGGGACACAACGCGAGCATCTAAAGAAAAATGCCGATTCGTTTCCTATTTTCCCGTGTCGGGAAAGCGGTAGCACACTTCGATTTTTTATACCCATTGCATCCACACTTTTTCCGGTTTGTACCTTTAGTGGAACCCGGCGGTTGATACAGCGCGGAATCGGTGTGTATGAGCGTATTTTCCATGCACAGGGGATCTCTTGCCGCACAAACGGGGAAACGATTAACATGAACGGATCTTTGCAGGCGGGACATTATGAAATACCCGGAAACATTAGCAGCCAGTTTGTGACCGGCCTTTTGTATGCGCTGTCACTGGCCCACGGAGAGAGTGTTGTGCACGTTTTGCCTCCTGTTGAGAGTCGCGCATATATTGATATGACGGTGCAGGTGCTTTCCCTTTTCGGCGTTTCGGTGCAGGAAACACAGGAAAATGTTTTTCGCATTATGGGAGAACAACGCTTTTGCCCGATTCAGGCAGAGGCCGAAGGCGACTGGTCTAATGCGGCCAATCTGCTTGCCTTGAATCAGTTGTTTTCGGAGGATGCGGTGACGGTCACCGGGCTGTGTGATAGCAGCCTTCAGGGCGATCGGAAATGTCTTGATCTTTTTGAATGGCTGAAGCGTTCTTCAAGTGTGATTGATCTGTCCGGATGTCCCGATCTTGCCCCGATTCTATTTGCTGTTGCCGCAGAAGGACACGGTGCAACCTTTATCGGTACGCGCAGACTTCGGATAAAGGAAAGCGACCGTGCTTCGGTTATGGCTGAAGAGTTGTTGAAATTCGGCATACAGGCTGATGTCGGTGAAAACAGCGTTATCGTTCGCCCCGGAGAAATTCATGCGCCTACGCAGATGCTCAGCGGGCATAATGATCATAGAATAGTCATGGCGCTATCAGTCCTGTGCTGTAAATACGGCGGACAGATTCAAGGGGCACAAGCCGTTCGAAAGAGCTACCCCGACTTTTTCCGAGCACTACGGGAGTTGGGAGCGGAGGTGGATTTAGAGAATGAAATATGAGATAAACAAGAATGCCAAAATACTCATAGTGGGTCTTGGGTTAATCGGCGGCAGTTATGCACAGGCTCTTTCGGATCAGGGATTCGATGTGGGAGCAATTGACAAAGACGCCGAGTCGATTGCCTATGCAAAGGAAAATGGGATTATCAGCCATGGCATGTGTGAACCCAAGGCAGACTATGTAAAAACATTTGACCTCATGATCTTTTGTCTATATCCCCATGATGTGGTGGATTGGATAGAAAAGAATCAACATATTCTTAAACCCAATGCCCTGTTGACCGATGTGACCGGCGTTAAAAGCAGTATCGTTTACAAAATCCAAAACACATTGCGTACAGATGTTGAGTTTATCGGAGCACATCCTATGGCCGGGCGTGAGTTGAGCGGCGTGCGTAATGCCAAGAAAGACATTTTTTACGGTGCAAACTACATTGTTACGCCCACGCAGAAAAACACGCCGGACGCGATTGCTGCCTGCAAAAAATTAGGTGAATTGCTGGGCTTTGCGCATATTTCGGAACTATCGCCGGAAGCGCATGACGAAATGATCGGATTCCTGTCACAGCTGGCCCATTGTATTGCTATCACACTTATGACCTGTCGGGATTGCGAAAGTCTTGCGCTGTATACAGGAGATTCCTTCCGTGATTTAACGAGGATTGCAAGAATAAACGACTGCCTCTGGAGTGAGCTGTTTCTTCTGAATCAAGAGGAACTGCTTCGACAAATGGATCTGTTTGCCGATCAGTTTTCAAGACTGCGTAAAAGCTTGGCGGACGGTGACATAGGAGCCATGAGGGAACTCATGCGTTTATCCAGTCAGCGGCGGGAATATTTTGACAAAATAAAGCAAAAGAATTAAACAAGGGGAAAACTGTACATGAACATGACTTTTAAGAGAATGCTTCCGGTTTTGCAGGAAGTAAGAGATATGTATCCGGTGTCTGACGAACTGGCACGGAAGAAAGAGGAAAACGACAAAGCCATACGGGCTGTGTTCGGCGGTCAGGACGATCGACTCATTTTGGTGATCGGTCCATGCTCTGCCGATCGGGAGGATGCGGTCATTGACTATATTTCTCGTCTTAGCAGAGTACAGGAACAGGTAAAGGATAAGATTATCATTATACCGCGTATCTACACAAACAAACCGAGAACGACCGGGGAAGGCTACAAGGGCATGCTGCATCAACCTGATCCGCACGCCTCTCCGGATATGCTTAAGGGACTGCTTGCTATTCGCAAGTTGCACCTAAGAGCACTGAGGGAAACCGGCTTTTCATGTGCGGATGAGATGTTGTATCCTGAAAACCACCAGTATCTTGCCGATCTGTTATCGTATGTTGCGGTTGGAGCAAGATCGGTGGAAAACCAATTGCACAGACTGACTGCCAGCGGACTGGATTTGCCGGTCGGCATGAAAAATCCGACAAGCGGTGATCTTGCCGTTATGATGAATTCCATTACTGCCGCACAGCACCCACACACCTTTGTCTATTCCGGATGGGAGGTAGAGAGCAAAGGAAATGCACTGACACACGCTATTTTAAGGGGATATGTGGATAAGAACGCTCATTCAACGCCCAACTATCATTATGAGGATTTGCAGACTCTATGTGATCTGTATGCCCAAACGAATTTGCAGAATCCCGGTGTGATCGTGGACACAAACCATTCAAATTCCGGCAAAAAATGGGATGAACAGCCCCGCATTGCCAAGGAAATTATGCACAGTATGCGTCATTCCTCAGACATTAACAAACTGGTGAAGGGAATGATGATAGAGTCTTACATTGAGGACGGCGCACAGAAGCCGGACGAAGGTGTTTATGGCAAATCCATCACCGATCCATGCCTTGGCTGGAAAAAAACCGAAAGGCTGATTCTGGAATTAGCGTCTCTCAAATAGAAAGATTGGGGGGAACGAAAAAATGTGTATACTTGATCTTCCGCAGAATACGGTTGCGCTTGGAGAAAGCCGATCGGTGATCCGGGATATCTTTGAATACGGGAATAAACGGCGTGCACAGATTGGAGCGGACAAGGTGTTTGACTTCAGCCTGGGTAACCCGTCAGTACCTGCGCCGAAAAAAATAAACAGTACGCTCTCCCGGTTGATTGCAGAGAGTGACAGCACCGTTTTGCACGGCTACATATCTTCCGCCGGTCTTACCGATGCACGCAAGGCTATTGCGATTGAGGAGACGCATCGGGCAAAAATGAACGGAAGCGATCTTTGTGTTTCATATGAGGATGTATACATTACCTGCGGTGCCGCAGCATCTCTTGCTATTTCGCTTTCTGCGTTGATCTGTCCCGGAGATAGGGTGGCGCTGCTTGCACCTTTTTTCCCGGAATACCGTGTCTTTGCTGAAAAGGCAGGGGCAGAAGTCGTCGTGATCCCTCCTTCCTCAAAAGAAATGATGCCGGATTTTGATGCGGTGGAACGTGTTGCTTCCGCAGGCATTAAAGTCTTGATTATCAATTCACCAAACAACCCTTCCGGTGCTGTTTATGACCGGCCGGTGCTGGAACGTTTGGCAAAAATTCTTCGTGAAGCACAGAAAAAGACAGGGAAAATGATTTTTTTGATTTCCGACGAGCCGTATCGGGAGCTTCTTTATATAGATACGCCTGCGCCTTTTGTGCCGGCTATTTATGAAAACACTTTGATTTGTTATTCGTACAGTAAATCCTTGTCCCTTCCCGGTGAACGCATCGGCTATATCGTGGTGCCGTCCTGTATTCAAAACGCAGAGGCCAAGAAGGTGTTTGCCTCGATATCCGGTGCGGGTCGTGCACTGGGATATGTCTGCGCTCCCAGTCTTTTTCAGCGAATGATTGTTGAATGTTCCAAGGAAAAACCGGATATCGGTGCCTATGTGCGAAACCGAAATTTGATCTATCACTCGCTGACTGATATGGGGTTTGACTGCACGCCACCCTCAGGCGCTTTTTATCTGTTTATCAAGTCCCCCATACCGGATGCCTGCGCATTTTGCGAGGCGGCAAAGGCGTATGAGTTATTGCTTGTTCCGTCTGATAGCTTCGGTATCGGCGGTTATGTTCGGTTGGCCTATTGCGTGTCCGAGCCTACTTTGAAAAATGCTCTTCCCGCTTTTCGTTCGCTTGCGAAGCAGTACGGTCTTACAGGCAAGGAATAGGTTGTAAAGCACCCCCATAAGCGTATGTCATACGCTCAGCGGTGCGGTTCATTTATCAAAAAAATATAGATTGATGGTTGTGCCGGGGATTGAAACATTCCGTGCAAAAACCTACGATTGACTCATGTATATCTTTTTTATAAAAAACGGAGCTGAAAACAAACGTTTTTCAGCTCCGTTTTGCTATATGGTTTTTTGATGAAACAACACTTGTTTCGGCGTTCCAACTTGAACCGGCTTTTAAGCAGACTATTTTGTCGAGCATCGTTTAAGATCGCCTATGGGCGACAAGGGGCCGGAAATCAACATAAATCCATTTAAGGCCGGTTCAAGTCCGGAGGCTTTGATGATGATATTAAATGGTTTCGATTTTGATTAGGTTGGTGTTGCCCGAACGCCCGTCGGTCATACCGCCGGTCATCACCACGCGGTCGCCCGGCTTAAGATTCACCTGTTGCTTGGCGGCACGCAGGGCATGGAAGAAGAGCACGTCGGTTGAATCAAAGCGATCGCTTAAAACCGGTAAAACGCCCCAGGACAGAGCCAATTTATACCACACCGACGGCTCTGTGGACATTCCGATGATGTCTGTCGGCCCGCGGAAGCGGGAAACCATGCGGACAGTACTGCCGGACATGGAGGATACCACCATCACCTTGGCATCCACATCAATGGCCATGCCGCAGGCGGCGTGGGAAATGGCGTCCACCGTATTTTTGATTTTGAATTCGGCGTTACGGAATCGTTTGGCGTAATGGATATGCTTTTCGGTTTCCTCGATGACCTCGGCCATGGTGCGGACGGTTTCCACCGGGTATTTGCCGGCCGCCGATTCACCCGACAGCATCACGGCACTGGTGCCGTCATACACGGCGTTGGCCACATCCGATATTTCGGCTCTGGTCGGGCGGGGATTATAGATCATGGATTCCAGCATCTCCGTAGCGGTAATCACAAGCTTGCCGAGCAATCGACACTTGGTGATGATATATTTTTGCAAGGCCGGTAATTCGGCAAACGGAACCTCGACGCCTAAATCGCCTCGGCCGATCATAACACCGTCGCATTCCTCACAAATTTCTTCAATGTTGTCAATGCCGGCTTGATTTTCAATCTTGGCAATGATATCAATGCTGTCGCCGCCGTTTTCGTGTAAAAAGGCCTTCAAATCAACAAGATCCTGTTTGCAGGAAACAAACGAGGCGGCCACGAAATTGACCCCATTTTGGATGCCGAACAGCAAATCCTTTTTATCCTGTTCACTCAAATAGACCTGATGAAGTGCCTTGTTGGGGAAGCTCATGCTTTTTTGGTTAGATAACTCGCCGCCGACCAATACGATACACTTGATCTGTGTCGCCGTTATTTCCTTGACCTCAAAAATGACCAAACCATTGTTCACCAGAATTTTGTCGCCTACGGATAGATCGTCTACCAGTCCCTTATAATTGACCGAAACAATGGTTTCGTCACCCTCAATTTCGTCGGTCGTAAAGGTGAAGGTGTCGCCGTCCTTGACCGTGACCTTACCGTTCTTGAAGGTTTTAATGCGGAATTCCGGTCCTTTGGTGTCCAGCATCATAGCGATGGGGAGCTGTAATTGCTCTCTGACCGATTTAATCATATCTATTCTGGCCTGTTGTTCTTCATGTGTCCCGTGGGAGAAGTTTAAGCGCACCACATTCATACCGGCATGACACATGGCGGTAAAAACAGCGGCATCACAGCTAGCCGGGCCGATGGTACAAACAATTTTGGTTTTTCTCATTTTTGTTCCTCTTTCAATGGCCGAAAAAGCGTTCGGCGTAATCGTTTATCATAGTATATGCGAAAAAAAGTCGGTTAGTAAGGCCGAATCCGGAAAGCTAACGATTTTGCGAAGAAAAACGGTTCAAAAGATAAACCGACAGAATGATGATACCGGTGATTAGAAAAACGCCGGCATAGCCCTTTAGGGCAATCGGTAAATTGGTCAAAAAAGCATCATAGTTCATGGTTTTTCTCCTTTATCCAAATAAGTTAAGGATTAGGCCGCCGGCGACAACCGAAGCAATCTGTCCGGAGACATTTACACCGACAGCGTGCATCAACAAAAAGTTTTGGTGGTCCTCTTTAAGCCCCATCTTGTGCACCACACGAGCCGACATAGGAAAAGCCGAAATGCCGGCGGCGCCGATCATAGGATTGATTTTTTTACCACCGGGTAAAAATAGGTTAATGATTTTGGCAAACAAAATGCCACCGGCGGTGTCGAAGATGAAGGCGACAAGGCCAAGCCCGATAATCAACAGGGTTTGTTTGGTCAAAAAGACCGACGCTTGCAGTTTGGTAGCAATGGTTAGCCCCAAAAACAGCGTGATGAGATTTGACAGTACCTTTTGAGCGGTTTCGGACAGAGCGTCCAAAACGCCGCATTCACGAATCAGATTGCCGAACATCAAAAAGCCGATGAGCGTCACACTGCGAGGCGACACCAGTCCCGTGATACCGGTCATGATGATGGGAAACAGAATGCGGGTTAGCTTGGAAACGGATGTTTGGGTGTAGGGCATTCGAATCAGCCGTTCCTGTTTAGTGGTCAATAAGCGGATAATCGGCGGTTGTACCAACGGCACCAAAGCCATGTAAGAATAAGCCGCTACCATGATGGGACCTAAATACTGCGATTGAAAATAGTTGGCCACAAAAATAGAAGTCGGGCCGTCGGCCGCCCCGATGATCCCGATGGAGGCCGCATCCTTTACCGAAAAGCCCAACAGGGTGGCCAAGCTAAAGGTAAAGAAGATACCGAATTGGGCCGCCGCACCGAAAATCATCAGCTTGGGATTGGAAAGCAACGGGCCGAAGTCAATCATAGCGCCGATGCCGACAAATAACAGAAGCGGAAACAGCTCGTTGGCAATGCCGGCATCAAACAGAACATCAATGACGCCGATTTCTTTCACGCCGTCATAAATCTGCGTGACAGCCCCCGAACGGGGCAGGTTGACTAAAATGGCACCGAAGCCCATCGGTAAGAGCAAGGTCGGTTCCATATTCCGCCTGATGGCGAGATAGATGAGCAAAGCACCGATTCCCCACATAACCACCTGCCCAAAGGTGATGCTTAAAACATTGCCGAATAAGTCTGCCATAATGACCCTCCTAAAGTGGTGATAGAAAATAAAAAAGACCTTTATCAGGTGTGATGAATCCCCTGATAAAAGTCTTGTCAATTAAGTCCAAAGCGGGCTTTCGCCGTATTGACGCCATAGACACAACGCAACCGTTGCCGACTACTCCCCTTTTTGCTGTGGACGGTCGCCCTCTTCGGGTAACCGACCCTTCTATCATATAGTATATGGGAAAATTGACCAAAAGGCAAGACTTTTTTTTAGCATAGGGATTGATGGTAAGCACACAAGACGGTTCCACGCCGAAAGAGACGAGCCGATAAGGCGTTTGCAGGGGCGGTTCAACGGGAACATCGATCCCGGCTGAAGCGAAGTGTGATAAGGGCTTGAGACCCTTATCGAAAATTTTTCGGTTTTCCCTTGGGCGGTTGAAAGGCTTAACAAAGTATGATACACTCACCATAGAAAAGCGAAAGAACGGATTATTTGTGTGTTTCGGCTTTTTTTGAAAGGAAGGGAAATCATGAAAATTACCGCCAATTATCAAACAATCACCGGTACGGTTAAGCCCATGCACGGGGTGGGCCAGCCCCCGTTTATCGGTGCAAATTTCAGTTTGTTTCATTATCTGACCGAAGCGGGTATACCGTATGCCCGTTTGCATGATGTAGGCGGATGGATGGGTCAGAATCTTTATGTAGATATTCCCAATCTGTTCCGTGATTTCGATGCGGATGAGAACGATCCTCATAACTACGATTTTGCCTTTACCGACCGTCTGCTAAAAGCTCTTTGCGATGCCGGCGTGGAACCGTTCTTCCGCCTTGGTGTTACCATTGAGAATTCATGGGAATTAAAGGCCTACCGCTTACAACCGCCTAAAGATCCGGCTAAGTGGGCCCGCATTTGTGAACACATCATCCGTCACTACAACGAAGGTTGGGCGGACGGTTATCACATGGGCATTACCTATTGGGAAATTTGGAATGAAGTTGACAATTGCATGGAAGTCGGTAAGTCCCCGATGTGGCACGGCACTAAGGAAGATTACTTCCGTCTGTACGAAGTGACGGCACGGCACTTGAAGAAATGCTTCGGCGACAGCATCAAGGTCGGCGGTTATGCGGCCTGCGGCTTTTATGCGTGGGATTGCGATCCGAATTGCGACGGCAACCTGGTTCACACCGAAAATCCGGGCTATTGGCGTAAAAAATGGGAATTCTTTGTGGAGTATTTTCATGATTTTCTCAAATATATCACATCACCAGAGCATCATACGCCGATTGACTTTTTTTCCTGGCACGTGTATTCGGATATTCACAAGTGCCTTGATCAGGCGGCCTATGTTCGTCGGGTTTTGAATCATTACGGACTGAATGATGTTCCCGATATTTTGAACGAATGGAACCTTTGCTACGATGTTAAAAGGCGTGCAACACCGTATGCGGCCGCCCAGTCCTTTGCCTTCTTACTGGGAATGCAAAAGCAAAGCGTGTCGGAAATGAATTATTATGATGCCCGACTCGGTGCCTCGCCCTACGGCGGTATGTTTAATCCCTCTACATGGGAACCGTATTTGACCTATTATGCCTTTTTGTCTTTTAACAGTGCGTATAAGCTGAAAAAGGAGGTTGAGACCGACTCTGATGACGGAAATGTGTTCACTTTAGGCGCCACCGACGGCACTGACAAGGTTCTCTTAATGGCCAACATCGGCAAAGAGCAGACGGCCGATTTGGAGCTGCAGGGGGTTGATCTTGCCAAGGCAACCGTCATCCGCATTGACGAAACACATACCTATTCACTCACCGGAGAATCCATTAAGGACGGCAAACTGTTTTTGCCTGCCAATTCCTGTGTGGAAATTCGGTTTTAACCAACACAAAACCGATCGCCCAACCGGGCGGTCGGTTTATTGCTTTCAAAACAGACTGTGTTTTTGGAAGCCTTGTCCACAACCGTTCGATTCAAATAAGATTCTGTTGATTCCGCAAAAAGTGTGATACTCGTCATGAGTAGAATAACGGTCGGCAAGAAGTCTGCCGATATCACGACTTGAAAAACAGATTAAAGCGGTTGGGCAGACACGCCCCGTATATCGATTTCGGTAATAAAGATCATATCGGCAACAGCCGTTACGGTATGTGATTTCAGAACAAATATAGCAAAATAATCAAACCAGCTCTTCTTTATACAGAAAGTTTTTCCGTCTGTTCGGCAACAACGAAGAAGGGCATCGTTGAGGATATAGGTCGAACCTTTAAGCATAGCTGTCATACCCAAACTCACCGAAAAAGGACAAATTTCGGCCGTTTCCGTTTTGTTGTTGTCTAAAGCGGAGGCGGTGCCAATCATCGGCATCCTTATCTAAAGGGTCTTTGGCAAAGCAAACGCGGGACGCTGCTTTCATCAGGCGACGACACGGCCAAAAGCAGTGGGTGCAAGAGGGTTATTGCATTTGAGAAATATAGATATAAAGACATCTCCCATGGCCTTATATCCACCATGGGAGATGTAGTATTCCGTTATACGGATTTAATTTGTGTGGCTCTCTTCAGGAGAACAGTTTTAGTAGGGAGTGTTTTTTGGGGCTCTGTAAAAGGGCCCATCTTACAGGGAAACATCCTCAACGTACAGGGTGCGCACGGTATTTTCATCAACCGTTTTCTTTTCGGCGTACTTTTCGGCCAAGAATTTGGACGCCACCTGCGGAAAGAGGGCGTAGCTCAAAACATCTTCTTCGCTGTGTGCCAACACACCGGCTTCCTTACGGTATTTTTCCAGTTCCGGTTCAAGTTGGTCAGCCGGACGGCAGGTGATGACGGTATCGTCACCGATGCACTGCTTGCGAACTTCCTCGTTGACCTCGCCGGGCAGTTTGCCGTATTCGCCGCGCAATAGGGCTTTGGATTCCTTGGGAACCATTTTGTAACGCTCGCCGGAGATGACATTCATCACGGCCTGGGTACCCACAATCTGACTGGTCGGGGTGACCAACGGCGGATATCCGAAGTCTTTACGAACCTTCGGCACTTCAGCCAGCACATCGTAGTATTTATCTTCCTTGCCGGCCTGCTTTAACTGGGAAATCATATTGGAAAGCATACCGCCGGGCACTTGATAAATCAAAGTCTTGGTGTCAACGCTTAAAACCTTCGGGTCAAGAATACTGTCGGCCTTCATCTTATCGGCAACGCTGCGGAAATGCTTGGCCACATCGGCCAAAGCAGTTAAATCCAGTCCGGTATCCCGTTGTGTGCCCTGCAAGGTGGCTACCAAAGCCTCGGTAGCAGGGTTCGAGGTGCCGTTGGCGAACGGGGACAAGGCACAGTCTACAATGTCCACGCCGGCTTGAGCGGCCATCAAATAGGTCATATCGCCGGTGCCGGTGGTGTTGTGGGTGTGCAGATGAATCGGACATTTTACAGTTTCTTTCAACTTCTTGATAAGCGAATAGGCACTGTAAGGCAACAGCAAATTTGCCATATCCTTAATGCAGATGACATCGGCTCCCATTTCTTCCAGCGTCTTGGCTAAATTCACAAAGTATTCCTCGTTGTGAACCGGGCTGACGGTGTAGCTCATGGCCGCCTCGCAAATGCCGCCGTACTTTTTGCAGGCCTTCATAGCGGCCTCCATGTTGCGGGGATCGTTGAGTGCGTCGAAAATACGGATAACATCAATTCCGTTTTCAATGGACTTTTTCACAAAGGCATCCACCACATCGTCGGCGTAATGCTTGTAGCCGAGAATGTTCTGGCCACGCAACAGCATTTGCAGTTTGGTGTTGGGCATGGCTTTACGAATGGCACGCAGTCTCTCCCACGGATCTTCGTTCAAAAAGCGCATACAAACATCAAAGGTGGCGCCGCCCCAGCATTCAACCGACCAATAGCCGATTTTATCCAGTTTTTCCAAAGCCGGAAGCATATCGCTTAACTTCATTCTGGTGGCCGCCTGCGATTGATGGGCGTCACGCAGAATGGTATCGGTAATATTGAGTTTTGTCATTGAAAAGTTCCTCCATCAATCGGCTCCCCGATGGCCTTGGGGAGCCGCAAATTAGCAGTGAGAGATTAACCGAACAGAGCCAGTAAGACGCCGGCGGCAATTGCCGAACCGATAACACCGGCCACATTCGGACCCATGGCGTGCATCAACAGGAAGTTGCTTGGATTTTCCTTTTGACCGACAACCTGAGAAACACGGGCGGCCATCGGAACAGCCGAAACACCGGCCGAACCGATCAGCGGGTTAATCTTGTTCTTTCTTAGGAACAAGTTCATGACCTTAGCCAACAAAACGCCACCGGCAGTGCCCAAGGCAAAGGCGCAAACGCCCATGACCATAATTTTAATGGTTTTAAGCGACAGGAATGTAGCGGCTGTAGCGGTTGCACCGACGGTAGTGCCCAAGAAAATGGTGACAATGTTCATTAGTTCGTTCTGTGCTGTTTTGGACAGACGATCGGTTACACCGCATTCCTTAAAGAGGTTGCCGAGCATCAAACAGCCGACCAACGGAGCGGCCGAGGGAACCAACAGAGCCACAAAGACGGTCACCAAGATCGGGAAAACGATTTTCTCTTTCTTGGAAACCTCGCGCAACGGCTTCATGACAATCATTCGTTCCTTTTTGGTGGTCAACAGCTTCATGATCGGCGGCTGAATGACCGGCACCAAGGCCATGTAGGAGTAGGCGGCAACGGCAATCGGGCCTAACAGTTCGGGGGCCAGCTTGGAAGTCACAAAGATAGCGGTGGGGCCGTCGGCACCGCCGATAATACCGATAGAGGAGGCCTGTTGCGGGGTGAAGCCCAACAGGGAAGCGCCGATATAGGTGGCAAAGATACCCACCTGTGCGGCGGCGCCCAACAGCAAGCTCTTGGGATTGGCAATCAGCGGACCGAAGTCGGTCATAGCACCGACGCCCAAGAAAATCAAGCATGGGTAAATGCCCAGCTTAACGCCCAAGTACAAGTAGTCTAACAAACCGGCGGTAGAGCCGAACAAATCCCAGTGAACATGACCGCCCGAGAACAGCACCTCGTGGAACATATTCGCACCGGGTAGGTTGGTCAGCAACATACCGAAGGCGATGGGCAATAACAAGAGCGGTTCAAAGCCCTTGGCAATGGCCAAATACATCAGCACAAAGGAAATGAGAATCATCACTAAGTTGCCGTAGTTGGCCACAAAATTTTCAAACGGGGTACCGTCACCCGACAGACCCAGACCCAGCTTACCAAAGAGCGACTTGAAGCCGGTATCGGCCAAGAAGTTTTTGATCACCTCTATGGGGGTGTTCTGCTCACGGTTCAGCACATCGTCATAGGTCAGCTTATACACAGAGCCATCGGCCGGTAAAACCACCGAGTTGGCGTCGTTGAGTGTATAGGTCAAATCAAAGCTCACATTCGGTTTGGCGGACAAATCGGTCGAGGCCGGCAGATTGATCAGCACGGTGGTGCTGTTGGCCGCCGCAACGGTGCCGACCGAAACGGTCTTTTCACCCAGGCCGAGCTCATCCTTTGTAAAGGTTACGGTTACATCGCACAAATCCTTATCAAAGGCCTTGTTGGTCAACATAATCTTAAAGATAGGGGCGTCATCATGGTCGGGGTCGGTTGTTAAGGCCGAGGTACAGATGAGTGTTTGTTCATCCCCTGCCACGGTGTCGACAGTCTGGTCGGTGATTCCGTCGGCAAAGGCGGTGAAGCCCGAAAAGAGCAGAACCGCTGCGATCATCAGCGCGACAACAGACAAAGCTGTTTTCTTTTTCATGGTACTTTTCCTCCGAGACGCCCTTAACCGATGACGCACAAAACGGTACCGGTTTCAACCGAAGCGCCCTTCTGAACATTGACGGATACGATTTTTCCGTCGGCACCGGCCATGATTTCATTCTCCATCTTCATGGCCTCCAAAATCATCAGCACCTGGCCGGCCTTGACGGTATCACCTACAGCGACATTCACAGACAGGATGTTGCCCGGCATGGGACTGCAAACCTTTTCACCGGCGGTTTCGGCAGCGGTCGGAGCGGGAGCCGGAGCCGGAGCGGGAGCGGCAGCCGGAGTGGCCTTGGCAACCGGTGCGTCGCCCTCCATCACTTCAAGGGCAATTTCGTATTCGGTTCCGTTGACATTCACTTTATATTTTTTCATTTTGAACACCTCATTAACAGTAATTACAGTTTTTTGAAAGAAATAACCTTAAGAGCGGAAACATCGGTTCCCAGTTCTTCGGCAATAGCTGCACACACAGCGGCCAGCATACGCTGACGGTCGGGAATGTCAGCCACCGGTTGGGCCGGTGCATGAACAACCGGTTTAACGGTTTTCTTTTCGGTTGCCCGAACAATCGGCATAACGATTTTGCAGAGAAGGATAATGCAAATCAGTCCCACAAAAACCGTACCGACACCCATCAGGCAGACGAAGCCTATATCCATTGATACCCCTCCTTACTGCGGTCGTGATAAAAAAAGACCAATTTTCACCAAATACATTATAACGCATCATTTCTTGATATACAATAGCAAATTAACAAATTTTGAAATTTCTACCGATTTTTTAAGGTCGTAAGGAGTTGTTTTGTCAAAAAGCAAAAGTACAAATGTGTCTTGCAAATGAGCTGAAAAGTGATATAATAAAGCAAAATATATAGGAGGAATCACGATGTTTGATGTTGAACGGACAACCGGGCGTTGCGTGGCCTGGATTCGGGATTTTTTTAATGAAAATGGGCCGGATTGTCAAGCGGTCGTCGGTATTTCGGGAGGTAAGGACAGCTCGGTGACAGCCGCCCTTTGCGTAAAGGCCTTGGGCAAGGAGCGGGTGATCGGGGTGCTGATGCCCTGCGGTGTGCAAAAGGATATTGATGCCGCTCTTCTGTTGGTGAAGCATCTCGGGATTCAGCAATACACGGTTAATATTGAACAGGCGGTCAAGGGTTTAAGCGAGGCCTTGCCGTTTGAACTGTCTGATCAAAGTCGGATCAATATGCCTCCCCGTATTCGGATGGCAACGCTGTATGCTGTTGCACAAAGCCATAACGGCCGGGTAGCCAACACCTGTAATCTGTCCGAGGATTGGGTCGGCTATTCGACCCGTTACGGCGATGCCGCCGGTGATTTCAGCCCGTTGGCCCATTTAACGGTCGGTGAGGTCAAGGCTATCGGTCGTTATCTCGGCCTGCCGCAGACCTTGGTAGAAAAGACGCCCTCCGACGGACTGTGCGGCAAAACCGACGAGGATAATTTGGGCTTTACCTATGATGTGCTGGATCGCTATATTCGCACGGGCGAAATCGAGGATGCGGCCACGAAGGAACGCATTGATACTTTGCATCGGCGCAACCTTTTCAAACTGCAACTGATGCCGGCCTTTGACCCCGAAGCGGCCGATTAAGGCTGAAGCGGCATTGACAATAGGAGCATACAAAAAACCGTCCCAAGAAAGCTAACACCCGTTAAGGAAAAAGATTGAAACGATCATAGAAATAAAGCTAAGGATTATACATATATTTATGGAGCCGCAGTTCTGCGGCTCTGTTTATATATTCATATAAATTGTCAGAATGGGTCTTCTCCAAATCGGTCAACGGCTTTATAATGGTGTTGACCGAATCGGTTAACGGAGGCAGGGCTATGAACGAAAGGTTCTTTTCTTTGCCTGCAGAAAAGCAGCAGGCAATCATAAACGCAGGATACAGGGTTTTTCTCAAAATTCCTATAAAAACAGCCCTATGAAAGAAATGGCAGATGCAGCAGGCATCAGTAAATCTCTGCTCTTTCATTACTTTCACAACAAAAAAGAGTTGTATATGTTTTTGTGGGACAAATGTGCAGAGATAACCATAGAATTTCTGACAAAGTACAGCTGTTACGGACAGAAAAATCTCTTTGAGAGTATGGAACGAGGTGTGAGGGCAAAAATGGAAATGATCCGCCTCTATCCCGATATGGCGAGCTTTACCATCAAGGCTTTTTACGAAAGGGACGCTGAAATCTCCGCCGCCGTCCGGGAAAGCTACCATAAATACTTGAATCTTAAAGCGGATAAGACGCTGTTTAATATGAATCCCGAACAGTTTATGGAAGGACTTGATATTCCTATGATGGACCGCGATATGTACCTGGCGTCCGAGGGATATCTTTGGGAGATGGTTCAGCGAGGCAATTTGGATATGCAAGAGATGGAAAAGGGTTTTACAAAGCTGATGAATTTTTGGAAGAGTATATATCTTCAGAAAGGATGACGGAATATGGATGTCATTAAAACGCAAAAGCTTACAAAATACTACGGTAAGGCAAGAGGTATCATTGACCTTGACCTGACGGTAGCAGAAGGACAGTTTTTCGGCTTTATAGGACCGAACGGCGCCGGAAAATCCACCACAATCCGAACATTACTGGGGCTTATTGCCCCTACCTCCGGCGGTGCTATGATATTCGGAAAAGATATCACAAAAGAAAAGGAACGGGTTTTACAGGATGTCGGCTATCTTCCCTCGGAGGCCTTGTTTTACCAAGGAATGAAAGTGAAAGATATACTTAAACTATCCGCCGCTTTGAGAAAAAAGGATTGCACGGCCGAGACAAAAATACTTTGCGAGCGTTTACAGCTTGACACATCCCGAAAGGTAGACGAGCTGTCCTTTGGTAACAGAAAGAAGGTTGCCATTGTCTGTGCTTTACAGCATCGACCCGGATTACTGGTCCTTGACGAGCCGACAAGCGGACTTGATCCGCTGATGCAAAAGGAGTTTTTTGACATCCTTCGTGAGAGAAACGAGGCTGGCACAACGATTTTTCTGTCAAGTCATATTCTCTCTGAAATTCAGCGCAACTGCACCCGTGCGGCGATCATCCGCGACGGTAGAATTATCGCGTGCGACAGCGTTGATGCTCTTTCAAAAACAAATGCAAAGCGTATAACGGTTCACGGTATTATAGACCTTGAGCACCTAGACGGTATTCGTGACAGAAAAGTAACGAAAGACTCGGTCAGCTTCCTATACAGCGGAGATATGAACAGTCTGCTGTGCACGCTCTCCTCCGGGCAGGTCAATGACTTTACGGTTACCGAGCCGGATCT
>JAEDLK010000003.1 GCA_016295355.1 Clostridiaceae bacterium
AAACCACCGTCAAGATCCAGCATCACTCTGTCTTCAGCCATGTTCTACTCCTGCTCTACAACAATCTTAACGGTAGCACTGATACCGGTATACAGTCGAATTTCTGCCGTATATTCGCCGAAGGTTTTAATGTCCGGCACGCTCATTTTTTTACGGTCAATCGTCGCCGATAAACTCTTTTGAATCTCAGCGGCGATTTCCTTGGAGGTAACCGCACCGAACAGCTTGCCGGAAGCACCGCCCTTAGCCTTAACCGTCACGGTAGCGCCGTTCAGCTTTTTAGCCAACGCCTCGGCGGCCGCCTGTTCTTCCTGACGGTGATGCTCTTTAGACGACTCTCTGTTTTTCAATTCCGACAAAGCGGCGGCATTGGCCTCAATCGCTAAATTCTTGGGAAACAAAAAATTACGGGCATATCCATCGGAAACATTGACGAGCTCCCCCTGCTTCCCGTGACCCTTCACATCCTGTGTCAAGACAACTTTCATTGATTTCACATTCCTTTCCCTTAAAAGACAATAGCCGTGCAAAACGACTTTATGCTTCCATAATAATCGGCAAAATCATGGGACTGCGACCCGTCTTGGCCGTGATAAACCGTGACAAGCCGTCACGCAGTCTGATTTTGATAGTCGTCCAATCCTTGATACCGTCCACATAGCATTTTTCCAAAATATCGCAGGCCGTCTCATTGAGTGTGTCCATCAGTTCTTCGGATTCTTTCACATACACAAAGCCTCTGGACACCACCTGCGGTCCGGCAATGATTTCACCGGA
Organism: Clostridiaceae bacterium; assembly: GCA_016295355.1. GTDB lineage: Bacteria > Bacillota > Clostridia > Oscillospirales > Acutalibacteraceae > SIG607. The sequence goes on from JAEDLK010000003.1 coordinate 778, forward strand.
AGCGGTTTCCATGGTGAAGGCTACCACAATGATGCCGTCCTCGGCCAAATGAATGCGGTCACGCAACACAATGCTACCGACATCACCCACGCCCAGACCATCCACCAGCACACGGCCGGCCGTCACAGTATCCACGATTTTTACCTGCTTTTGTGTCAGTTCAATCACACTGCCGTTCTCGGCAATCACAATATGATCCTTGGCAACGCCCATTTGACGAGCCAATCCGGCATGGCGCTCCAAATGCTTTTGCTCACCGTGCACCGGGATAAAAAAGTTTGGTTTTACAAAGCTCATCATCAGCTTTTGCTCTTCCTGACAGGCATGGCCGGACACATGAACATCGTACATCTTTTCATAGACCACATTTGCACCCCGGCGCATCAGCTCATTAACCACCTTGCCAACCGTTTTCTCGTTACCGGGAATTGGGGTGGCCGAAATAATAATCATATCGCCCGGCAAGAGTTCAACCTGCCGATGGGCATTAAAGGCAATACGATGCAAGGCTGAAAGGGGTTCACCCTGGCTGCCGGTCGTGACAATCACCAATTGCTCCGGCGTATAACGCTTGATGGTTTCCATATCCACCAACACATTTTCCGGCAAATGCAAATAGCCCATCTCGGCAGCAATATTCACGACATTGACCATACTCCGACCGGACACTGCCACCTTGCGGCCACATTTCACAGCCTCATCAATGATTTGCTGAATGCGGTGAATGTTTGAGGAAAAGGTGGCTACGATGATTCGATGGCCCTCGGCCTTTTTGAACAAATTGGAAAACGACTCCCCCACAATGCGTTCCGAGGCAGAAAAGCCGGGGCGCTCGGCATTGGTTGAATCCGACAAGAGCGCCAACACGCCCTTGCGTCCGTATTCCGAAAAACGGGCTATATCAATCACGTTATCATCAATCGGCGTGGTGTCAATTTTGAAGTCACCGGTTTGAATCACCGTGCCGGCCCGACAGGTAATGGCAAAGGATACGGCATCCGGGATGGAGTGGTTAACATGAATCGCCTCCACCGAGAATTTGCCGAGTTCCACCTTATCGCCCGGTTTAATGACATGGAGTTGGGCATCGGACAACAAGTTGTGCTCCTTCAGTTTTCCCTCAACCAAGCCCAAGGTAAGGCGTGTGCCGTAAATCGGCACATTAAAATTTTTCAGCAAATACGGAATGGCACCGATGTGATCCTCGTGCCCATGGGTCAACAACAAACCCTTCACCTGTTCCTTATGCTCCAGCACATAGGTGAAATCGGGAATTACAATATCAATACCCGGCGTATCTTCATCCGGAAAGCTCATACCGCAATCCACCAAAATCATATCGCCGTCATACTCATACAGCGTAATGTTTTTGCCGATTTCGCCCAAACCGCCCAACGGAATAATACGAATCGGCTTTTTGGCAGACTCACGGCGATTGTGGGTGCTGCGTTTCTGCTCGGATGACCGAGCGATAATATAAGTGTCTTTCGGTTCATGTGCCGCCCGATTAGATGAGGCAGCCGGACGACCGAGACGACCTTTGGGAGAAGTTTGAGCAGCAGGCGAGGACGGTCGTTTCAAATCAGTATCAGCCGACAAGACGGTTTCATTTTTATTGGCTTTACGGGAACGGCCGGAACCGGTATTCTGACCATTCCGATTCACAGACCCCTGTTCTGTATTTCGAGCCGGGCGACCTTTAGCATGGGTCGTTGTTTTAGATGTTTCACCCGGCCTTGTATCACGCATGAGCGTATAGATCGATGACTTCGACCCGGGACGGCGTTGTTCCTTTGTCTGCGCCGCATTTTTTTCAATCATTCAATTTCCTCCTGTAGTTTTAGCGTTTGCAAATATAAAATATCCGGCCGACTGTCGCAAGCCGTCCGCCGGACTTCCGTTATATAGTATTGGTCAATTTATTGTATAATAAAACGACGGGAATGTCAAGTGTACCTCCCTCTTGATTATGGTTTATTTCCGCCCGTTTTATGCCGTATTTTATCCTTTTTTGCCAATCAAAACAGAAACCGCCCCTACCCATTGCGGCCAAACGACCGGCAATAAGCAGGAAGCGGTTTTTATTTGGCAAAACCTAAGGAATCACTCGATAACAATCGGATCCAAAGCGATTTCCACACGGGAGTCCCCGGCTGTGGATTTACGACAGATAACAAACTGCACTTCGCCGCCGGCTAAGGTGCTGAAAGCATCATGCTCGGTTCCGTGGGGGCCGTTAATAACAGCACCATAGTACTTGGCAATAGCCTGCCCGTCGCCTTCCTTGCAAACGGCAACCTTCTTGCCCTTGATGTCCTTGATGCTTTCCAGTGTAAGCCCGGAGCCCTTTTTAGCAACAACAACCAATTCTTCGTCGCCCACCAAAACCAGTTCCGAGGACTCGGTTTCATCATCGTCATCGGCGCCGGTTGTAACCGAAGCGGAAGGAGAGCTTGTCTTCTTGTCATCCTTTTTATCCGTTTCTTGAGCACCACCGCAAGCGCAACAAGCAAAAACAAGTACCAACACCAATAAAATTGCTAATATCTTTTTCATTTTATATTCACCTCATGGCCATTATAAACAAAGACCCGGCAAAAATCAACTGGTTTTTTGAATTCCCTCGGAAAAATTTTTCTCTTATACCCGACAGACCGTTCTTATAAAGAAAGACACCGGATGTCCACCGGTGTCTTTTATGAGGTTTAAGCAGTCTTTTTGGCATCCAGCTTGTTACGCCACAACACCCAAAGCGGTGCGGAAACGAACAAAGAAGACACACAGCCGGACAGCAGACCGAAGGCCATGGGAATAGCGAAGGTTCGCAGAGAAGCCAAACCGTACAGTTCGGCCACCACGATGATGGTTCCGACAGCCAGAACGGTGGTGGTGGTGGTTACAAGATTTCTAACCTTAACACGATTTAGGCTCTTGTTGACGAGTTGAGCCGTAGTCAGTTGCGGTTCCAAACGCTTGAATTCACGCACGCTGTCGTAAACCACGATAGTGTCGTTCAAGGAATAACCGAGAATGGTCAGCACAACGGCGATGTAGTTGGAGTCAACCTGTAAGCGGAAAATGACGCAGGTAAAGAAGGAAACCAAAACATCCAACATCAAGGCCGCCAAGGAGGTCAAACCGGCCGTAATACCGCCGATTTTACGGAAACGAATGCCAACATAGATGACCACCAAGATACCCGTGAGCAACACAGCCGCCAAGCTCTTTAAGAAGAAGACGCCTGCCAAGGAGGGGCTGACCGATGTAGAGGAATACAAGGTTACCTTGTTGTCGGCATACTTCTCTTGCAAAGCCTCAGTTAAGGATTCCATAGCAGCGGTATCTACTGATTCATTTTTTACCAATGAAACGGTCAGGGTATAGGCATCGGTCGCAATAGCCGAGCTTTTGGTAACGGTGGCATCGGCCGACAGCTTTTCAGTCACCATAGTCTTAACCGCTTCGGTATCAATATCGGCCACACCGTTTGCATCGTCATAATGATAGTTATACGATATAACGGTGCCGCCCTTGAAGTTGATGTCCAACTTGACCCCGAACAAGCAGGCAATAACCACGCCGACCAAGATAACGGCGGCATAGCCAATCAAGACTTTTTTAAGACCCTTGTTAAAATCAATCGTGAAGTTCTTTTTAGTCATTCTTCACACCTCCGTACAGCCAGGGCTTACGCAGACACTTAAACTGCGAGATACTCTTGTACATCCACTTGGAGAAGAGCACACCCATAATCAGGTTGAAGATGACACCAACCAATAATGTATACCCGAATGAGTAAATCGAACCGGCAATGGAGGCACCGAAGATTAACGAGAACAGCTTGTTAATCAGCAGACCGGAAGTGCCGAACGAGCCCATCAGCACAAGTGCCACGATCACAATGGTAACGTTGCCGTCGATAATAGCACTCAACGAGTTGGAAAAACCACTGCTGATAGCGCCGTCAATGGTCTTACCATTCTTAAATTCATCACGGATTCTCTCGGCAGCGATCACGTTACAGTCGACGCCGACGCCGATAGACAGGATGATACCGGCAATACCGGGCACTGTCAGTGTAAAACCGGAAGTGCCGGGGAAGTAACCCGAGATAGCAGCCACAGAACCGGCCAACTGTCCGAGTAGAGCGATAGAGGCCACAACACCGTGCAACCGATAGCGCAGAATCATCAGCAAACAAACCATGCCGAAAGCAATCGCACCGGCTATGACCATGACATTAAGGGCATTGGCACCCAAGGTGGCCGAAACGATGGACAGCTTGCTGTCATCAACCGTTAAAGAGAACGGCAACGCACCGGCATTGATCTTGTTGGCCAAATCCTGTGCGGTTTCGGCCGTAAACCCCGGATTGGTAATCATAGCATGACCGTCTGTAATGGGGTCGTTAACTGTTGGGGCACTCAAAACATTGCCGTCCATGCTGATGGCAATAGAGCCATTTGAAGAGGCCAATTCAGTCGTTGTTTTGGCAAAAATATCCGCCGCCGTTTCATCAAGCTCTAAGTTGACAACATAGCCGCTATACTCGGAACCGTCCTTCATTTGGGTAGAAACATAGGAAGCAGTAGCCTTGGAAACATGCTTTCCTGTGAACAACACTGCATTGGCATCGTAAGTAGAGCCCTTGCAAAAGGTCAATTCGGCAGTTTCACCCAAGCCAGCAACAGCCTGAGCCGGGTCGAAGGAATCATCGTCCGCCGCCCACGGGAAGCGAACGACAATCTGATTGTTCTCTTTGTCTGTATAAATCTCATAATCGGTGATACCCTGGTTTACCAGACGGGTATCAATAATGGCTTGAGCGGCCTCCATATCTTCATCCGAAATATCCGATTGTAGCAGATCGGGAGCAAAAACCGCTTCCACACCGCCCCGAATATCAATGCCCCATCGGATATCAGCAGCGCTCTTAATCTTGACATTACGAATATCGCCGTAATAGTCCTGCACGCCGAAAAAGGCCGTATAGGTCAGGAGAAGAATGAGTGCCAGAATCACAAAAAATGTGACTTTACTTGCACGCTTGTTCTTCATTGGCAAGTCCTCCGTTCCAAAAAATTAACATAAACAATTATACATTTTTACCGACTAAATGTCAATCAATATTTAGCATTTTCGCCATTTTGCTCCAAGAGTTTCTCCAAAGCGGCATATTTTACGGCCGTGCAGAGAACCCGTGAAGCGCCGGCCACTTCCTCCACGCTGGGATAAGACGGTGCAATACGAATGTTGCTGTCGTTTTCATCCAACTCATACGGATAGGTGGCTCCCACCTTGGTCAGAATCAAGCCGGCACCGGCACAAAGCTCTTCAACCCGTTTCGCGCAACCGTTCATGACATTCAGACTGATGAAATAACCGCCCTTCGGTTCGTTCCATTCGGCGATACCCAGACCGGTCAATTCTTTTTCAAGACACATCTGCACGGCGGCAAATTTGGGCCGCAGGATGGCGGCGTGCTTTCTCATGTGAGCCTTAACATCGGCCAGTGTGCGGAACATACGGGCGTGACGCAACTGATTCAGCTTATCCGGTCCAATGGTCTGGAATTTCATACGACCCTTCAGCATCTCGACATTGTTCGGGCTGGCCGCCTCGGCCGCCACACCAGCGCCCGGGAAGGTGATTTTAGACGTGGAGGTAAACATGATAGCCAGGTCCGGATTGCCGGCCTTAACGCACTCGTCATACAAATTTAATAAAGCATCCCCGTCGTCATCATACAAATCGTGAATGGCGTAAGCATTATCCCACATCACACGGAAATCCTTGGCTGCCGGCTTTAAGCGAGCAATACGACGAACAACGTTATCACTGTAGGTGATGCCCTCCGGATTGGAATACTTCGGCACACACCACATACCCTTGACCTTTTCATCCTTAACCAGTTCCTCAATCACATCCATATCCGGCCCCTCAGGGGTGTTGCTAACCGGAATCATATGAATGCCAAAATACTCGGTGATGGCAAAGTGACGATCATATCCCGGCACCGGGCAGATGAAGGAAATTTCGCCCTGCTTCATCCAAGGCTCACTGCCAAAGCCGTGCGTCATGGCCTGCGAAATGGTATCAAACATCATATTCAGCGAGGAGTTGCCCCCCACAATGATTTGCTGAGCCGACACACCGAGAATCTGCGAAAACAGGTTTTTCAGTTCGGTCAAGCCGTCCAAACCGCCGTAATTGCGGCAATCAATCCCGTCCTTATTCTTAAAGCCCATCGGTGTGGAGACCAATTCAAAAATATCCCGACTTAAATCCATTTGATCCGGTCCGGGCTTGCCCCGCGACATATCAAGTTGCAATCCCTGTGCCACCAAGCGTGCATAATCCTGCTTCACTGCCACAAAGGCATCCATTAACTCGCTTTGTGACATAGCCGTATATTCTGTCATTGTCATTTCTCCCTTTTGTCAATATAACATCATAACATAATATATCATTATACCGCTTTCAGCCCCATTTTTCAAGCACTTACGCAAAAAATCGGTTTGCCTTCATATCCTCCTTGATAGCGGCGTGCAAACGCTCGCGGCCGTGCATGACCACACCGTACTTGTCAAAACCGAACTTACGCGTGACACTCGCCGTCATATCCGAAAGAACGATCACCGAAAAGCCGGTGGCCCGATCCAAAAATACCGATTGTCCCGTATGACCGCAGTGACCGATAGCGCCCACGGGGAACAAGCCGCCCGTTTGCTTATAGCATTCATCCACCAGCGTAAAGCCGAGTCCCCTGGATTCACTCATGCCCGGCGTGTAATTCCTGACGGCCTCAAGGAACATCTTCTCGCTAAACAGCGGATGACCGTTTTCACGCAACATCTTAACAAAACGGCTCATATCATCCATATGGCTGAACAGACCGGCGTTACCGGCCACACCGCCCAAATAGCGGCAGTTGTAATCGTTAACCTTACCACGATCAGCCTCATCCTGATTGCTGTTGACAATGGCTCCCCCCTTCGGCAGAAAAACACTGTCATTCATACCCAAAGGGGTGGCGACCTTTTCCTTAAACAGCACATTCAGCGGTGCGCCGTATACCTTTTCCAACAGCTTGCCCAGCAGAATAAAGCCGGGACAGCTATAAAGCACATCACTGCCGACCGGAATATCGCAGGGAATATGCAAAATCTTGCCGGCCACATCGGCCGGATCCCCCTCGCACAGCGATTTGTGGCCGTAACCGATGGTATGGGTCAACAAATGCCGAATCGTCCAAGCTTCCTTATCCGGCGGACAGTCAAAGTACCGACTGACGGGATCCTCTAAATGAATCAGTCCCTTATCCAGGGCAATCAAGGCCAACGAGGTTGTCACCACCATTTTGGTTACCGACGCTATATCAAACAAGGTATGGCTGTCCAGTTGACCGTCGGGCGACACAAATTGTTCGTATAAAATTTCATCATTGTGTTCCATCCGAATAGCCAAATGGGACACCGACTGTTCCTTGATCATTTCCATAATGGTTGTTTGCAAATGTACCATGTTCATATGAATCACTCCTGCGTTTTATATTGCACGACGGCATAGCCTTTTGGTTCTGCTTGAATAGCCGTTTTTGTAACAAATGCGCATGCTGACAGAAGGACTTTTGCGTCGGTCGGCAGGCTGTCATCCTCAAAGGTACGGGTGCTGTCGGTCGGATTACCGACAACCAACACCGTTTCGCGGCCGAGTGCCCGCTTAAAAACAAGCAAGCCCTGCTCACTTGTCGGCCAAATTGTTTGACCGTATTGAATGGTTGCACTTTTGTTTCGCAACGCATTGAGCTTTTTCAGAACGGCCTGACGCGCCACTGCGGCCGGTGTTGTTTTTATACGTTCTCGGTCGGTGGCCGAAAAGTTGCCGGGAAAAAATCGATTGGCAAACATATTGTGACGGGTACTGTCGGCCAACTCATTACCGGCATACACCATCGGCACGCCGTCAACCAAGAAATTCATCACCTGGATTAACTCCATACCGTCATGACCGGCCAGCGTTTCGATACGGCACGGCCAATCGGTCACGGTATCATGGTTATCCATATCCCGCATATACAAACCACCCGTCGGCAACAGGGCCGCCCGGTCACGCTCCTTTTGACAAAACTCTGCCGGTGTCATAGCACCGGTAAGCAAATCATACCATCCGGTATGCCAACCGAAACAATAGGTGGCGGCAAAGGCCTCGGTTAAATAGTGCATCTTACTGCCTTCACAAATCAACGCCACATCCGGCTTGATGCTCTGAATACGGCGCAGTCCCTCTGCCCAGAAATCAAGCGGCACCTGATCCCCGACATCACAACGAAAGCCGTCAACATCCAACGCCCCGACATAATAAACCATGTTGCTCCACAAATATTCCCTTAGTCCCTCACAGTCGAAATCCAAATACGGGAAATGCCACTCGGTGCAAATAAACCGACCGTCAGTATCCCGACGGGCAAATTCGGGATGCTTTTTCAGAATCGGCGCATGAGGGCCGATGTGCAAATAGACCAAATCCAGCAGAACCCTTTGCCCCAACTCATGCGCTGTATCAACCAATTCTCGCAAATCATCCATTGTGCCGTACTCTTCGTCAATGCTGAAATAATCATTCATGCGGTACGGATTTTTCGGGTTCTTTGTTCCCGAAGCCACCTGTCTTTTACTTAAATATGCCGGGTCTTCACAAGCATCTTCGCTGAAAACCGGGCAAAGATAAACCGTGTAAAAGCCCAGAGAGGCAATCAACGGCAGTTCCCTTGTTACAGCCTTCAGTGTCCCCTGCGGCGAGAAGGTCCGGGGATTGATTTGATAGACCGCCGACCGACGGAACCAAGCCGGACTGTGGGATTTTTGTTTCATAACACTCACCTATCTTTTACCGGAATAGAGACTATTGCGCCTGTTGTTGGTTTCAAAGCACCGTCTGACGCTCGTCTTCACCATCGTGTGGTTCTCAAGACTGTGCTTGTACAATTATTTACATTATAAAGAAATGTTCGCCTGTTTTCAATAACTATCTTACTGTCTTCGCAAACGATGTTCAAACGCCCCGTCAAGGTTCGGCTTTACCCCTTTGTCGGCCGCCGAACGCACATTTATCGCCCGCCGTTACACCGATCAAGCACCCGATGAAACAGCGATAAAAAAAACCTTGCTTTTTGTATCATGTCGTGTTATAATAGCAAAGCTACCGCTTATGATACCTTGTATCTGTTCTGAGCTTACGGCGACTGCCGCATTGTTGCGGATCACTTATGACCGTTTGCTCGGTCTGCGGCGGACAAATATAAAAGGAGTGAATACCATGACAGCCGAAAGAAAGCAGGCTCTTATTAAGGAGTATGCCACTCACGAAGGCGACACCGGTTCGCCTGAGGTTCAGATTGCCCTCTTAACAGAGCGTATCAATGAGTTGAATGCTCACTTAAAGACGCATGCCAAGGATCACCATTCCCGTCGGGGTCTTCTGAAGATGGTCGGTCATCGTCGTAACCTATTGGCTTATTTGACCAAGGTCGATGTTAACCGTTATCGTGCCATCATCAAGCGTCTTGAAATTCGTAAGTAATTTCGAGAATCAGGGCAGGCCGTTTTCCCGGTCTGCCCTCTTATATCTTTTCGGATACAAAGAAAGGATTGCCCATATTGTATTCGAAGGGTGAAAAATCACGAAGAGGTTTATGCGGGTTAGCGGTAAATCGAACATCGTATGCATGTGCGGTGCTGGATTTATTGCTAACAGAGTAAGCCTCAAAACAACAGGAGGTATCAGCATGTTTGAAAACTACAAAATCTACGAAACCGAGTTAGCCGGCAGAAAGCTGACTCTGGAAACAGGCAAAATGGCTCAGCTTGCTAACGCCGCCATCATGGCTCGTTACGGTGAAACGGCCGTTCTTTGTACGGTAACCGCCTCGTCTAAGCCGCGAGAAGGTGTGGATTTCTTCCCGCTGTCGGTTGACTACGAGGAGAAAATGTATTCGGTAGGCCGTCTGCCGGGTTCCTTCACCCGTCGCGAGGGCCGCGCCTCGGACAAGGCCATTTTGGCTTCCCGTTGCATTGACCGTCCGATTCGTCCGCTGTTCCCCAAGGATATGCGTAACGATTGCTCGGTGGTTGCCACCGTTATGTCGGTTGATCCCGACTGCGATCCGCAGATTGCCGCCGCCATCGGTGTTTCCTGCGCCATTGCCATTTCGGACATTCCGTGGGCAGGCCCCATTTCCTCTGTCAATGTCGGTTTGGTTGACGGTGAAATCGTCATCAACCCCACCTTGGAGCAGAGAAAGCACAACGATTTGAATTTGACCGTTTCCTCCACCGCCGATTTGGTTGCCATGATTGAAGCCGGTGCTAACGAGGTTGACGACGAAACCATGTTTGAGGCTATTATGGCAGGCCACAAGGAAAACCAGAAGATCGTGGCCTTTATCAATTCCATTGTGGACGAAATCGGTAAGGAGAAATTTCCGTTTGAGTCCAACGATCCCGACCCGGCCATCATGGACGAAATCGAAGCTTTCTGTGTTGAGGATGTCAAGAAGGCACTCGACACCGATGATAAGCGCATTCGTGACGCCGCCTTGTTGCCCATCTATAACGCCGTTCATGAAAAGTATGACGAGCAGTTTGCCGAAAATCCCGCCAAGATTGACGAGATTATGTACTTGGTGCAGAAGCACGTTGTCAGAAAATGGCTGAAGGATGAAAAGAAGCGTGTTGACGGCCGTGGCATTGATGAAATTCGTCCGTTGGCCGCCGAAGTTGATTTGTTGCCCCGTGTTCACGGTTCGGGTATGTTCACCCGTGGCCAGACGCAGGTTCTTTCCAGTGCCACCCTGGCCTCGGTCAGCGAAGCACAGAAGTTAGACGGTCTGGATGAACAGATTGAAAAGCGTTATATTCATCATTACAACTTCCCGTCTTTCAGTGTCGGCGAAACCAAGCCGTCCCGTGGTCCCGGCCGTCGTGAGATCGGCCACGGCGCTTTAGCCGAACGGGCTTTGGTACCGGTACTGCCGAGTGTAGAGGAATTCCCCTATGCCATCCGTGTGGTATCCGAGGTTCTTTCCTCCAACGGCTCCACCTCTCAGGCCTCTATCTGCGGCTCTACGCTGGCTTTGATGGCTGCCGGTGTGCCGATTAAGGCCCCTGTTGCCGGCATTTCCTGCGGTTTAATCACCGGAGATCAAGGCGTATACGGCGACTTCATGACCATGGTGGATATCCAGGGTTTGGAAGACTTCTACGGCGATATGGACTTTAAGGTGGCCGGTACAAAAGACGGTATCACCGCCATTCAGATGGACTTAAAGGTTCACGGTCTGACACCCGAAATCATCAAAGAGGCTTTGGCCAAGACCCACAAGGCCAGAAATTATATCTTGGACGAGGTGATGGCTCCTGTCATTGCCAAACCCCGTGAAGAGCTGTCTAAATATGCTCCCAAGATGCTGTCTACCGTGATTGATCCCACCAAGATCGGGGATGTTATCGGTAAGCAGGGCAAGGTCATCCAGTCCATTCAAGAGCAGTGTGATGTTGTCATCAACATTGAGGATGACGGTCATGTGTATATTGCCGGCGTTGATTTGAGTAAGTGTGAGCAGGCTTTGTCCATTGTTGAAACCATTGCCAACGACCCCGAGATCGGTGCTATTTACAAGGGCAAGGTCACCCGTTTGATGGCCTTCGGTGCTTTTGTGGAAATCGCCCCCGGCAAGGAAGGCTTGGTACACATCAGCAAGCTGGATGTCAAGCGTGTTGAAAAGGTTGAGGATGTTGTTTCGGTCGGCGATGAGGTTTTGGTTAAGGTGACCGAAATTGACGATCAAGGCCGTCTGAATCTGTCCCGTCGGGATGCGCTGGTCGAAATCGAAGGCGCTGTTGTCGAACCCGATGCCGATGAGGTTCCCCAGCCCCGAAAGCCCCGTCCGAACAACGGCGGCCGTCGCGGCTTCCGTCATCATGACTAATCAAAAGTCCGCATTTCCCCTATGATCATTTAACCAAGGGGCTGTAAAAAACTCGTGTTTTTTACAGCCCCTCTTTTGAGAAAACAGGCAAAGGTTTTAATCCGGCCTTTTCGCCGTGTTCGGTTAAATGCTCGCCTTTAGAAAAACCCTTTATCATACATTCGGAGTAGTGTTTATGACAGAACTTGAAAAACAAATCAATCGGCGCCGCACCTTTGCCATTATTTCCCACCCCGACGCCGGTAAAACAACCCTCACCGAAAAGCTCCTTTTATACGGAGGCGCTATTCAGACCGCCGGTAGCGTCAAGGGAAAAGCAACCGCCCGTCACGCCGTTTCCGACTGGATGGATCTTGAAAAGCAACGTGGTATTTCCATCACTTCTTCGGTGATGCAGTTTGAATATGAGGGCTATTGCATCAATATTTTGGACACCCCCGGTCACCAGGATTTCTCCGAAGACACCTACCGAACCCTCATGGCCGCCGACAGCGTTGTCATGGTGATTGATGCCGCCAAGGGTATTGAGCCGCAAACCAGAAAGCTGTTTAAGGTTGTGGCTATGCGCGACATCCCGATTTTTACCTTTATCAACAAGCTCGACCGAGAGGCCAGAGATCCTTTTGATTTGGTGGATGAGCTGGAGAAGGAGTTCGGTATCGGCACTTATCCCATGAACTGGCCGATTAGCTGCGGCAGTAGCTTTAAGGGTGTGTTTGATCGGCAAAATCGACAGATTCTCACCTTTGAAAACGGTTACAAGGGTCAAAGCAAGGTAGAGGCAGTTGCCTGCGACATTACCGACACCGACAAATTAGATGAGCTCATCGGCCCGTATCTTCGCAAAGATTTGGTTGATCAGATTGAACTATTGGACGGTGCCAGTTATGATTTTGATCTTGAAAAGGTGCGTCACGGCAAATTAAGTCCGGTCTTTTTTGGGTCGGCACTAACCAATTTCGGTGTAGAGCCGTTTTTGGAAAACTTCTTAAAGATGACAACGCCGCCCCTGCCCCGGCAAAGCGTTGACGGCCCGGTTGATCCCTTTGAGGATTCTTTCTCGGCTTTTGTCTTTAAGATTCAAGCCAACATGAACAAGGCGCACCGTGACCGCATGACCTTTATGCGTATTTGCTCCGGCCGTTTTGAGAGAGGCAAGGAGTATTATCACAAGCAGAGCGGAAAAATGATGAAATTGCCCCAACCGCAACAGCTCATGGCCAGCGAGCGGGAAATCGTAGACACCGCCTATGCCGGTGATATTATCGGCGTTTTCGACCCGGGCGTTTTTTCCATCGGTGACACGGTATGCTGTTCGAATCACAAGGTACAGTTTGAAGGCATTCCCACCTTTGCACCGGAACATTTTGCCGTTTATGAGCAAAAAGACACCCTTAAGCGAAAGCAGTTTGTCAAGGGTATGACCCAGATTGCCCAAGAGGGTGCCATTCAGATTTTCCATGAGCCCGACACCGGCATGGAACGAGTCATTGTCGGCGTGGTCGGTGTGTTGCAGTTTGAAGTGTTGGAATACCGACTGAAAAGCGAATACAATGTGGAAGTTATTAAGACTCCCATGCCGTATGAGCATATTCGTTGGATCACCAATCGTGAGATCGACCCGAAGACGCTGAACCTGACCAGTGACACCAAGGTGGTGCAAGACTTTAGAAACAACTATTTGCTTGTCTTTACCAGTGAATGGAATGTTAACTGGGCCTTGCAGAAAAACGAAGGGTTAACCCTGGCGGAATTTTCCAAAGACTAATTGTTACGGACGACGGTATTAAAACCGTCGTCGTTTTTTTGGCATCCTTTCCCGATTTTCTACCCAATGGTCTCCCACCCACATAAGAGAATTGAAATGCAAAGAAACCCCTGCTATAATAATAAACGGAACATTTTGAAAAAGGAGATGATGGGCGTGAGTTTATTTTTAACGCTTGCTTATCTGTTTTTTATCGGTTCAACCGGCGGTTGGGTGTTGGAGCTGTTTTTCAGACGGTTTATTTCATCGGCCAACCCCGAACGGAAATGGATTAACCCGGGCTTTTGCATCGGTCCGTACCTGCCGATATACGGCTTTGGTTTGTGTGTGCTGTATCTGTGTGCCTCCTTCGGCGGCAGATTACAACTCACCGGCTCGGTGGGCAAGGTGCTGATGATTGTTTGCATGGGACTTTGCATGACGGCCATCGAATATGTCGCCGGTCTGATAAATCTGAAATGGTCCCGTGTTCGTTTGTGGGATTACAGCCGCGAATGGGGCAATCTTCAGGGCATTATCTGTCCCAAGTTTTCATTGATTTGGACGGCGGCCGGGGCTCTGTACTACTTTGGTGTTCACACCCATATTTTAGAATCTCTTCGTTGGTTGTCCGAAAACCTGGCTTTTTCCTTTGTCATCGGTTTCTTTTTCGGTGTCTTTGTGATTGATGTTTCCTATTCGGCCCATCTGGTGTCCAAGATGAAGTCCTTTGCCAAAGAAAACGAAATCATCATCCGCTACGAAGCTCTTAAGGCGCAAATCAAGAGCAACCAAATCCGTGCTAAGGAAAAGACCCACTTTTTGTTTGCCTTTCAATCGGCCCATTCCCTGGCCGAGCATCTAAAGGAGACCCAAGAGGCTTGGGAAAACCGTGTCAAAGCCGGCGTTAAGTCAAAGCAAAAAGAAGTCGTTGACTTTTTTCACAAAAAATCATGACTGCCGTCAAAGCCGATGACTTACTCTGTTGATATAAGCCGCTGTAACCGGCCAACCGAAAGTTCACTGATCCGTCCAACTCATGCAAACCGGCTCTATAACCGACCGTGCAGCGACGACCTTTTGTCTCACTTTTCAAAAGAGTCCTCGGTACAACGCTTTATCGCCAAAAGCCTCTATTCACCCATCTGCTAAGCCGGTAATTCGGACTGCCGATAAACGCTGTCGTGTTCCGCTACATCGGTTTGGTATGAAACAACTCTGTTTTGAATAATGTATACGGCTTGCGGAAACATAAAACGCCATTCTTCTCGCCTTCTGATAGGTTGACACACCACCTTGGTGGGTGTGAAGGGTACAAAGAAATCCCGCTTTCAAGGGTCATCCTTGAAAGCGGGATGTTTGTGTATGACTTGATATAACCATTCATTCCGTTAAAATCCACGGGAAGAGCCGCCTCCTGAAAAGCCGCCGCCTCCACCGGAGAATCCGCCACCGCCGCCGAATCCGCCACCGAAACCACCGGGGCCTCCCCGACCGCCACGGCCGCCGAAAAAAGGACCCGGGAACGGCATGAACAGAAAGATCCGTTTAAGCGGAGTAAACAAAACCAACAGAATAAAGCCGACAATGAAAAAGACAATCAAAGCATCGACATACGAAAACGACTCCTCTTCAATCGGCTGATAACCGTCAGCCGGCTCCAAGCCGTACTCAACATAGACTTCATTAACCAACGAATCATACACCGCCGCCAAGCCGGTGGAAAAGTCGTTTTGTCTAAAAGAATCCATACCGTAGGTATCAAGAATACGGCCGGTTTTACTGTCGGGCAACGCACCCTCAAGCCCTGTACCGACCTCGATGCGAACCTTGCGTTCACTGACCGACAAAAGCAATAGAATGCCGTTATTCTCACCCTTCTGACCGATGCCCCATTCCCGTGCCAATCCGATGGCGTAAGACTCAATGTCCCGCCCTTGCAAATCCGGCACCGTGACGACAACCACCTGCGCCTTACAGGCGTCAAACAACTTTTCGCCGGCAGCCTGCATGGCGGCCTCTTTGTCGGCGCTGATCACATCGGCAAAATCGTTCACAAAAAACTGATTTGTTGGTTCCGGATAAACGGTTTTGGCTGTGACCGGCAGGCAAAAAAGCAGCGCAAGCCACAGTGCCGCCGCTATCCCTATCAGGCGTTTCTTCATATCGGTTTACTCAAAGGACACCTGGGGAACCTTTTCGGCACCGCTCGAAGCACTGAAATAATCCACAGCATCAAAACCGAACAGACCGGCAATGATATTTTTCGGGAAGCGACGAATCATGGCGTTGTATTTCTTTGCTACCTCGTTATAATCGGTACGAGCCACGGCAATACGGTTTTCGGTACCCGCCAATTCATCCTGCAAAGCCACATAATTGGCGTTGGCTTTCAAATCAGGATATGCCTCGGTCACGGCATTGACCCACACATCAATGGCGCTGTTAAGACCGTCGTTTGCCTTGGCTAAATCGGCGGCATTACCGGCATTGGTCACAGCCGCACGAGCGTTGGTCACCGCTGTCAGCGTTTCCTGTTCGTAATCGGTGTAACCCTTAACAGTGGCCACAAAATTCGGAATCAAATCGGCGCGGCGTTCCAGTTGCGCTTGAATGTCCGACTGTGCCTTTTCCACATTCGTCTGTGCATCCACCATAGAGTTATAGCCGCCCCAGAACAAGGCCACCAATAGCACCACGACGGCCAAAATTGACACAGTTAAAATTGTTTTCTTATTTTTCATGTAAAGGACCTCCCTTTATTCTTTATTATACACCCATCCGGTGCAAAAATCATTGACAAATTGTTAACACTTTTATTTACATGCTTTGACCGTCACGGTTTTGCCCTTAACGGTTTTTTTGTTCAAAGCTTTGACAATACGGGTACGCAGTTGCCTGGGCACCTCAACGGTGGTGGTGCGTTCGCCGATGTCAATCGTCCCCATGATACTGCCCGGCAGTCCACTCTCCCCGGCAATCGCCCCCAAAACATGCTTAGGCGCCACCTTATCCTGCCGCCCGATGCTGATGATGATGGTGGCCATGTCAACATCCTTAAACTTTTCAACAGCCTTCTCGTTGAGCACTCGTCGAGCTGTTCGGCGTGTCGGTTTCTTGGTTTCGACTGTATCGACGGCTGTTTCTATGGAGCCCATGGGAACATCCACCG
This sequence comes from Clostridiaceae bacterium, assembly GCA_016295355.1. GTDB lineage: Bacteria > Bacillota > Clostridia > Oscillospirales > Acutalibacteraceae > SIG607. The sequence goes on from JAEDLK010000003.1 coordinate 17,686, forward strand.
TGCCTTTTTTCAGACCATTTTCTTCGATAATCATATGGAGAAGCGTCACAGCAACAACATGATCATTTAAGCCACGCTCATGCAAAGCTGTCAGCACCGCCTCGCTGTCTGCCGTGTCATGAACCGTGGCATAATCAACAATTTCGCTGATGAAACGACCGTTTGTTTGTTTGATAAGGCTTCTAACGGTCGGCAGCTCACGGCGACTGACGGTCGAATGAGTCTGCCGTGCCATACACCGCAAAGTTTCTATTTGATTCTTTTGATGAATCAGCGTTATGGATTGACCGTTCTTGCCGGCCCTTGCCGTACGCCCAATGCGATGCACATAAAAATCAGGATCATCCGGCAAATCATAGTTAAAGACAATATCAATGTCATTGACATCAATGCCACGGGCGGCAACGTCTGTAGCAACCAGTATCGGAAAGCCACCGTTTTTATACCGATTCATCACCGACGTTCGCTGTTCCTGCTTGAGATCGCCATGCAATTTTTCGGCCATAAAGCCTCGTTCTGTCAAATCCGCACACACCTCATCCACCATCTTTTTGGTATTGCAAAAAACAAGGGAGCGTCGAGGCTCGTATGCCTGTAGCAAAAGCGACAGCGCATCCTTTTTGCAAGAAGACGCCACCTCAAAATACATCTGTTCAACTTGAACGGCCGTCTGCTCCCCATCGGCTATTTTGACTGTAATCGGATCGGTGAGATAGGTGCCGGTTATGTCCCTAATCGGTTGGGGCATGGTGGCCGAGAATAACACCGTTTGGCGTTTTGTCGGTGCTTTGGATAAAATGCTCTCGATATCCTCACGAAAGCCCCTATTCAACATCTCATCCGCTTCATCAAGAATGACCGTCTTAAGGTTTTGGAATCGAAGCACTTTGCGACCTAACAAATCCATAATTCGACCGGGTGTTCCCACCAAAATCTGACAACCGCTGCGAACCCGTGCGACCTGGTGATTAATCGGCTGGCCGCCGTAGACCGCCGTGATATGAATTCGTTCGGTATATTTGGAAAACTTATGCAGTTCATCTGCGACCTGCATAGCCAATTCACGGGTAGGCGTTAAAATTAAAACCTGCGGATATTTAGCATCGGGTTCGGGATCGACCCGGTTGAGAGCCGGCAATCCGTAAGCAGCGGTTTTTCCGCTCCCCGTTTGGCTTAAGCCGATTAGGTCATGCCCTTCTAACAAAATCGGAATGCTTTGTTCTTGAATCGGCGTCGGCTGACTGTAGCCGAGGTCGGACACCGCCCGCTTAACAGCGCCATTTAGGGAAAAATCATCAAATGTCATATACTTCTCATTTCTCTCATAATATCAGCCGTTTCATTTTACTTTTGACGGCCGGTTTCATACTCGCTCCTCGAACATCCCTGCCGAACGGAACACCTTTGAAAATGCAAGGAATTCCAACAGCCTTCACCAACTATTATCCATATAATACGGTTTATATCCATTTACAAACAGGTTGATTTTATGGTACCATATTTCATAGATAAATGCAAGGAGAAATGGTGTATGAAACAACGGATGATCTTTCCTAATCCTCATTTTTAGGAAATCATTTGGCTGTCAAAGGTCATTCCGTTTCGAACTGAAGTGACGAAAGGAATGATAATGGATGGCTTGTTGCAAGGAGGGCGGCACACCAACCATTGACAAATCTGTGTATAACCGCTTATAAGGGCATTGTGCCGAGGGGAAGCAAAATAGAGCAAGACAATCCCCATAGGCAAACGGGATGGCTAATCTTCGATTTTTCATTCCTGTTTTGTCGGCAGAATGTTGAGCGTCCCCATAAAGCCCCGATTGACAAGCAACTGCCCAAATGCTATAATTGACACAAAGAGAGCGTATCGGCAACCGATGAATCACCCACGCATAAGAAAAGCGTAGCACAGAATGGCGACCGGCCGATTCAAAGAAACACGATAGGAGTCCTTTTGATGAGCGACACACGCGACCGCTATATTTCTCCTCTTTCGACTCGCTATGCCAGCGATGAGATGCAACATATTTTTTCAGATAACTTCAAATTCAAAACCTGGCGAAAACTATGGATTTCTTTGGCCAAGGCCGAAAAGCAGTTAGGGCTTTCCATTACCGATGAGCAAATCGCTGAAATGGAAGCTCATGCCAATGATATCAACTACGATGTAGCTGAAAGCCGTGAAAAAATTGTCCGGCACGATGTGATGTCCCATGTGTTTGCGTTCGGCGAGCAATGCCCAAAGGCCAAGCCGATTATTCATTTGGGGGCGACCAGTTGTTATGTCGGAGATAACACCGATGTTATCATTCTGCGGGAGGCCTCTCGGTTGATTCTTAAAAAGGCCGCTCAGGTGCTTAAGAATTTGACTGGTTTCGCCGAAACCTATAAGGCTCTGCCCTGCCTGGGCTACACCCATTTACAGCCGGCACAGCTCACCACGGTTGGCAAGCGTGCCACCTTGTGGATGAATGAACTTATCGGCGACATGGAGAATCTATCCTTTCAATTAAGCCGTTTGCGTTTATTAGGCTCTAAAGGCACTACCGGTACTCAAGCCAGTTTTATGGAATTGTTTAACGGCGATGAGGAGAAGGTTAAAAAATTGGAAGATTTAATCGCTTCAGACATGGGCTTTCCGGGTTGTGTTCCTGTTTCGGGACAAACCTATTCCCGTAAGGTTGATTACTACTTCCTTTCCTGTCTGTCCGGCTTTGCCCAAAGCGCCTACAAATTCTCCAACGATTTGAGAATCAGCCAATCCTTTGAGGAAATGGAAGAACCCTTCGCCAGTAGCCAAATCGGTTCCTCGGCCATGCCCTACAAACGTAATCCCATGCGCAGTGAACGCATGAGCGCTTTGGCCAAATATGTGATCAGCGATGCCATGAATCCGGCTTTGACGGCCTCTACCCAATGGTTTGAACGCACGCTGGATGACAGCGCCAACAAGCGTTTGGCCGTCGCCGAAGCCTTCCTGTCGGTGGATGCCATTTTGAATATTTATATCAACATCACCGACGGATTGGTGGTCTATGACCGAATGATCAACCGCCGTGTGATGGATAAGCTCCCCTTTATGGCCACCGAAAACATCATGATGGAATCGGTCAAACGGGGTGCCGACCGTCAGGAAATCCACGAAATCATTCGAGAATGCTCCCATGCCACCACCAAAAAAATCAAGTTAGAGGGCGGTCAAAACGATTTGATCGACCGCTTGGCCGACGATGAACGCATTCCTCTTAGCAAGGAAGAGATTCTCAATCAGCTTGACCCGTCTCTGTATATAGGCCGCTGTCCGACACAGGTCGATGAGTTTTTGCGGGAAGTCGCAGAACCGGCTATTAAGGCCTTTGGCGGCGATGACATTCGGTATGAGTTGACCGTTTGACGGCAAAGCAAGCAAACCCTACCGGTGGCATAACGCCGACCGGATGATATTGTAAAAGAGAAAGGACGATTCAACCGATGAATTTTTTCGAAGAACTCCATAACTACGATCCGACAGTTGCAGAAGCCTGCCACCGTGAGTTAGACCGTCAACAGCATAACATTGAGCTGATTGCCAGTGAAAATATCGTTTCAAAAGCCGTTTTATTGGCAGCCGGCGGCGTGCTGACTAACAAGTACGCCGAGGGTTATCCGTCCAAGCGGTACTACGGCGGTTGTCAGTTTGTGGATGAGGTGGAAGAAATCGCCAGAGAACGTGCCAAACAGTTATTCCATGCCGAGCACGCCAATGTCCAGCCTCACAGCGGTGCCAACGCCAATTTGGCTGTCTTTTTTGCCCTGCTTGAACCGGGTGACACCGTTTTGGGCATGAATTTGCAGCAGGGCGGTCATCTCTCGCACGGCTCTCCCGTAAATATTTCCGGAAAATACTTCCATGTGGTGCCCTACGGTCTGAATAAAGAAACCGAGCAGATCGACTATGACGCCATGGAGGCATTGGCCCTTGAACACCGTCCGAAGCTGATTATTGCCGGTGGGAGTGCTTATTCCCGTATCATCGATTTTAAGCGATGCCGTGAAATCGCCGACAAGGTGGGTGCCTATTTAATGGTGGACATGGCACACATTGCCGGTTTGGTAGCTGCCGGTGTGCACCCCTCGCCGGTCCCCTATGCCGATGTGGTTACCACCACCACCCACAAGACCCTGCGCGGCCCACGCGGCGGTACGATTCTCTGCCGTGCCGAACTCGCCGCAAAAATCGACAAAGCCGTTTTCCCCGGAACACAAGGCGGTCCGCTGATGCACATCATCGCCGCTAAGGCTGTGGCCTTCGGTGAGGCCTTAACACCGGAATTTGTTGCCTATCAACAGCAAATTGTCAAAAACGCCTCGGTTCTGGCGGCATCCCTTAAAGACAGAGGCATCCCGCTTGTTTCGGATGGCACTGACAATCATTTAATGCTGCTGAAATTGACCGGCCTTGGTTTAACCGGTAAGGAGCTCGAGCAACGCTTGGATGAAGTTCATATCACTGCCAATAAAAACACCATCCCCGACGATCCGCAAAGTCCGTTTATCACCAGTGGTCTGCGCATCGGCACACCGGCCGTCACCACCAGAGGCTTCAAGGAACCGCAAATGCAGCAAATTGCCGGCTGGATTGATAAAACTATCCGTGATTTTGACGCCTCAAAGCAACAAATATCCGATGAAGTGCAAGACCTTTGTGCGCATTTTCCCATTTATTGATTTCAGGTATTACGCCCCGATCCGACGACGGATCGGGGCACTTTTTTGTATGCCGAAAACAACCTGATAAACAGACGGTTAAAAAACCTTTACCGGTGAAAATTCCCCCGTAACGTGGATTTTCCCCAGTAAAGCGAGCGGTCAAACCGCAGGCTTTGAATCAGAGTTATCTTTCACATAGTAACGCTCGATGAAAGCAACCCTTCGGTCACAGCAGCACCGTGCCACCGTTCTACATCGATCATCTCCTCTTTGGGCTTTGCGGCATTTCTCCCACACCGTGGGGGATCGGCCTTGCACAGGAAAGACTTTGGATCTGTATAACTGAACAAACATGGACTTGTTTGGTGGGGCAAAGAACGCGCGCCTTTGATCCGGCCGTGTGATTACCGTAAAGACCTTTGTGTTGCACAACCAATAAGCACAGTCTTCTGTTTGGCGGGACGAGATCTTTGCACTGTCACTTTTCAAAAGCGCATAAAACTGAGCCGAATGAACACATGAATGGCCAAATCCGCCAATAAAGCAGCTTTACGCAGAGAAAACATGGCATTAACGATGATCATAATGGTGAAAAACTCTTCCCTGTTTTACACTGATAAAAGGTTGTCATTTGGGACATTTTCCATGCAAAGTCAGCCGATTTTGACGGGTGCATAATCGCCCGAAAAGGCATAAAACAACCATTGACAAATTCCGCCTCAATGCTATAATAAAGGCGGATTCATATAACAGGCGATGACTTTTGAGGGTTTGCGACGGGCAAACCAATTAGAGGACAGGGAGAACCGCTGTCCTTTCTGTAAGCACTTTCAAAGCATCGTCGTAAAGGGTGGTTTATTTCATGACAACGGTTACCAAAGAAGACATCTGTCGGGCGTTATCGGCACTCGGCATTCAACATGGGGACACGGTCATTGTTCATTCCTCACTCAAAAGTTTAGGTCATGTTGAAAATGGGCCGGATACAGTGATTGATGCTTTGCTTGAAACGCTGGGAGATGACGGCACACTGGTAATGCCGGCGCTGGCTATGAAAAACTTTGCCCACGCCTACGAAGAATGGAGCATGGATCGGCCGTCGGACGCCGGACTGATTACCGAAGTATTTAGAAAACGGCCCGGTGTACTGCGTAGTGATCAGGAAACCCACTCGGTTACTGCTTTCGGAAAAAAAGCCAAAGCGCTGACCGATGGTCACAAGGCCTTCGGCCCCCGTACCGGTAAATACGGCGATTATGCTTTTTCAAAGTCCTCTCCTTGGCAGAAAATGTATGATATGAACGCCGGTATGCTGTTTATCGGTGTTCTGTTGGACAAATGCACCATGAAGCATTTAGCTGAGTATATGTTTGTGGAAGAAATCCTGGAGAAACATCCCGAGGCCGACAATGAACTACGCCATTTCGGGCAGGGCGAATCGGTTTGTCCCGACCGTTTTTGGCCGTATGCCAACGCCGATGTTTTCTTAGACTTATTCCGTAAAGAAAATCTCGTCAAAGAAACCGTATGCGGAAAAGCTACTCTTTTATATATACCGGCCAAGCCGTTTGTGGATGAAACGCTGGCCTGCCTGCACAGCGACCCCGAGCATTTCACCGATCCGGGCTCCTTCCGTCAGCCACACCAAATTGATTGGGCAAAGACTTTGTAAGAGGAGGCTTTCTCATGTCAAACGCACAACCGTTTATCCCCGGTGTTCGGTTGCCGTCCTTTGTTCAGGACTTAAAGAAACCTGTTTTTACGACTAAACCGTCCTTTTACGGTCACAGAATGAAAAAAGACGGCGAAATTGATGCGCACGGCATCTATTTAGCCAATACCTTCTGCGATGATCCGGATAATTTGCTCGAAACCGTTTACAAGGATTTTGCCGTTTTTACCCGTGTGTATGGAATTGGCGGAACGACCTATCCTGTCACCCTAAAAAAAGGCCCCGCCCCTTGCTTTGAGGCTTATGAAATTACGGTTACGGCGATGGGTGTGACCATTACGGCCAATGACACAGAGGGCATTCGACGGGGTGTGATCTATTTAGAGGATGAACTGCGCCGTAAAGAGAATGCCTACTTAACGCCGGGTACCGTGACACGACGTCCGTATATGCGGTCGCGTATCACTCGTTCTTTTTTCGCCCCCACCAACCGTCCGCCCCATATAATGGACGAACTAGACAGCGATTTTGATTACTATCCGGACGAGTATCTGAACCGTTTGATGCACGACGGTTCGAATGGTGTTTGGGTCTATGCCCGATTTTATGATCTTTTGCCGTCCAAATTGATTCCCGAATACGGCCATCATTGTAAAGGACGCCTTGAAAAACTGAATGCTTTGGTGCAAAAATGCCGTCGATACGGCATTGGGGTCTATGTGTTTGCCATTGAGCCGGCCGCCTTACCGCCCGAAATTGCCTTACGGCATCCGGAAATGAGCGGTGCGACGACGCACGAGCCGTTAAGTGCCACCCAGACCTTTGCCAATCAATTCCCCGAATTGTACGATCCGACTCTGCCCAGGCGTGGAAAGGCGGTTTGTTTGGGCACAAAGGCCGGCCGTGATTATTGCTATGAGGCGGGCTATAATCTTGTTTCTTTGGTGCCGGGACTTCGCGGCTTTATCAGCATCACCTACGGCGAGCGCGACACTTCTTGCGTTTCCGTTGTCGGCGGCCATTGTACTCGTTGCTCCGGCAAGACCAGAGGCACGCTCTTGGCCGAGGCTTTGGAAGCCATGCGCAGCGGTATGAGAGACGCCAACCCCGATTTTGAGTTCATCAGTTGGACCTACGGTCACCGTCTGTGGTCGGACGATGAAATTCGCGAATATGTCCGCAAGGCTCCCGATGATGTGATGCTCATGCAGAATTTCGGCGACCGTGGCTATGAAGAACAGCTCGGCCGTGAACGGCTGTCCATTGACTATTGGCTTTCCTATGTCGGACCGGCGCAGATGTTTATCACCACCGCCCGTGAGGCCAATGAACATCACAAGCACCTGTACGCCAAAATGCAGGTCTGCTGTTCTCATGAGATTTCCAGCGTTCCCTATGTGCCGGTTCCCGGCCTTGTGTTCCGAAAATACGCCAAGGCCAGAGAGTATCAGGTAGAGGGCGTTTTGCAGTGTTGGTACACCGGCAATTACCCCTGCATAATGAGTAAAGCGGCCGGCGAATTGGCCTTTATGGATGATTTTTCCGACGAGGAGGGATTTTTGAATCGGTTGGCGGCCTTAACCTTTGGTGAAAGCCGTGCGGCGGCCGTTACAAAGGTTTGGCAACACTTTGCAAACGGATACAGCCGATATCCGCTGAACATCATGTTCAGCTATTACGGGCCGGCACACAACGGCGTTGTGTGGGATTTGGCTCTAAAGCCAAAAAACAAGCCCCTGCCCCGCAGTTGGCAAACCGACCCGGTGGACGGCGACCGTATCTACGATGCCTTGATGAGCGGTCATACGCTGGATGAAGCCATCACGCTATTGGCCCTTGTTTGCAAGGACTGGCACGAGGGCGCAGTTCTCTTCAAGCAGATTGCCGACAATGACCCCGATGAAAAAGAACAGTTGTCGGTAGCTCAGGCTATTGATATTCTGTTTGAAAGCACCTATACCATTCTCAAGTTCTATCAACTGCGTGACCGTTTAGGTCGCAGGGACGATAACCCGTCGGCACTGCTTGCCGACATGAAAGACCTGGTGCAAAAAGAAATCAGGCACAGCGAGAAAATGTTGCCGTTATGTGATGAGGACAACCGATTGGGGTATCATTCCGAGGCAGAGGACTTTAAGTTTACAAAGGATATGCTTGAAAAAAGAATCCGTTCCCTTAAAAACCTCTTGGCCACCGAATTTGCGGAGGTTGAAAACCGCATAGAGCAGGGACTTTCTCCCCTCTCGTATTACGACGGCCAGGACGGCACCGACGGCGTGAAGCATTACGCTTTACGAACGGTTCCGCTTGAAACCGCCTCATGGGATGTTATTGACAAAGAGACGAACAGCCGTTTTCGCATGGCCAAGGATGAGCGCAACCTGTATATTGAGTTATCCTGTGCCAAACAATCATTCTATGATCTTTCAATCGAATACACACCCTTTACGCCGACTCCGGACATCCACATTTCCGAAAACGGCAGGCTTGAAATCAGTTTGTTTGAGGAACTGTACTGGTCGTTAATCGGCAAGCAAAAAGAGGACTTTATCAAGACATACAGCGATATTAAGGTGATTCCCGGTGTGGGCAGCCATTTTGTGCTGACCGTTGCGTTAGACCGTGTGGGATGGAAAGCAAACCGTCCCATGAAGATTCGCATAGCTGCTAACGGTGTTTCTTGGTGCAACCCCATTTCCCGCTTTAAGCCAACCTTGGGCAAGGACCGCTTGATTCCAGACCAGTTTGGCTGGATTATGCCAACAAAGTAAACAAACATCATAAAAAAGGAGAACGCCTTGGCCAAAAGTCAAAGCGTTCTCTTATTGTTTATAGCTTATTTATCCCAAGTGAAACTGCCGGAAATAACGGTCACACAATCCTCGCTCACGGTCAAAAGACCGCCATCAACCGTTCCCGTGCGTTCGGTTTCGTCCGGCAACACAACCTTGCATGAGCCGGGACGAATGGCCGTCATCATAGGAATATGCCCTGCCAAAACTGCCAAATCGCCGTCAGCCCCTCGCAGAGCCAGTAAACCGGCTTCTCCGTCAAACAGGCTACCGTCCGGCGTGGAAATAACCAGATGATACGGTTTCATTGGGCCACCTTCCCTGCCTTTTCGACAGCCTCGTCAATCGTTCCGACAAACAGGAAAGCCGATTCAGGCAAATCATCATGCTTGCCTTCAATAATTTCCTTAAAGCCGCGAATGGTTTCGCTAAGCGGCACATACGTACCGGGGATACCGGTGAATTTTTCGGATACATCAAACGGCTGGGACAAAAAGCGTTGAATCTTACGGGCTCTTTGAACCAGTAATTTATCCTCATCCGACAATTCATCCATACCCATGATGGCGATAATATCCATCAGCTCGGCATAGCGCTGCAAAATCCGTTGTACCTCTCTGGCCACCGCATAATGCTGCTCTCCGACAATCTCCGGAGAAAGAATACGACTGGTAGATTCCAATGGGTCAACGGCCGGATAAATACCTTGGGAGGCAATGTTTCTGGCCAAAACCGTCGTGGCGTCCAAATGGGCAAAGGTGGTTGCCGGTGCCGGGTCGGTCAAGTCATCGGCCGGCACATATACAGCCTGTACCGATGTGATAGAGCCCTTACGGGTCGAGGTGATGCGCTCCTGCAAAGCACCCATTTCATTCGCCAAGGTCGGCTGATAGCCAACAGCGGACGGCATACGGCCAAGCAACGCCGAAACCTCACTGCCCGCCTGTGTAAAACGAAAGATATTATCAATGAAAAGAAGCACATCCTGCCCTTCCTTATCACGGAAGTACTCGGCCATAGTCAATCCCGACAACGCCACTCTCATTCTGGCTCCGGGCGGTTCATTCATCTGTCCGTAAACCAAAGCGGTGTTGGATAAAACGCCCGATTGTTTCATTTCGTTATACAAATCATTGCCCTCACGAGTACGCTCACCGACACCGGTAAACACCGATAAACCGCCGTGTTCCTTGGCAATGTTGTTAATGAGTTCCATGATCAGCACGGTCTTACCAACACCGGCACCGCCGAACAGACCGATTTTACCACCCTTGGAATAGGGACAAATTAAGTCAATAACCTTGATGCCGGTTTCCAAAATCTCGGTTGTCGTGGCCAATTCCTCGTATTCGGGGGCCGGACGGTGAATATCCCAACGCTCGGCTGTGGTGGGCGCCGGCATATTGTCAACAGCCTCTCCCAGCACATTGAAAATACGACCTAATGTTTCACGCCCCACCGGAACGCTGATAGTCTTTCCGGTATCAGTTGCATCGGTATCACGCTGTAATCCGTCGGTGGAAGCCATGGCAATACAACGAGCCGTGTTGTCGCCGATATGCTGGGCCACCTCAACTGTCAGCGTTCTGTTTCCGACCGGAATGGTCAACGCATTATAAATGGAAGGAAGACAGCCATTTTCAAACCGAACATCGACGACCGGTCCCATAACCTGACATACCTTTCCGATATTTGTACTTGCCAATTCCTACACTCCTTTATTTTGACAATATCCGGCAAAAGGCCGAAACGAACTGTATCTTACCGGACATCGCTTCCGGCGACAATTTCGGTAATTTCCTGTGTGATACTGCTCTGTCTGGCACGATTATACTGCAGTTGCAAATCATCAATCATTTGTGTGGCGTTTTTGCCGGCACTATCCATCGCCATACGGCGAGCAGCCACCTCGCTTAAAAAACTCTCCCGAACCGCTGCGACAATCACACCGGCTGTGTACTCGGGAACAGCCGTAGTCATCACGGTCATCTCATCCGGCTCAAACACAGCCGAAACCGGCTTGACAGCCTCGTTCTTTTCAAACGGCAAAATCCAACGAATGGTAGCCTCTTGGCTCATCATAGACACATAGCGTGTGTATAAAACGCCCAAGCGATCAAACTCACCGGCCACAAAGTCGTCACACAACTGCTTGGCCAGTGCATAAGCCTCTTTACCGCCGAAATGTTCAGCCGAAATATACGACCCGGAAAAACGGTCGCAGGCACGCTTGCCCACAGCAATGATCTGTGCATCGGGATATGAACGACAAAGCCGAAACACATTGGCGTTATAGCCACCGGCCAACCCTCTGTCGCCGGCAACCACAATCAACCGTGTCCGATCGCCCTCGTGACGCATATACGGACTCTTTTGACACTCCGGCGAGGCCGACAACACCGATAGAATACCGTCCAAATGATCGGCATACTGTCGGCTTTTCTGCATAGCTTCACCGGCACGACGAATTTTTGAGGAGGCCACCAAACCCATGGCCTTGGTTAAATGCAGGGTAGAACGGACGCTTTTGATGCGATTGCGGAGGGCTTTGGTATCAGAGCCCATACCCTCACCCCTTCATTTCCTGCAAAGCCTTATTAAGCTCTGCCACATCGCTGTCCTCATAAAAGCCGCTCTCAAAGCGCTCCAACAGACTCTGATAATCAGCCTTCAGCTTTTCATACAGCTCTTCTTCGTACGCATGTACCTTATTAACGGGAACATCATCCAAATACCCGTGAGTCACAGCGTAAATGATGGCCACCTGACAACCGGCACGCACCGGGGCGTTACGATTCTGCTTGAGCACCTCAACAATACGCTCACCCAGTGCCAAACGCGCTTTTGTATCCGCATCCAAATCACTGCCGAATTGAGCAAAGGACTGCAATTCGCGGTACTGCGAATACAACAGCTTCAGCTCGCCGGACACCTTTTTCATAGCCTTTAACTGGGCGGCACCGCCCACACGGCTGACCGAAATACCGGGGTTGATAGCCGGCATGATACCGGCATGGAACAGTTCGGTTTCCAGGAAAATCTGACCGTCGGTAATGGAAATGACGTTGGTGGGAATATAGGCCGACACATCGCCTGCTTGGGTTTCAATGATCGGCAAAGCGGTGATAGAACCGCCGCCGTATTCGGGTGCCACACAGGCGGCCCGCTCCAACAAACGGGAATGCAAATAGAAAACATCGCCCGGATAGGCTTCGCGGCCCGGCGGACGGCGAATCAACAAAGACAGGGCACGGTAAGCCACGGCGTGCTTAGACAAATCGTCATAGACAATCAAAACATCCTTGCCCTGCTCACGGAAATATTCCGCCATAGCACAGCCGGCATACGGCGCAATATACTGAAGCGGTGCACTGCTCGACGCCGGTGCCGACACAATAATGGTATAACCCATGGCACCGTTGCGGGCCAGTTCGTTGGCCATTTGCACCACCGAGGTGCTCTTTTGGCCAATGGCCACATAGATGCAAAGAACACCACTCGTCTTTTGGTTGATAATGGTATCGCTCACGATCTCGGTTTTGCCGGTTTGACGGTCACCGATAATCAATTCACGCTGACCGCGGCCGATCGGAATCATGCCGTCAATGGCTTTGATGCCGGTTTGTAACGGCACCGACACACTTTGACGCTCAATGATACCGGGGGCGGCGGCTTCAATGGGACGCTCATGCTTGCAGGACACCGGTCCCTTACCGTCAATCGGTTGACCCAGTGCATTGACAACACGCCCTAACAATTCTTCACCGACCGGTACAGACAACACCTCACCGGTACGTTCCACACGGGTGCCCTCCCGGATATCACCGCCGTCAGACAGAATGGCAACCGAAACGGTTTCGTCCTCCAAATTCTGCGCCATGCCGAAGCTGCCATCCTCAAACCGCAACAGCTCACCGGCCATACAGTTTCTCAGTCCGTAAACACTGGCAATGCCGTCACCAACCAGAATAACGGTGCCTGTTTCGGCCATCTGTGTGCGACTTTTATAAGCACGGATTTGCTCTTTAATGACACTGCTGATTTCCTGTGCATTGGCACTCATTCGCCGAGTTCCTCCTTCATTTCTCGTAGTTTCCGACGAAGGCTGCCGTCGATAATTCTATCATCCATATAAATGATAACACCGCCCAGCAGAGATTCATCCAATTCATAATGAGCCTTAACCTGATGACGGCTCATCTTTTCAAGCTTTGCAATCAGCTCGGCCTTTTGTTCATCAGTTAAGGCCACAGCACTGACAATACGAGCCACACTGCGACCCGAAAAGGCCCGGTACAGCGCATCGTATTCCCGGTAGCAATCATGTAACAAAGCCATGTGGCCTTTTTCGCACAACAACTCCAAAAAGGACATAACCTGTTCGGGCACACTGCTTGCAAAGGCTTTTTCAAGCAGACCCTTACGCTCTCGCATAGGGACACTCGGGCAGGATAACAGCTCCTCATACCCGTCAGCCGAGCGAATAACCGCTCTGATCTCTTTAAGAGCATCCCGATAGTCCTTTTGAAGATTTTGTTCCTTGGCCAATTCAAACAAAGCAATGGCGTATTCTTTAGCTATCTCCGTCATTGTCTTCACCTATTTCGGCAATCACCGAATCAATCATCGCACGGTGATCATCGGGGTTGATTTCACGGCCGATCATCTTCTCTGCTAATTCGGCCGAAACATCCACGATTTCTTTTTTCAGTTTAGATTGAGCCTTTCGGTATTCCCGTTCGGCCTGGACTCTGGCCTCACCCACAATATCCTCGGCTTTATCACGCGCCTGGCTGACAATTTCTTCACTGCGAAGATCAGCTCGGCGGGTGGCCTTTTGCACGATTTCCTCGGCCTGACCCTTTGCGTCGGCCAGTTGCTTCTGCCACTCTTCACGGTTTTGATCGGCTTTTGCTTGCGCTTCCTTTGCGGCGGCATACTGACCGTCCAAAGCGTCCTGCCGAGCCTTGACAACCTTTTTGACAGGGATGAACAAGAACTTTTTGAAAATCAAAAAGATCAGCAATAAATTACACAAGGAAATCAGGATCTGCCATAAGTTAACCGATATGACATCCAGATTTTGCATTATCCATTCTCCTTAATGTCCGATGTCTTACGACAAACCCTTCATGGTTTCAACCAATACCTTAACCAACATTTTGGGAGCCACGAAAATCAGCAGAATAGCAATGACCAGGGCATACAGACCGGTGGTTTCGGCAATGGCACAGCCCATGAGCATGGTGGTGGTCACCTGACCCTGACATTCGGGCTGACGGCCGATGGCCTCACAAGCCTTGGCAACAGCGTTACCTTCACCGATACCGGGGCCGATACCGGCGATCATCGCCATGCCGGCGCCCAACGCACAACAACCCAAAATAATACCGATTGCAATTTCCATTTTTTTTACCTCCGAAACTTTATATTGATTTATTTAACAGCTTTTCTTTTTGCGGCCTTTTTGGCCTTTCGTTTTTCGTACAAATCAGCCGGGAATCCGCCCGAAACATACAACATGGTCAACATGGAGAAAATAAAGGCCTGCAACAAACCGCTGAAGATATCGAAATATAACGACAGAACCGCCGGTATACCGATACGAAGAAGCGGTATTTCTCCCAACACACCCGGCAACCAACCGAGCAATACATTTGACAGTCCCGCTAAAGCCGCCGCAATCAGTACCGATATAACCGACCCTGACAGCACATTGCCGTAATGACGGAAGGCCATGGACAACGGTGTGGCAACCTCACTGATGACATTCAGCGGAGCAAGAAAGGCTACCGGCTCGGCAAAACTTTTTAAGTATTGCACCGGCCCGCATTTGCATTTGTAATAAGTGATGAGAATAAAGACCAAGATGGCCCATCCGCCCACGATATTGATGTCGGATGTCGGCGGATACAGTCCCATCAGTGAGGACAGACTGGACAAGGCCGACAAACCCATCATACCAGCAATAAACGGGGCAAAGCCGGAAAAATAGGCTCCCATATTGGTATGAACCAATTTTTCGGACTGTTCGACAATCCATTCGGCCATCAACTGACGGCGACTGCCTCCCTTGGCCGTGATGCCGTGTGTCAAATACAGACACAGTCCCAAAAGCGACAGCACCACAAAAAACGAATTGGTTTGTGATTCGGTGATGGGCAAATCACCCATGAAAGGCATTTTAACGGTGAAATAAATCAGTGCGCCGGCAATTTCAATTCCCTGTGTCGGCGGTGTCAATAAAATTTTTAGCACCATGCCCGCTGCAAACGGCAAAATCATTAAGACAATCAGCAGCACATCCACCGCCACAAAACCGGCGGTTCTTTTTGTCATCAGCCCACTCCTTTCGGCAAAACACCGGTGAAACATCACGGCTTTTTAATAAATCCTCTGCAAAAAACAGCCACACGGGGGAAAAACAGTGACACCAACACGCTCACGGTGTCAAAGCACGGCAACACCACGCCCAGGACAGCCAATCCGAACAAAAGCACCATTCGCAAGGCAAAGGAAGCCTTCATAGCGGTTTTAGCCTCTTTTTGCTCCTTTTTCGTAGCAGCCTGCACCGACAGTCCCATCAAAAAGAAATTGAGAACAGCGGCAACATACCCCAACGCATTGCCGAGCAATACAGTGTACTGCCACCGTCCGACAATCAAAAAGACAGACTGCATCAAGACGCTTAAAATGAGAGAAACCGCCATAATATAGCCTGTTTCCCGTTTGACGACGGGATCCACTTTTTCCATGCAGACTCCCTCCCTGTTTAAGGCTTTTTCACCCTTGTTTCTTGCTTGCATATGAGCTATTATAACTGATTTTATGCGAATAAGCAATAAAAATGTAATTTTTTTCTGTTTTTTCAATAATCATTGACGCATACCTTAAGATTCTATATAAAATGGCCGCAGTCAAGGTTGCCCCCAACTGCGGTCGACTATTCATTTGTTAGACCTGATAGCCGTTTGGATTGTTTTTCTGCCAGTTCCAGGTATCCCGACACATATCGTCAATATTGCGTTTGGCTTCCCAATGAAGGTCTTCCTTTGCCTTGGAAGCATCGGCATAAACCTCATCCGGATCGCCCGGACGACGGCCGACAATCTCATACGGGATTTCCATACCGGCAGCCTTGTTAAAGGCATCTTTAAGCTGCAAAACCGAAACGCCATTACCGGTCCCCAAATTAAAGGGTTCACAACCGGTATGGGCAAGCACCCAGTCGGTGGCCTTTACATGACCATAGGCCAAATCCACCACATGGATATAATCACGAACACCGGTACCGTCCACCGTTTTGTAATCGTTTCCGAAGACATTCAAATGATCTCTACGACCGACAGCCACCTGGGCAATATACGGCATTAAATTGTTCGGAATGCCCTTGGGATCCTCGCCGATGGTACCGCTCTCGTGAGCACCGATGGGGTTAAAATACCGCAGAATAGCGATGCTCCAGCTATTGTCGGAAACAAATAAATCACGCAACATTTCCTCAATAAACAGCTTGGTACGACCGTACGGATTGATAGCACCGAGCGGCATCCCCTCCTTCAGCGGCATGTCCTTGGCCACGCCGTACACGGTAGCAGAGGAAGAAAAGACAATCCTTTTCACGCCGAATTCGGCCATGGTTTCCAAAAGCACCAAAGTGCTGATCAGGTTGTTATCATAATAAGCCAACGGCTTTTCCACCGATTCACCCACAGCCTTTAGGCCGGCAAAATGGATGACCGATTCAATGGTATTCTCCCGGAAGATTTTTCTCATGGCCTCTCGGTCACGCACATCCGCCTCATAAAACGGAACAGACTTTCCGGTGATCTTTTCCACACGATGCAACGATTCCCGGCAACTATTATCCAGATTATCCACCACAATAACATCATACCCGGCTTTTTGCATTTCCACACAGGTATGGGAGCCGATATACCCTGCCCCGCCGGTGATCAAGATTGCCATACAAAACACACCCCAGAAATATTATTGTAAAAATTCCAATAATATGATATAATATTTTTCATCAAAATACAAGAGCCTTTTACGGCTTTTGCCCCATTTTTCAAACTTTACTATTAAGAGTGACTGCTATGGACTATACGATTGAACCCAAAACGCTGACCAACGCCTTTGTTTTGCCCGGCGATGTGGCCGACCGATACCTAAAAATTGCCACTGCCGACCAGTTGCGGGTAATTTTGTATCTTTGTCGTCACAACACACAAGACATCACGCCGTCTGAGATAGCCGGTGTTCTCGGGATAAACCTCGAACAGGTCCTTGACTGCTTGGACTTTTGGGTGCAGGCCGGTCTTGTTCGTCATGCGAATGTTCAGCCAAAGGCCCGACCGATATCGGGTAAAGCACACGCCGGTATGTCGCACATGACCCGTGAGGAAATTGCAAAGGCAGGCGCCGAGGATGAACGGTTGACCTTTTTGATGAGAGAGGCACAAAACAAATTCGGGCATTTGCTCCGACAAAACGAAAGTGAACTGTTGGCCTGGCTGTATTGCGAGGAAGGCATGGATGTGTCGGTCATTTTGATGCTGATCAGTTATGCCGTCAGCATCGGCAAGCCCTCCACCCGTTTTCTGGAGAAGACAGCGGTTGAATGGCTGAATGCCGGCGTGACCGATTTATCGGGTGCCGAGGAAATGATTGCTCAGCGCACCAAAGAAGAGCTTTGCGAAAAAACAGCGGCCTGTGCCTTTGGGATTCGCGACCGTAAATTAAGCCGTCAGGAAAAGACGCTGTTCGCCCTGTGGGTGAATGAAATGGGTTATGACCGCCCGATGTTGGAAACCGCTTACGACATTTGTGTGGATGCGACCGGTCAATACAACGTCGCCTATATTAAGGGAATTATCGAACGCTGGCACAAAGACGGCATTCACACCCTTGATGATCTTAAAAAAACGGCGAGCGAAAAAAAACCGGTTAAAAAACCCGACAAGTACGGTGCCTACGACAAAGATTTACTGAAAAACCTACTGGAGGATGACAACTGACGCTATGGGAATCAAAGGTGAATACATCACAAGAGCCAAAGAATTAAAACAAAACGAACTGAAAAAACGGCGTATAGCCTATGAGCAGGCTTTAGCGGCACTGACCGATCAAACACCCCGACTGGCTGAAATAGACCGCCGACTGGGCGAAATCGGTTCTTCCTTGGTTCTGTTGGCCATTTCCGGCAAAACGAAAGAACTTGAAAAGGCCCAGGAAGAAAGCGAGGCACTGTCTGCCGAAAAGAAAGCTCTGCTGGCCGGGAATCACGTGACAGAGCCCACCGTGCTTTGTCCGCTTTGTCATGACACCGGTTACAAGGACGGACACATATGCCCCTGTATCAACGAAATTGCCAAAGGCTTGATGTACACCGACTTGGCCGAGCGTTTCCCGCTAAAGGAATCCACCTTTCGGCGCTTCAATCTCTCCTACTATCCCGAATCCTGCCAAAAAAAGATGAGTCACATTTTGCACTTTTGTGAGGATTATGCCGCTCATTTATCTGAAAACTGCGGCAACCTGTTGTTTACCGGAAAAAGCGGATTAGGCAAAACTCATCTGTCGTTGGCCATTGCCGGAGAAGCCATCAACAAAGGGCTCTCGGTGGTTTACGGCTCGGCGCAAAATTTGTTTGCATCCGCAGAGAAAGAGCATTTTTCTTACTCCGGCGAAACTGCCAAAACCGATGAGCTGTTAACCTGCGATTTGCTGATTTTAGATGATTTGGGTGCAGAATTCACCAACGCCTATACTCAGTCTCTGTTTTACAACATTGTTAACTCCCGTTTGTTGGCCAAAAAAGGCACCATCATCAACACCAATTTAGATTTTGACGAGCTGACCGACCGCTATACCGCCCGTATCACTTCTCGGCTAATCGGCTCCTATGCGCTTAAGCAATTTGACGGGTGTGATATTCGGCAGCTCATTGCCCTTGAAAAGAAAAAAAACAAAAGCAACACCACCGTTTGACTGGTTGCGTGTATTTAGAATCGGCAGTCGATCGACCGCCGATTTTTTGTGTTTTACAAAGATGTCGGTGAATGTCGCAGATTAACCCGCTATAATAAATGCACAACATACGACAAAGGAGGCTCCTTTATGCATGATACGGTTATCATTGCACTGATTTCTTTTCTGGGGACACTAATCGGCACGCTCGGCGGTATCATTACCTCCGGCAAGCTCACCGGCTTTCGATTGCAACAGTTAGAGAAAAAGGTTGAAGTGCACAACAATTTTGCCGGCAGAATTCCCGTCATTGAAGAACAAATTAAGGTTCTGAATCACCGGGTTGCCGACCTGGAAGCCTGATCGGCCGTTTATATTGACAACTTTCAAAAAAAACGCAGGGACGCTTGAAGAATTGGTTTCAAGCGTCCCTGTGCTTTTGGGGCAGTCTAACTTTATCACGAATGATACATACCGTTTCTTTTTAGGAAGGACTCTATACGGTTGAGTGCCTCGTTGATATGGGCAGTGCTATAGCAGTAGGATGCGCGGACAAAGCCCTCACCGCTTTCGCCGAAGGCCGTTCCCGGTACCAAAGCCACTCTTTCTTCGTACAAGAGCTTTTCACAAAACTCATCACTTGTCAGTCCGGTACTTTGAATGGACGGAAAAGCATAGAAGGCTCCTCTCGGCTCCCGGCAGGTAAGTCCCATCCGATTAAACCCATTGATCATAATACGCCGACGGTCGTCGTATTGCTCCAGCATTTCGGCCACTTCATCATCGCAAGACCGCATAGCCTCAATGGCCGCATACTGGGATGTGGTCGGGGCACACATGATGGCGTACTGGTGGAGCTTGGTCATCTGACTGATGAGCTCCTTAGGTCCGCAGGCATACCCGAGTCGCCAGCCGGTCATGGCAAAAGCCTTGGAAAAGCCGTTGATGACCACTGTGCGTTCTTTGAGTCCCGGTATACTCGCCGGACAGACATGTCGAACCCCGCCGTAGGTTAATTCGGAGTAGATTTCATCCGAAATAACCACAATATCGGTATCACGAAGCACGGTTGCCAATGCTTCCAGATCGGCACGCTCCATAATGGCACCGGTCGGATTACAGGGATACGGCAAAATCAATGCCTTGGTCTTATCGGTGATGGCAGCTCTCAACTCTTCAGCCGTCAGCTTAAAGTCATGCTCGGCCTTTGTCGGCAAAATCACCGGAGTGCCGCCGATCATGCGTGTCATCGGCTCATAGCATACATACGACGGTTGCGGAATAATCACCTCATCACCGGGGCAAATTACCGTCCGCAATGCCACATCAATTGCCTCGCTGCCGCCTACACTGACCAGTATTTCGGTTTTCGGGTCATAGCTAACGGCATATTTTCTCTGCACATACCGACTGATCTCCTCTAACAATTCAGAAAGGCCCTTGTTGGAGGTATACCGTGTTCGTCCCTTTTCCAGCGTTTTGATAGCGATTGAACGAACCCGGTACGGAGTCAAAAAGTCCGGCTCGCCGACCCCTAAAGAAATCACATCATTCATACTACCGGCAATATCAAAAAACTTTCTAATGCCGGAAGGACGCACATTGGCCAACACCGGATTGATTATCCGTTCATACGATATCATAACAAATAGTTCCCCCGCTCGTCCTCAACACCCTCTAACAATTCTACATCCAGCTCTTTATAACGGCGCATGACAAAATGAGTGGCCGTAGAGGTGACCGACTCGATGGTGGACAATTCGGTAGCCACAAAACGAGCCACATCCCGGAAGGTTTTATCCTTTACCACAACACTCAAATCATACACCCCGGACATCAAATAAACCGATTCCACCTGCGGATAGTGTGCCACCTTTTTGGCAACCTCCTCAAACCCCTGACCGGCCTTAGGTGTTACCTTAAGCTCAATGATAGCCGACACATAGGCAGCCTCGGTCTTTTCCCAGTCGATAACCGTTTTATAGCCCCGAATGACACCGATTTGCTCCATTTGCTTAATCTCTTCTATCACCTGTTCCTGGCTAAGCCCGGTAACCGTCGCAATATCGGCCGTTTTCATACGGGCATTCCCGTTCAACAGTTTCAGTATTTTTTTGTTCATTTCTCTTTCCTCCTAACATAATAAGCCCAAAGTCACCTGATGACCGCTTTTTTTGCGTCCGAACGCACGGCTCACAAAAAAATAAAGCCCTGAACACCCTTTTGGATGTTCAGGACGAAAGACCGCGTTACCACCTGAATTCGGAAAAAACTCCGCACTCTGCCGACAAACCTGCCGATTCTCTGTAACGGGAGAAACCCGTCCGCTTCTACTATAGGTTCAAAGCGGCGGCTCGGGGACTGCTTCGCAAAAGGTCACAACAGGGCGTTTTCAGCAACTGCCCCTCTCTGTGGATGTGATGGGATTTGGTACTTCTTCCCGTCCTTGCCTTTGTAAGTTTTTTCTATTATACGTTAATTCTGTGTGATTGTCAAGTCAAAACGGCCCTTGCGTCTTACCTTACAGCATATAAAGGCCGGTTTTTGTCAGCACAAACTCATATCCATCGGCTTGCAAATACCGTCCGGGCGCCTCGTTCAGTTGCCTGTAAACCTGAAGTGCATAGGTATTCAGATCCAGTTTGACAATCTGAGAAGCACCGGCGTTGCAAACATAGGCCATATCCCCGTTAATCAAGATATCGCAAGGGTTGTCAAGCAATCCCTGCGCCGAACCGCCCATACGCAATTCCTCTCGCATAGTGGACAAATTGTAGCGAATCAGCATATTCTGCTTTTCAAAGCAACACCAAAGATGCTCTCCGTACAGGGCAAAGCCGGACGCCGGAACGCCGTCATGCCACAGAATGCTCGAATACAGGACCGACGCATCGGTATCCAACAGCCGAATGCTTCCGTTTTGCCCCATCATAAACATTTGCTTGCCGGGAAAAAGCTCGACACGATCGGTCACATAGTTATCCGATAAGGCGCAAAAGGCCTTGTAATTGGGGCCGAATTTTGAGCTCTGGTAAATGTTTTTAGCCACATTGGTCATTCGTCCCGTTTTAAAGGATACCAATTTGAAGGCCACTCGCGTTTGCTCGCCCACCTCCTCATCGGCATAAGCAAAGATCAACCCGTCCGGCAGGGTCACAACATCGGCTATTCGACCCAAAAAAATCGGTTGCATACATTCATCTCCCTACGGTAAAAATGCCCTGTTTGTTACAGTTTCAAAAAACCGTCATCCACCATTTTTTGTGCCGCCAGTAAGACACCGGCCTGGGCGCTGTCAAAGTTCAGCCCGCCCTGCATCCATGCCGCAAACGGCTCGCGCAAAGGCGCATCGGCCGACAATTCGATAGACGCACCCAAGGTGAAGGTGCCGGCCGCCATGATCACCTGGTCATCATACCCCGGCATATCCCACGGTTGAGGAGTGACAAAGGAATCGACCGGCGCACCGCTTTGCATTCCCTTGCAAAACGCTATAAGGGCTTCCCTGTTGCCAAGCACCACCGCTTGAATGATGTCCCCACGAGGCTCATTCACACGGGGTGTAACCGCATAGCCCAATTCCTCAAACAAGGCCGAGGCGTACACAGCGGTCTTAAGCGCCTCTCCCACAGTGTGGGGTGCGGCAAACACGCCCATAAACAGTTCCCGATTATGGCCGAGCGTGGCACCGATTTCCCGACCGACGCCCGGCGCTGTCAAGCGGTAAGCACATTGCTCCACCAAATCCTTGCGACCGGCAATATAGCCGCCGGTCGGGGCAATCCCGCCGCCGGCATTTTTAATGAGAGAACCTGCCATCAAATCGGCTCCGACCTGTGTCGGTTCCTTTTCTTCGACAAATTCACCGTAACAGTTGTCCACCATCACGATGGTATCGGGCGAAACCTCTTTAACCAGCTCACACAGTTCTTTGATTTCTGCAACACGCAAACTATCCCGTAAGCTGTACCCACGAGAACGCTGTATGTAAGCCATTTTATAACGCTTGCAAGACAGCGCCTCTCTGACAGCCTGACGATTCACATGACCGTTTTCATCTAATTCTACCTGTTCAAAGTGGATGCCGAAATCGGCTAAAGAGCCGGAAACCTTTTCATCAATTCCCAACACGCCGATGAGCGTATCGTAGGGTCGACCGGTCAGACACAGCATGGTGTCCCCCGGACGCAACACGCCGAACAAAGCCACAGTCAGCGTATGGGTGCCGGACATAAAATTATGCCGAATCAGCGCATCCTCAGCCCCCATGGACTCGGCCCAAACCTTTTCTAACGTTTCACGACCGTTATCATCATAGCCATAGCCGGTAGACCACCCTAAATGAGCCTCACTCACCCGATGATGAATAAAGGCCGACAAGACCTTTTGCTGATTGTAACGGGTGATGTCCGCAATGCTCTCAAAGGCCGTGCGGCATCGCTCTAAAGCTCGATCACTCACAGCCTGTAAGGCAGGATCAATGGTAAAAAAAGACGGTTTCATCAATGCTTCACTCCAAAAAGACCGGCCTTTCCGATGGCGCAAAAGCCGTTCATCTCATAAAATGCTCTTAGTTTTTCTTCACAACAGGTATACACCGTTTGCCCCGGCACCAAAGCCAGGGACTGCCTTAACAGCCGACTCCCCTCGCCGCAGTGCTGATGAGTCGGTGCCACGGCCAAGGCCGAAAGCACACAGCCGTTTGAACCGACGAGCAAAATGCAAGCCCCCGTTTCGCTTAAGGTCAAACGAGCACCACCATGATACAACCGATAGGTCAAATCGGCTACAAAGTCATCCTCACTTATTACACAAAGCCCGGTTTTCAGTAACCGGACAGCCTTTCGAGGGGCATCCGGTGAGAGAAAAGTCGGCCTCTCTTGAGGCACCGGCACATCCAACGGCACCTCGCACCGCATCAAATGCCGGTCGGCTTGACCGGTCAAGGACAAATCATATGCGGTTTTTTCTTCACAAAAAATCGGACTCTTCGGCATAAAGCGCAACCATTCGGTTAATTCCTGAGCGTCGTCGCCGTTTCGCACCAAACAGATTTGTCCGGCAAACCGAGAGGCATACGCACATACGCCCTGTTTGTCGATTTGTTCATAAAACACCGCCGTGTTTTCCAAAGGGGCATAACAGGCATACAGGCAGGCGATTTCCGCCGCTATCGCTCCCGAAAAGCCCTGAGGCGGTTGCATGGCACGGCGAATCATACCGTTGTCCCATCGGCCATAACATCGATCATGCGGCGTGCCAATTCCTTCATTTTTTTAAGATCGGAAAGGCTTGCCACACTACAGGGGGAATGAATATACCGGCAAGGCAGTGACAGCGTCAGCGTCCGCACACCGGTGCGTGACAAATGCACCGCGCCGGCATTATTGCCACCGGTTACAGCGGTTTTAATCTGACATTCAACACCGCTGTTCAACGCCATATGAAACAATTCTCGGTCATACAGTGTCGAACGATCCATAAAAGACACCGCCGGCCCTTTACCCAATTCGCAAACACGGTTTTCCTCAGTTGCTCCCGGCAAATCGGCCGCCGTTGTTGCTTCCAAACATAAAGCAAAGGTCGGATCAACCTCATAACAGGCGGTTCTCGCCCCCCTTAAGCCGACCTCTTCCTGCACCGAAAAGACCGCTGTAAAATCAACTTCGCTTTCCTCACAAAGCAATGACAGCAAAACGGCACAGCCGGCTCTGTCGTCAATGGCCTTGGACAAAAACAAATTGTCATTTAACGGTGTAAAATTTTGAGCAAAGGTTCCGATGTCCCCGGGCTGTACCATACGCAGTGCCGAGGCCTTTTCCGTTGCTCCGATATCAATAAATAAATCCTTCTGTGCCGGCAGCTTTTTTCGTTCGTCCTTTTCCAGTAAATGCACCGGTTTGCAACCGATAACCCCGACCGTTGAGCCAAATTGCACCCGTTTGCCCATTAGAGCCGGAATATTGATACCGCCCACACAGTCAAATTTGAGCAGTCCCCGTTCGGTCACAGCCGTTACAATCATGCCGACCTCATCCATATGGGCGTCCACCATGACTCGGCAAGCCGCCCGACGGCGACCCTTCTTCTCGACAATCAAATTACCCAGTGCATCAACCCGCCACTCGGCCGACTTTCCGATTTTCTTAATCAGATAAGTCCTAACGGCATCCTCGCGACCGGATGGTGCGTTTAATAGGCATAAATCCCTTAATAACTCCTTCACTTGACACCTCCCGCCAGCAAATAGGCAACCAGAAGATCCGATATCGACTGCATATCCCGGCTGTCAACCGTTTCGGCCGGTGTGTGCATATTCCTCAAAGGGACCGAAAGCAAGCCACACGGCACACCCGTTTTTGTCAGAGAAATGACATCGGCGTCGGTGCCGGTAGAGCCGTTCATAATCTCATGCTGATGGGCAATGTCATTTTGTTTAGCCTTTTCGCACAAGCGGTCAGTGACAGCCCTATCCAAAATCGGCGAATGTCCGATCATCACACCGTCACCCAACCGACCGCAATGCTCCGAATCCACACCGGGAGCATCGGCAAAGCTGACATCCAACGCCACCGCCTCATCAAAATCAAGGGCAAAAGCGGCTGTCTTAGCACCGCGCATGCCCAATTCCTCGGCATCACTCATTAAAAGCACAACATTCACCGGACAATCAACAGCACAAAGCCGTTTTGCAACATCCAACAGAACGGCACAACACGCCCGATCGTCCAACGCTTTTCCCGTAACAACGCCGTCCCCCAAGCAAACGGCGGCGGCATCGAAAGTGACATAATCCCCCGGGCGAATGAGCGAAGAGGCCTCCTTTCCGAGTCCCGTATCAATTTTGCATTCACAGATATCCGACAGTGCCTCATCCCCCTTGGACAAATGCGGCGGAACACTGATAAACACACCCGGCAACGAACGGGCGGCATGAACCGTCACCTTGGTAGCCGGCAACAAACGCAAATCCATCCCACCGCAGTTAGATACCGTCAAAAAGCCGTTCTCGTCCACATTCGTAACCACAAAGCCAACCTCATCAATGTGTGCTTCAATCAGCACCGTGTGAAGGGCGCCCTTATCCAAATATCCGTAAAAGGATTTACCGGAAAGCGAGTGAACCGGGCAAAAGGCAGACAGTTTTTCTTTGGCCAAGCGTGCAGCCGTATCCACCGACCCGATGGCCGGTGCATCGCAAAGCATCAACAAATTGTTGATCATATCATTCATAGTTGATTCACCAAGTCCTTATAAGCCCGCCCACGAGCGGCAAAGTTGGGGAACGCATCAAAGGAGGCGCAAGCCGGACTCAAGGTCACAATATCGCCCGGCACAGCGCCGGCGGCCGCCAAACGAACACCCTCGGCCAAATCCGCCACCCGTATGATTTCGGGACTGCCGTGATAGGCCGGATTCTGACGGATGGCCCTTTCGATAGCATCAGCGGTCGGGCCGGACAGATACATGGTTTTTACCTTTTCGATAACGGTGGGCGCCATCGGCTCAAACGGAATGTGCTTATCATACCCGCCGGCCAACAAAATAACCTTTTGATCAAAGGCCTTCAGCCCAGCCACGGTACGGGTGGGACTGGAAGCAATCGAATCATTATAATATTTGACGCCGTTTTTCTCTCTGACAAACTCAATGCGATGTTCGACGCCCTTGAATTCCTTGGCAACCTGACGAATGGTATCCACACCGACGTAGCCCCAAACAGCCGAAATAGCCGCCAGGTAGTTGGCTACATTGTGGTCTCCCATTATCGTGATGGTATCCCGGTGCATGACCGGCACATCCATGCCGCGGTATGACATATGAATCATGCCGTCACCGGCCAGCCAAGCACCGTTTTTCACAGGTTGCTCCATGCTGAAGCCGATGGACTGACCGCGAACATATCTCGTGAAACCGGCTGTGATTTCGTTATCCCGATTCAGCACCGTACGGGAAAAGGCATTTTGATGCAATAAAATATTCTTTTTGGCCTCGACATACTCATCCATATCCTTATGAATATCCAAGTGATTGGGAGCGACATTGGTGAGAACCGCCACATCAGGACTCTTACGCATGGAAATGAGCTGGAAGGAGGATAACTCCACCACCACAAAATCCTCCGGCCGAATATGATCGATTTCCGGCAGCAGCGGACGGCCGATATTGCCACCCACGCAAACCTTTTTTCCTTCAGTTTCCAACATTTTGGCAATCAGCGTCACGGTTGTGGTCTTACCGTCAGAACCGGTTACGGCAAAAATCGTCGCCGGGCAAAGATCAAAAAAGACCTCCATTTCACTGGTCACGGCAATACCCCGTTTTCTGGCCTGTTCCAATTCAGGCAGATTGAAATTCATACCCGGCGTGCGGAAGATGATATCCACCTCTAAATTATCCAAATACCGCTCACCGAGATGCAACTGCGCACCGGCCGCCTCAAATTGATCGGCCAATTCACCGATTTGTTCACGGGTACGCCGATCACATACAATAACCTTTGCGCCCTTTTCCAAAAAGCTCATAATCAGCGGTGAATTACTGACGCCAATACCGCAAATAGCAATCCTTTTGGATGAAATATGTTGCCAGAACTGTTTGCAATCCATACCGGTTCCTCCGTTGTTCTCGTAATATCACTATTATAATAGATTTTAGACAAAATATCAATTCATCGGCCGATGATTCAGGCTCGAATCGGTTTTTGCAAATTTTTTGTCTGATTCATCAGAAATTCAAATATGTCTGTTTTACTGCCGTGAATCGGCCACCATGTTGCGAATCCAAACGCCTTTTTTAACCATAATACATCCCAACACGGCCTTGAGCAAATTCAAGAATTGGTTAACAGCAAACAGTCCTAACACCGACAGGGCGGTAAACCGACTGAGAATCAACACAAACGGCACACAAACCACCCAAACAAAACCACTGTCAAACAAAAAGGTTATAATGGTTTTACCGCCCGACCGCAAAGTAAAATAGGCCGCATTGGCCAAGGCGTCAATCGGCATGGCAACGGCGGCAATACGCATCAAAGTTGTTGCCAAATTCCGTACCGACTCATCCGTGTTGTAAATCAAAGGAATGTAGGGCGTAAAAACGAAATAAACGGCAGACAGAAGTGTGCTGACGAAGCAAGAAAAAACAATCATCTTGCGGGCACTGTCGGCCGCCTCAGTCGTCTTACCGGCCCCCAAAATTTGGCCCAGCAAAATGCCTATGGCGTTACCGGCCGCTATAAAGGCCACGCTGAACACATTGAAGAAGGTTTGGTTGATATTGTTGGCCGCCACCACATCCAAACCTCGGGTGGAATAGCACTGATTAACAACGGCAATACCGGCCGCCCAAAGCGTTTCGTTGATCATGAGCGGCAAACCCTTCAGCATAATCCGACGAACCAAGTCAAGCGGTATATACAGGCCTGAAAACGCCCCGACAATAAACGGATTCTGCCGATGCCGTACCCGGGTGGCAATCGCCACAATCAACAGCTCCACAAAACGGGATAACACCGTTGCAATGGCCGCACCGACCGCACCAAGACAAGGAAATCCGGCTTTGCCGAAGATTAAGAAGTAGTTAAACAACAAATTGACCAGCACCGACACAACACCGGCCACCATTGGCAGTACCGCCCGACCTGTTTCGCGCAGGGTGCCGGAATACACCTGGGCCATTGTATAGGGCAACAAACCGATGAGTATTACGGTCAAATACTGTTTACCATAAGAAAGGGAAGCGGCAATGTCATCCGTTGTTCCCTCGCCCGTTAAATAGGTCTTCATAAGCGGTTCGCCATAGAACACGAACACAGTGATAGCGATGGCAGTCAGCAACAGACCAAACAGTACCTTAAACCGAAAGGTATACCGAACACCGTCAGTATCGCCCTTGCCGTAATACTGTGCCCCGAAAATACCGGCTCCGGAAATAGCGCCGAAGATGCACAGATTAAACACAAACACAAGCTGATTGGCAATGGCCACACCGGTCATTTGCAAAGTCCCGACCTGCCCGACCATGACGTTGTCCAGCATACTGACAAAGTTGGTGATGCCGTTTTGAATCATGATCGGTATCATCAACGCCAGCACACGCCGATAAAACGTACGTGTGCCGATATACTTTTTTAACATACCCGTGTCCCCCTGTTCCATCCGATTTCTACGACTAACCATCCGTAAAAACAGACCGCAGAGGGCCCCACCGATTACGGAATAAATTGTTCAAAAATCCAGGTCTTAAAGGCCTCACCGTCATCCGATAACGCCTGTTGACTTTCAAAGGTCCAACCGATGGGATACGCCCCCAGACATGTAACCAACCGCCGACAAAAGTGCCGTTTATCGCTGTGTTGATAGGACACGAAATCGGGTCGGCCGAGAAAATTGAACAGCAAGCATCCGAGCAAGCGTTGCGCAAAGTTTTTATCCCTAAAAGCCGCCGAAAGCTGACCGCGACACACCGATCTCTTATGCCACCGATACCACAACAGCACCTGCGGATAAAACGATTGAATAAGGTATAAACCTTTATAGTCATCCAACAACTTCTGTGCCGCCGTGCAAAGAGTTGACGCATTGCCCGCCACACATTTGAATTCAATCAGTAATCCAACCTGTCCGTCCACAAGGTCAAGCAGTTCTCCAAGCGTTGGAATACAGCAATCCGTGCCGTTTAACCGTAATTCTTTAACCTCGGCTAAGGTGCGTTTTTCGATGGTACCGGCCACACCGCACATCCGCATGGTATCATCGTCATGAAAAACGACCACTGCCCCGTCGGCGGTTACATGAAGGTCGGTTTCAATCCAATATCCTTTATGAAGCGCCGCCCTGAAGGCCGGCATCGAATTTTCCGGTGTTTCGGATTCAAGAGAATGGAGCCCGCGATGGGCAATATACTGTCCCTTGATTCTATCTAAATCCTTATGCCGACGCAGACCGGGAAAGACACAAAAGAAGAACAGCCATAACAAAACGGCTACGATAATCAACACCGTCATCAATCGCCATCTCCTACATCAAACTGTTCCAGCGTTCCCTTCACAGGCGGTTTGCAATCCCCGTGACGAACAAACAGCATGGTGACAAAGGCCAAGGCCGAGAATGCCACGGCATACGGAAACAGCACCCGATAACCGGACGGCAAATGGCTGATTAAAAAGCCGGACAAAAGCGGTGTGGCAATCTGTGCCGCCATGGAGAAGGTATAATAATAACCGGTGTATTTGCCGACATCAGCCTCACTGCTCATCTCCACCACCATCGGGAAGGAATTGACATTGATAGCCGCCCAACCAATGCCCACCAAACCGAACAGACCATACATAACCGGGGTGCGGTGGGTGATGAAAACAGCTACAAAATAGCAAGCGGTCATGAGCGCTACGCCGAGCAGCACCGTCTTTTTGCGACCCAAGGCACTCGAAAGAAAGCCAAGCGGCACAAAGGCGGCAATGGCCGATACCGTAGCCACCAGTAAGTAACCGGAGGAAACGCTCAAATCCGCGCCCCACACCTCTACACAATAACGGGAGAAGGCTGTGGTGACAGCGTTATAGGCCATGAACCATAAAAAGACCGACACAAGAATGAGAATCAAGCTCGTAAATACCGGCCGAGGCAATTTGCCACCCGATGTGCGCGACTCGTTATTTGTTTCACGCTCGTCCGTGACATGAGGCAAACGGTTTTCCCGTACCGTAAACACCTGAATCAGGACAGACAAGAGCATGAAGGCCGCCACGACAAAGAAGACCGGCATAAACGATTGCCCCGACCGATACACCGTTTGGCCCTGTTCATTTTTCTCACTGCGTAACAAGAACATCATCACAACCGTCGAGAAAATGCCGCCGATATACCCCACCAAATTGATAACGGCGTTAGCCTTACTGCGTAACGGCTTCGGCGTCACATCCGGCATAAACGCCACCACCGGTGTACGGTAAATCCCCATGACCACCAAGAGAGCAATCAGCGTAATAATAAACCCCAAAAAATTGACCTGTTGTTGCATGAAGGCCATGACAACCATCAGCCCAACGGCCGCCAAGGTTCCAAACAGAATGTAGGGAGTGCGCCGACCCAAGCGTGAATGGGTGCGGTCGGACAACGCCCCGAAAAGCGGTAACATAAAAATAGCCAACACATTGTCAATCGACATAACCATGTTGGTCTTAAAGGTGTCCATGCCGAACACATTCTCAAGCAAATACGGAATCACCTGATCGTAAAACTGCCAAAACGCCAAAACCGACATAAAGGAAAAGCCGATGAGAACCGTGCGACGATAGTTCAATTTCACAAAGTCCGCCTCCTTGCTTTCATTCTTCTTCAGTATAGCCTATTTCCATAAAAAGTGCAAGATGTAATGCCCCTGCCAATCGATTTTTTCACCGTTTTACAGTCGATTTTTTGACTGTCCTTTTGCGACCATTATCACTGTTTGACAGAAAAATGCATGAGACCACCCCTGCTATACGGCTATAACATCAAAACACCCGAGGGGGTAGACCCTCGGGTACGGAAAAACAGCCTTTTTCAAAAACGACTTACAAGGACATCCAAATTTTGGTGCCCTTATCTTTCAACCAACTCCGCAGAAGCAGGCAAACGATACCGATTAGAACCGAGAAAACCGCCAATAGAATCACTGCAGGCACGGCCAAAAACATGATGGCCAACACGCACAAAACGGCCAGCATGATCAAAATGCCCCAGGCACCGAACAGCGTTAACAGAACGCTGCCGCCCTGTTTAATCGGAATGATTTCGTTTTTCCAAGTTAAGTTCGGCATTTTCAAATTGGCCACAAGGCCGATTTCGCCAATCATCAGCACAAACAAAGACGGAAACACAATCATCATCAGTGCTTCCAATTCCGACACTGGCAGAACAAACACCAAACAGACAGACAGCAGCAGTGTCGGCGGCAATGTCATAAGCCAATGCCATTTCAGTTTAGCCAACAGAATCCGATAGGGGTCAACCGGCAAGACCTGTAGCTGCCAAAGGGCACTTCCCTCTAATGACACGGACGGCGCCGAAACATCATTCATTGAAGCCGTCATAGCCAACACACCGCAAGCCAGCAAAGCCGGGGAACAATATGCCGAAATTTGGTCCGCCATCGCATAAATCATAGGTGCGTACACAATGGCTAAGACAGTCAAAATCGGCAAAAACACGATGCTCAATCCGCAGTTCAGCATATAAGTAGGACTGGTGAAGAAACGGCGACTTTCTTTATATAAAAGAGCCCCATCCACCGAACGGCGTTTAACACCCTTTGCCGCATATTCTTTTCTCACCGTTTGCTGACCCGAAGAAGCCAATTTAATATAGCTACGGGACAACACAAAACAGACGCCCAAAAACAGAACGGCAACGATCACCGTGACCATCAACAAAGAGAACCAATCGCCCTCGGACGCACGCCCCACCCAATAAAGCGGAAGAGCACTTCCTTTAATTTTTGCACTCATGACAGCAGCGCTGTTGAGAATTTGTTGCAAGATTTGAGCTGAACGGGAATAAAAGAAATAATACGCCGCAAAAAAGACCAAAGAAACAAACACGGTTACAAAACTGCGGTTTTTGAGCAACCGGCTGATCTTAGCCACCACATAGCCAAGCAGGCAGGAAAGCATGAGAATAAAAAAGGACAGCAAAAACAGTTGCAAGATACCGCCGATGACCGCCATGACAGTCAACTGATTCAAAGCGGACATCACCATCCAATAGCAAATAAGCCCCGGCACCCACACCAGTGCCTCATACAAAAGGCTCCAAAACCAAACGCCGAACAACCGTACAAACAAAATATAAGACGGCGGAATCGGCATGGACAGTAACAGTTCGTTATCCTTGGCCGTATACAGCGTGGAATAGGTGCTGAAAACACTGCCGAACACGCCGAAAAGCACGGCCATGCAGGTTATGATAAAGAAATAATACCAACCGAGATTTAAGCTAACTAAGGTTGAGCAGAGCATGGATGCCATGAAAAAGAAAAACCCGCCCAGCATTAAAAACAGCAAAACATACAGAATCATCAATCCCACGATTTGCCCTTTTCCGCGGTTTTGACCGGTCTTTCGGTTTTGCAAGGCCCAGGTGTTCAATTCCATCCATTGCTTGCGAAGCAGAGCCCTTAACATCCCTCTCCCTCCAGTTCCAAAAAGACCGATTCAAGAGAGGTGTCGCCCTTAACGTCTTCCATCGTGCCGGATTGAATCAAGCGACCCTCTTTGATAATGGCCACCTTGTCGCACAACTTTTCTGCCACCTCCAACACATGGGTGGAGAAGAAAATAGCACCGCCGTGGTTACAAACCTCGCGCATCATTTGCTTTAACAGATGGCTGGCAACCGGATCAAGGCCGACAAACGGTTCATCCATGATAATCAGCTTGGGCTCATGAATCCAAGCCGCAATAACCGCCAGCTTTTGCTTCATACCGTGAGAATATGCCGAAATAGGTTGAGCCAAATCCTTGGTCAGTTCAAATGCATCGGCATACCGATGGATACGCTCATTCCGTTCTGTACCCATCGAAAAAATATCGGCAATGAAGTTTAAGTACTGAATGCCGGTCATATACTCATACAAATCGGGATTATCCGGAATATAGGCAATCTGTCTTTTGCAGGCCAACGGATTTTCCTTAACCGAAAGGCCATCTATATATATTTCACCCTCGTCAAACTGCAAAATGCCGGTGCACGCCTTGATGGTGGTGGTTTTACCTGCCCCGTTATGACCGATAAAACCGTAAATTTCACCGGGTTGAATGTGTAAGGACAGATCGTCAACCGCCTTTTTTTGATCGTACTTCTTGGTCAGATGTTCAATTTTCAGCATTTGATTATCTCCTTTTTATCATACTGCCCAGCGGCAGCCTGTTACCTTTTTTGTAAGAAAAAAGCAAGGTTCTGCAGTTTGGATCATACCGATTTTGGTGCAAATGAATCAACCATTCCTCCAAAGAAGCCGACGCACCGACAAAACAGCAAATCACTACATAGATTCTAAACCAGCCAAGACCGATTAAAAACGGGAAAACAAACAATAAAAAGCCAGTCAGCTTATTGAGATAGGTATGTAAGGAAGCCAGCGTATGAAACTTTACGGCCGCCGTGATATAGGAGGCCAAGCGAATAATCAGCACGGCCGAAATCAGTCCCCAAAGGCTTCCGTTTAATCGTTCCGTCAATGCCGGCAACAGGCGAATCACCGTTACCGAATAAAAGGTCAGATCCGCCACGCTGTCGAGTTTTGCTCCGAAGGCACTGGTTTTTCCCATCCGACGAGCCACAAAGCCGTCGGCAGCATCACTCAATCCGGCTATGATATACACCGCATAAAAGGCCATGGAGAGAGGTGCCGCCAACAACAGACAAAACGCCCCAATGATGCGAATGCTAGTCAGTGCATTGGGCACTGTTACATAGCTTTTCATTCTTTCACCTACTTTAAGCATTCATCGCCGTTAGATACGGCTGCTTTTTATTATACATTAATCTTGATTCTTTGTCACCGACAATTCTGTGAACGTATCCGGCCAATAGGTCTGATAAAACACATCTATCCCTTTTTTTCGCTCTAACAGCTCGTCGTACCGATTGATGTATTCATACGGATACTTGAAATTGAAAATACGCTCAATATATGGACCGCCAGGCTGACGCAATTTGGTTACCGCCGATGCGCCACACCCCAAAACGGTATGGGTTTCGTCCATGATATATACATTGTAATAGCCGGCCTTGCCCGGCTTGGCATAGCCTGTGTTTTCAAGATTGCCGACCGTCTTGCTTTGTCGGTACAAATAATACGGAAATAACCCATGCTGTTCTAAAGCTTCACGGGCATAGCTGACCATAATATCGGCCTCTTTTCCCCGTTCAATTTCCGGAAAAACGCCCTCGGCTGTCAGCGTTGAAGCCCGCTTCATGGACAAGGCGTGAACCGTCACTGCCTCCGGATCCAAAGCCAATACCGTCCCAATTGTCCGACGGAAGGACGCCGGATCGTCCCCGGGCAGACCGGCAATCAAATCCATATTGATATGGTTCATGCCGCATTCCCTAGCCACGCGAAAAGCCTCAACCGTCTGTGCCGCCGTATGCCGCCGGCCGATAGCACGAAGCACCTCATCATTCATGGTTTGCGGATTGATGCTGATACGATCAACGCCTGCCTGTTTTAAGGCGAGTATTTTTTCTTTTGTGATGGTATCCGGCCGACCGGCCTCCACCGTAAACTCACGCAAAAACGAGCAATCAAACTCATTTCTAACCGTGTTTAACACCTGTGTCAATTGAGAAGCACTCAAGGTGGTCGGCGTACCGCCTCCCATATATACCGTTTCCAGTCTTAAGTGATGACGAATCGCATAAGCCGCCGTTTCCTTGATTTCCCGACACAACAAATCCACATACGGCTGTACCAAATCGGTCGCTTTTTCAATGGAATGTGACACAAAAGAGCAATAGGAACAGCGAGTCGGACAAAACGGAATGGCCAAATACAGGCTGAAAGAATCCGGGTGTGATAAAGACACAATGGCATTTTCCTGCGTGTGACACTGTGTACAAAGCGACAGCTTTTCCTCACTGACAAACAGTTTGTCGGTGAAATAGGCTCTGGCTTTACGTTGCCCCTCGTCCTCACACAGCCTTGCATACAGTTTGCCGGGGCGCACCCCCGTAAGCAGACCCCATTTCGGATGATAGCCGGTCAGGGTGCAAAAGCAAGAAAACAAAGCGGTTGCTACCGCCAATTCTTTTGCTTTGTCATCGGCCTTCGGCTCTATCGGCTCATCGGCCGTCATCGTCTGTCCGTTCAGCGTTAGGTGAGCCTCCGCCTTGTTCGGCTCTAACACAGTGACCGCCAGGCGGTCATCCGCTTCCTTTGTATGGAAAATATCAATCCTCTCAAAGGGCAAAAACAATCGGCACAGCTTTTCTGTTTCGTAATCAAAAGTATGATTGATGTTGCACAGTTTCATGAATGCAAAAACCTCTTATAGGGGTTGGTATTCTTTTCAAAAAACAGAGTGGTCGGCTCACCGTGACCCGGAAAAACATCACAATCGGTTGTAGCATCAAACAATCGCTCCAACGAGGCCAAGAGTGCGGCGGCATCACCGCCCGGGAAATCCGTCCGTCCGAAAGAACCGGCAAAAAGCGTATCACCCGAGAACAGCCAGGTCTTGATACGGTAGCATACACCACCCTTTGTATGGCCGGGCGTGGACAACACCTGCACCGTCCAATCCCCCACACGAACAACATCCCCGTCTTGTAACAAACGATCGGCGACAACCGTTTTTTGGCGCAAGCGCAGCCGCCCGCACAGGTTCAAACGGGGGTCCTCCAATCCGGGAGCATCCGGTTCACCGATCATTACAGTCGCCCCGAACCGTTCTTTTAATTCACCGGCTCCTAAAATGTGGTCAAAATGCGCATGCGTCAACAAAACGGCTAATGATTTATCACGGTTTGTTTCGCAAAATTCCATTACCGCAGGGGTCGCCTCGCCCGGATCAATGACCAAAGCGCCGGTCTGTCCGGCCAACAGGTAGCAGTTTTCTTTCAGAAGACCGATAACCTCGGTTTGCGGCTTATTCATGGCGACACCAAGTATCGGTGTCCAGCACCACGGTGATGGGGCCGTCATTGACCAAGGAAACATTCATTTCGGCACGGAAACGGCCCTTCTCAACCCGACAGATGCCCAACCGAAGCAGTTCCTCGCAATAAAAACGGTACAATTCATCGGCCTTCACAGGCTCCATGGCATGGATAAAGGACGGACGGTTGCCCTTTTTGGTATCGGCGCAAAGGGTGAAATTGGAAACAACCAAAATGTCTCCTCCGATGTCCTGCACTGAAAGATTCATTTTGTCTTCGGCATCACAAAAAATGCGTAAATGTGCCGTTTTTTCCGCCAACAGCGTTGCTTGCTTTTCGGTGTCGCTCTCGTGAACACCCAAAAGCACCAGCAAGCCGGCTCCCACACGGCCGACCGTTTCATCGCCGACCGTTACCTCGGCGCGGCTAACCCGTTGAATCACTGCTTTCATTTTTTCACCTACTATTGATTTAATCGTTCCACATGAAAGACACCATGGATTTTTTCGATATGCGTGATGATGCTACGGAGATGCTCGAGCCCCTCGGTGTTGACCGTGATAACCACCATGGTGTTGCCATCCTTGGTACTGCGGGCATTCATGCCGGAAAGCCGAACACGCATATTCATCAGAACCTGCGAAATATCAAAGATCAACCCCTCACGATCAATAGAGGCAATCTGCAACGAAGCCCAAAAGCTGGTTTTCTGTGCCACAGACCAATGGGCAGCGATCCAACGTCCGGGCTCGGGACTGTCGGCAATGGTTTTGGGCACATTGTTACAATCCCGTTTATGAATTGACACACCGTGTCCTCTGGTAATAAACCCGATGATTTCATCTCCCGGCAACGGCGCACAACACTTGGCAAACTTAATTAAGCAATTATCAATTCCCTCAACCACAACACCACCGGACGATTTTTCTTTGGCCGGTACGACGGGCGGCACCAATTCCGGCAAATTGGCCGTCTGGTGCAGTTTGTTATACAAGTCCTTGATATGCGGTAACAGCCGGGATAGGCTGACACCGCCGTAACCGACTGCTGCAAAAAACTCCTCGGCATTGTTAAAGTGTTGTCGCTTAGCTAAATCATCCAAGAAGGTTTCCTGCTGTTTTTCGTCGTTAAAATCAATCCCATTACGCCGGAATTCACGATCGACCTCGGCACGACCGGCCGCAATGTTTTCGGTGCGTTTTTCCTTTTTGAACCAACTGCGAATCTTGGATTTAGCCTGATTGGTGACCGCCATATTTATCCAATCTCGGCTCGGTCCGTGGCCCACTTGATTGGTGGTCAGAATCTCAATAATTTCGCCGGTCTTAATCACATGATTGAGCGGGACAATCTTACCGTCTACCTTAGCCCCAACCATCTTGATGCCGACGGCCGAATGGATGGCAAAAGCAAAGTCCACCACGGTAGCACCCACCGGCAGGTTGATTACATCGCCCCGTGGGGTAACGGCAAACACATCCTCCTGCGCCAAATCGACCTTAATGCTTCGTAAAATATCTGACGCATCGCCGTCTTCGGATTGGTTTTCGAGAATCTGACGAATCCAAGCCAAACGTTCTTCCATACGGCCGTTGTTTTCGTTCAAGCCGATTTTATACTTCCAGTGAGCGGCGATACCGTATTCAGCCGTTTCGTGCATTTCGACCGTACGGATTTGAATTTCAAAGGGCACGCCTTCCCGCCCGATCACCGTGGTGTGCAAGGATTGATACATATTGGGCTTGGGGGTTGAAATATAATCCTTGAAGCGGTTGGGAATGGGCCGGAACATATCGTGCATAATGCCCAACACATTGTAGCAGTTGGCCACCGTATCGGTAATCACACGAATGGCGTAAATATCATAAATTTCATCAAAGCTACGCCCCTGCATATACATCTTACGATAAATACCGTTGATGGATTTAACACGGGACTGAAACTCCATATGAACCCCCGGCATTTCCTTGCTTAAACGTTCCTCAATGCGTTCACGCACCGACAACAGCAACTGGTTGCGGAACTGCTTTTTGCCGGTCAACAGCGTTTCGATTTCGTGATACGCCACCGGGTCAAGCTGAGAAATGGAAATGTCCTCCAATTCCTCCTTAATGGCCCGAATACCGAGTCGGTGAGCAATCGGTGCATAGACCTCGAGTGTTTCCAAGGCCTTATCACGGCGTTTTTGAGGCGGAACATAGTCAATGGTGCGCATATTATGCAATCGGTCGGCCAGCTTGATGAGAATCACGCGAATATCCTTGCCCATGGCAATAAGCATTTTTCGCAGATTTTCGGCCTGCTGTTCCTCTTTGGAGACAAAGGACAATCGACCGATTTTGGTAACGCCATCCACCAACAAGGCGACCTCACCGCCGAATTCTTCCTCGATGTCCTCCAGCGTGACCGTCGTATCCTCCACGGTGTCATGCAACAAAGCGGCAATAATAGCCTCGTTATCAAGACCCAATTGCGCCACAATACGCGCCACACTGACAGGATGTAAATAGTAGGCTTCTTTGGAACACCGCATTTGTCCCTCATGAGCCGTCACACAGAAGACAAACGCTTCCCTGATTTTATCATAATCATACGACCAGTTTTGCCGCTCCAAAAAGAAACGGAATGATTCATACTGTCTTTCGCAGGATTCTTGCATGGTGCTCACCTCCCCTGACCGTTTAGGCGCTCTAATATCGGCGCTGTCATCAAATCAACCTTTTGACCACCGGCGTGTACGCAAAGCCGACCGTGGTCATTAACCGTCAAAAGACCCAACTGTATCAGTGCGTCGCAAATAACCGCCGTCTTTCCGTAGCCGACCGAAACTGAAAAACGGTTGCAAAGCCATGACTTTGTGAGCGGCTGCCCTTGCAGACATTTATAGACCGCGGCAAAAGCCGTACGATCCGGCATCAAAAAGTCATACTGTCCCGCAAGACCGCGGCAAAAATCATGATAGGCCGTCAACTCGGCCGCCGTTTTTTGATCATCGATGCCCGTCGGACGCATATCCCGAATCACCACCGACAGATATGACCGACCGTCATACTCATTATTGTCCAATGTAACAGCCAAATCCACCTGTTCGCCCACCTTGAAGGCAAAATCTTCTTCACAAACGCCGAAAAAAACCGCTTGGAACTGACATGCTCCCTTTTGAAAGGACAAGCGAACATGACGGCCGTTGCCGATAGAGACGATTTTTTGCACCACAACACCAAAAAGACCGAACACCGGTTGCGGATTGCCTGACCCGAAGGGCGAAAGCTCCGATAATGCCTCCACCAAATCCAAGGACAGCACTGCCGGATTCAACCGACAATCCAAGTGCAACACCGGGAAAGCCGGCGGTACACAAGCGGCATACCGATTGATTTGAGCACAAAAGAGCGGTACACACTCTTTTTTCATACTAACCCCGGCCGCCAAGGCATGACCGCCGAAATGCTCTAAGCACTCATTACAGGACGAAACGGCCTGATAAATGGAAAAGCCCTCGATACTGCGTGCCGAACCATGTGCCATAGTGTCATCAAGCGACAGTACCACCGTCGGCTTGCCGTACAGTTCACAAAGGCGGGCAGCGACAATACCGACTACGCCGTGATGCCAGTTTTCACCGGCCACCACAATCACCCGATCATGCCACAAGCCCCCTTGCTCAACAAGAGCGGTAGCCTGCTTTAGAATCTCTTTCTCGATTTGCTGACGGTTAACATTATCCTGTACGATTTCGGCCGCCAGCGCTTTGGCTTCCTCCTCATCTTCACAAACCAACAGTCGATACGCACGGTCGGCACTGCCCACGCGACCGGCTGCATTCAAACGAGGCACCACCCCAAAGGCCACCTTGGTCATATCGGCTTTAGCCGCATCAATCGAGGCCGCCTTAAACAACGCCTGCAAGCCGAGACGGGTTGTTTGGCCCAAATGAGCCAGACCCAATTTCACCAAACAACGGTTTTCACCCGTTAGCGGCATCACATCACCGATCGTACCGATAGCCGCCAAATCGCCGTATTCCTCCATCAATTCTTCCGGCTCGGCCTCCATTAAGGCACAGGCCAGCTTGAAAGCCACCGCCGCGCCGCACAAATCCGCAAAATCACATGAGCAGTCCGGCAAATGCGGATCTACCACTGCCAAGGCATCCGGCAATTTTTCCGGCGGTAAATGATGGTCTGTCACCACTACATCCATGTGAAGTGTCTTGGCATAGGCCACCTCATCGACGCAGGAAACGCCATTATCCACCGTAACAATCAGCGACACATCCTGCG
This sequence comes from Clostridiaceae bacterium, assembly GCA_016295355.1. GTDB lineage: Bacteria > Bacillota > Clostridia > Oscillospirales > Acutalibacteraceae > SIG607. The sequence goes on from JAEDLK010000003.1 coordinate 58,741, forward strand.
CTTTTAGAGCATCCAATGCTTGGCGATTCATACCGTAACCCTCATGAATCCGATGCGGAATATAAGGAATCACCCGTGCGCCTAACCGATGCAAACAAGAGGTCATCAAGGCCGTCGCCGTCACCCCGTCGCAGTCATAGTCGCCGTAGACGGCAATCAGTCTGTCCTCTTTGATGGCGTTGCGGATAGCCACCACCGCTTTTTCCATATCGGGTAGTTGCCAAGCGGAATTAAACATCGGCTCGTCCGACAGATATTCTTCCAAGGCTTCGGGGTCAGTATAACCACGGGAAGAGGCAATTAAGGCCACAAACGGATCAACATCGCATTCTTCAGCCAGCATCTTGGCCAACGTCTTATCCGTCCGCCCGATTTCCCACTTACGGAATGCCATGTAATCCCTCCCTTTGTCCCCGAAATCACTTCTGTGTTTCTAAAAAACTTCTGTATATATATGATTGATTTTACCACATTTTACGGCTGATTGCAACAAAAAATGCTGGTGTTTCCGCTGTTTCCGGGCAAAAAAGCCCGTCTGCCATCACCGGCAGACGGGTACTTCAAGCATAAAAAGATTACTTCATGGCGATAGCCGCTTTGGCCTTTAAGACCAAATCGACTGCGCGCAACCGATACTTATCCAACAACTCATCCGCAGGACCGGAGGTGCCATACACATCGTTCACGCCGATTTTCATCACGGGGACCGGGAACACCTCGCTCAAGTACTCACTCACGGCACCGCCCAAGCCGCCGACGATCGAATGCTCTTCGGCGGTAACAATGGCACCGGTTTCCTTAGCGGCACGCAAAACAATCTCTGTATCCAACGGCTTAATGGTCGCCATATTGATGATGCGGGCACTGATACCTTCAGTCTCCAGTAAATCATGGGCAATCATGGCCTCGTTGACCAACAAACCGGTGGCGATGATGGTGACATCGGTACCGCTCTTTAGCTCGACGCCCTTGCCGATTTCAAACTGATAGTCATCCGGAAAAATCACCGGAATAGCCAAACGACCGAACCGCATATATACCGGTCCGTCATGATGATAGGCAGCAATAACGGCCTTTTCGGCCTCAACGGCATCGGCCGGGTTGATGATGGTCATACCGGGGATGGTACGCATCAAAGCGATATCCTCACAGCACTGGTGGGTAGCACCGTCCTCACCCACCGAAACGCCGGCGTGCGTGGCACCGATGACCACATGAAGATGCGGGTACCCAATGGCATTCCGGATTTGCTCAAAGGCACGGCCTGCCGCAAACATGGCAAAGGAGCTGCAAAACACCTTTTTACCCGTTGCCGCCACACCGGCCGCAATACTCATCATGTTCTGCTCGGCAATACCGCAATCATAGAAACGGTCGGGAAAAGCCGCCTTGAATTTGCCGGTTTTGGTTGCTTCAGCCAGGTCGGCATCCATAACAATAAAATCATCAAACTGTTCGCCCAATTTAACGAGAGCGGTACCATAGCCGTCTCTTGTTGCTTTTTTTACGATTTCAGCCATTGTTGTCACCCCTCAATTCAATTCCTGCCAAGCGGCGCGAAGCTCGGTCATAGCCACTTCGTAATCGGCGTCACCCGGCGCCTTACCGTGCCAACCGCAGGCATTCTCCATGTAGGAAACGCCCTTACCCTTAACGGTTTCGGCAATGATGCAAACCGGCTTATTGTTGACAGCCACCGCCTTGTTCAGCGCCTGTTCGATTTGATCGAAATCATGTCCGTCAATGGTCAGCACTTCCCAGCCGAAGGCACGGAACTTTTCATCCAACGGGGCGGGAGAATTAACCTCATCACAGGTACCGTCAATCTGCAGATTGTTGAAATCCACAAAAGCCACCAAATTGTCGAGCTTCTTATTTCCGGCAAACATAGCGGCTTCCCAAACCTGGCCTTCTTCACATTCGCCGTCGCCGAGCATGGTGAAAACACGGTAGTCGCTGCCGAAATGCTTGGCAGACAAAGCCATACCGACAGCGGCGGAAATCCCCTGGCCCAAAGAACCGGCCGACATATCCACGCCCGGAATATGACGCATTTCCGGATGTCCCTGTAGCATAGCGCCGGTATGACGCAAGGTAAGCAATTCAGACGGATCAAAATAGCCACGCTCAGCCAACACGGCATATAGTGCCGGAGCGGCATGACCCTTGGAAAGAACAAAACGATCTCTGTCGGCCTTATCCGGGTATGACGGATCGACCTTCATTTCCTTAAAATACAGGTAGGTAAGAATATCAGCGGCAGAAAGAGAACCGCCCGGATGACCGGCTTTTGCACTATGTACCCCCTCTATGATGCCCATTCTGACCTTGACGGCAATCCGTTCAAGTTCTTTTTTTGTTGTACTGTCCATTCTTTGCATCCTTTCGTTGTTAGATTTCTTTTGTTTTCCGCTCGCAGCACAAAGCAAAAGAACCTTATTCACTTCGTCCGACCTGGGCGAAGACAGTAGGTGATTGATTTAATGTGTTATGATTGACACAAGAACCCACAAAAACGGTAAATTATGCCTTACCATCGGCATCCAACCCGTTTTTTTTCATAAAATCAGTGAAATAGTCCGGGAGCGGACTGTCAAACTCCAAATACTGCCCGGTAATGGGATGAGCAAAACCGATTTTAGCGGCGTGCAAGCATTGACCGTGCAACTGCGTTATCACCTTTCTCGGTCCGTAAATCGGATCGCCGGCCACGGGATGACCGATATAGGCCATATGAACACGAATTTGATGGGTACGGCCGGTTTCCAGTCGCAATCTTAAATAGGAAAACGAATGGTTTGATGACAGCACCGTGTAGTGTGTCACGGCAAAACGGGCATGGTAATCGGTCACGGCCATTTGCTTGCGTTTAACAGGATGACGACCGATTGGGGCGTTGACGGTCCCCTGCGGTTCCTTGAGCGTACCGTAGACCACCGCCCGATATTCTCGTGTAAAGGAATGCTCCTTAATTTGAGAAGCCAAACCCAAATGTGCCTTATCATGTTTGGCCACAATCAATAGGCCACTGGTGTCCTTATCAATTCGATGAACAATACCGGGGCGCAACACGCCCCCGATGCCCGATAAAGAACCTTGGCAATGATATAAAAGAGCGTTTACCAGCGTACCGGTTTCATTACCGGGTGCCGGGTGCACCACCATTCCTTTAGGCTTATCTACCACCAGCAAATCGTTATCCTCATACACAATCGACAGTGGAATGTTTTCCGCCTCGACTTCCAAGGCCACCGGATCGGGAATCATGACCGTCAGGATATCGCCGGTCTTAATTCGGGCATTTTTGGCTACCAAACAACCGTTTTTGCAAACCTGTCCGTCCTCCAAAAGCCCTGCGGCAAAGGTGCGGGTAACATCTAATTCCCCGGCCAAAAACACATCGGCCCGAATCGGTTCTTCCCCGTTATAGCAAAGTTCTGTTCGTTCCATCTTATTGGGTCTTTTGACGATACTCGTTGATCATATCTCGCACAAAATAGAAAATCATGAGAGCCGCTCCCAGCACAACGGCACAATCCGCTACATTGAAAACCGGGAAATCAATAAACTGAAAATGCAGAAAGTCAACTACCTTTCCGCCGCGGAAGATACGGTCAATCATATTGCCGAGTCCGCCCGAAAGAACCAGCGTAACCGCCCAAAACAGCGTTTTATTTCGCACACCGAATTTAAGAAGCATGGCCACACAGACCAGCATAATCATGATGGTGATGCTGAGAAGAATCCAAGTATACCCCTCTAAAAAGCCCCAGGCGCCGCCCTCATTATGGATGTACCAAAACTCCAAAAAACCGGGCAAAAACTCTGCAGAGCCATTCAGGGGCAACTGATGTACCACCAACCATTTGGTCAACTGATCGCCTGCCAAAAACAGGACACCGCTCACCACGGCCAAAATATACGAAATCAAACGCTTATCCTCCTTACGATAACTCCCGACCGCATAAGACATTCACCGGCTGTTCTCTTACTTATCTTTCTTTCCGAAAAAGCTCTTGCGCTGTATCTTTGGAGTAGGCTCGTTTTCCGGCTTTTCCGCTTGCCCTTTCGGCTGTTCCTCGTTTTTCTCCGAAACAGCCTCCCCGTCCGGCTCTTCCTTGACCGATTCGGCCGGTTCTTCTTTTGCTTCTTTTTCCTCTACTGCCTTGCTGATACCGGTGGCCTTGGCAGCCAACTGACCGGCATCAATCAACTCGTCTACCTTCAAAGCGGCGGCACGGGCGATTTGCTCGGCATCCTGCGGCATACGATCGGGTAATGCCTTAATCACCGACAGGCTGTCCTCATACAAGGGCAAAACCTTTGCCTTGAACTCGGCGACCTGTACACACAGGCTGTCAAACAGTGCCTGCTGACGATCAACAGCCTCTCGTGCGGCTGCCAGCATAGCTTCCTTGCGGACTTCCTGCTCTTGTTCAAAGCAAGCCATTTCCTCAGTCAGCCGAGTGCGCTCCGCCTCGTTTTTAGCGTGCAGCTCCTCATACAGCTTATCGGCATCAGATTGAATCTTCTCAGCCTTTTGCGTAGCCTCGGCCACAATCTGCTCGGCCCTTTCTTTAGCCTCTTCCACGGTCTTATCGGCCAATTTTTGAGCTGATACCAACACATTGTTGATGCTCTCTTTTTCTTTTCTTAGTTCGCCCAACTCTTTTTTCAGTTCCTCAACCTTGCTTTGGAACTTCTTCTGGCGGCTCTCATATTCATCGTAATCTTCGCAGATTTTTTTAAGCAGTAAGTCCACATCCTCCTGCTTATAACCACCCACCTGCTTGGAAAATTTAACATTCTTAATTTCGTTACTGTTCAGCATGGCACTTCTCCCCTCGGCTTCTTCGCCGATTCACATATAAAATCCGTACTGTAAAATAATACGCCCTTTTTTGGAAACACCGGCGCAATCCGTCACGGTAAAGCGACCGCATCCCCGTATGCTGATTTTCTGTCCGTTTCTAACTTCGGCCGTCACCTTTTCGCAACAAAGCCCGTCAAGGCAGACAAGCCCCTGCGCGATGGTTTGTTGTGCCTTTTGACGGGAGGTTCCCATCAAGGCCGACACCACACAGTCCAACCGCATAGAAGCCACCGTAGCGGTCTTTTCGCATAAACAGGAGAATCCCGGCAACGGCTCCAAAACGCCGACAGACACTTGAACGCCGACACCGCCGACCTTGGTCATCTGCTGCGTAATATAGGAAGCGTTTTCGCTTAAAACGAACACCACCGCCCGTCCCGGTTCTACCAAAATATCGCCAACGGTTTCTCTTGTCAGCCCCAAGGACAACACCGTTCCCAAAAAGTCACGGTGTGAAAGAGCATATTCTTTTTTATAAAGGATGGTCAAGGGTGTAATCAACCCGAGTGTTGCGGGATCCTCGCACCAATCCGGCAGGGCGACAAACAGCACCCGTTCGGCCTGCTCATACCCTCCGTAAAATGTCCATCCGCCGTTTTGGCCCGCAGTAGCCTGACAAAGGGCTGTTTCACCTGCAGACAAAAAACCCACAGACTTAAAACAACCGTTTTTCTGTGAAAGGCACAAGGCGTCCCGAATACGAGCTTGTAGTAAGGATGCCTCCATCAATACAGACCGGAATCCTCACCGTACTCCTCGTACACGGTTTCACCGCTGACATCAACATCACTGGGAGCGATCACAAAGGTGTTGTTGGCGGCCTTGCGCAAATTGCCGTTCTTGGCATACGCCACACCGCTCATAAAGTCGATAATCCGACGGGACAAATCACGGTCGGCCTTTTCAAGATTGAGAACGATGGTTTTTCTGGCGCAATAATGATCCGCAATACCGGTCACATCCTCAAAACGCTCCGGCTTTACCAAAACCAGTTGCATATTATCCGTGCCGGAAAACGGGACGGTTTTGCTGCTGCGACGCTCATTAAATGACCGAGTGGTTTCCTTTTTGGGCTGTGCCTCCTTACGAGGAGCCGGCTGTTGCTCTTCTTCCTCTTCAAGGGTTTCGTCCTCATAGTCATCGTCCGAAACGCTCATAATGTTTTTAATCCCATTCCAAAAGCCCATGTTCATTCTCCTTCACTGATTATAATTTCGACTGCCGAACAGCACCGTGCCTAATCGCACCAGCGTGGCACCGCACCGAATGGCAGACTCATACGTGTCCGACATTCCCATCGACAGTGTATCAACAACTCTATTATCCCTGTTTTTCTGCTTAATGTCAATAAACAGTTCGTACATTTGTGAAAAATACCGACAATTTTCTGCATCGGTCAAGCCGGCCGGCGGAATGGCCATCAATCCACGCAAACGAACACCCGGCAATTCGGCGGTTTTCTCCAGTGCCTTGTCCAATTCTGCCAAAGAAAACCCGGTTTTGGTCGTTTCGTTGGCCAAATTCACTTCCGCCAAAATATCCATGACTGTTCCGTGTGCCACGGCCTGTCGGCTGATCTCCTCGGCCAGGTGCAACGAGCCAACCGATTCGATCATCTCAACCCGACCGATGCAATCCTTGACCTTATTGGTTTGCAAATGCCCGATCATGTGCTTATGCACACCCGGCAACAGAAATGACTCCTTGGCCTTTAATTCCTGTACCCGATTATCCCCGATATATGTGATACCGGCGGAAATGGCGTGATTGATGCGTTCCGGCTCGACTGTTTTAACGGCCGCCAACAGGGTAATGTCCTGTTCAGTCCGTCCGGAAGCCTTGGCGGCTTCGGCAATTCTTTGACGGACTTCGGCAAGCCGTTCATCAAATAAATCAGTTAATGATTTTTCCGTCATACAAATTCTTCCCCTTTGTCACAACCTTATCGTACAACCGCAAGGCCGTTTTATCGGTAGCTGCGGCCTTTTCGCAAATCACATAGTCGGCATCCTCTTTTGAAAACAACACCGTGACCTTGACGAATTTCAATTCCATGCCGGAAATCACAAAAACACCCTGACTGCCGTCCACAAAACGCAGGGCACTGCGGTTGACCTTAAGCCCCTCATACTCGCCGTCCACAATGGTGATCGGCAGTTTGCGCATGGTGGCCAATTCCTTGTTCATTTCCTGGCAGGAAAAAACAACCACAGCCCGATCGGAGGACGGTGAACGGTTGACGGCCGCCACCGTGACCTGCAAATTGGGGTTGGAGCGCAAAGAGGTATGCAACCGCACGGCATCGTTCGGTCGAAATTTCACTGCATCATCGGCACTGATAACAGCCGCCACATACCAGGTGTAATCCGACACAATCTTACCGACACAATTTTGTGCCGGTGTCGGCTCAACCGATTCCAAAAACTCGGGGGTGTAGCATGATAAATCATCGGTGGTCAAGCGTGTTTCATATCCGTCGGTTGACGAAACAAAGAAGCCGGAATTGGGTGTTGTGATGCTGGAAACCGGCTGACGCAAAGAGTTCTCAAGAGCATCCCTTTGCGACTGCAGGGAGGCTAACTGGGTAGCAAAATTTTGCTCGGCACCGACGGCCAACTCCCGTCGATTCAACATCGTCAGCAGTTGCTCCCGATACTCGCCGGTTTCATTCAACCGCCCGGTGGCTCTGCAAAACAACAGGTCTGACAGTGTGTGGCCGATTTTACTGTTTAACAAATCAAGATCTACCGCCGCCAAATCGTTGTAATCCTGAATGGTGCGAATGCTGTCTATTTGTTCGGTCAGCGAGGCAATCTTGGCAACATTGATAGAATCCTGCTCATCGGTATACACATCGGCTATCACGCCGTTACGGGTGACCCGTTCGCCGTCCTCCACACAAAAGTGCATGACACCGGACGACTCCCGTTCGATAATCAATTCATTCCGCAGAATCACACCGGTGGCCGGAATACCGTCGACATAGGACAGATATGAGGCTGACTCGGTGGTGATGGGGTTATACAGAGAAGCATATAACTGATGGAACAAAAAGACGGCCAACAAAATGCCCAGGACTACTCTCAATAATTTACTTCTGAACAAATTCGGTCATCTCCTTGTCAATGATTTCGCAAGCACGAGTGAAGGCGTCCTCCCTATCGCAGGCAATCCAGTGGATTCTTTCGTTTCGCTTAAACCAGGTCAGTTGCCGTTTGGCATACCGACGGGTCTGCTGTTTTAGGCGGTCGGTAGCCTCGTTTAGTGAACAGTGCCCCTCAAAATAAGGCCGTAATTCTTTATGGCCGATGGCCTGTGCCGCCGTGGCGCCTGTATTCAGGCACCGATGTGCCTCCTCTAAAAGACCCTCGGCCACCATGGCGTCCACCCGATGATTGATGCGCTCATACAACCGACTTCGGTCACCATAGGTCAGCCCGATCATAATGGGTTTATACGGGCTTTCCTTTGCTCTCGACAGCTGATTCTGTTGTGTCAAGGTCAAACCGGTGGTTTGATAAACCTCAAACGCTCTGACGATCCGCCGACGGTCATTTTCATGAAGTCGAACGGCAGTATCCGGATCAAACAGTGCCAGCTGACACAGCATTTCGGCACCGCCCAAACGGTCAAACCGTTCTTCTATGCCCTGCCGAACAGCCTCATTGGACCTATCGCTCACAAAATCGGGATAATTCAGCAAAGAATCAATATATAACCCGGTACCGCCGACCAACACCGGGCAAATTCCCTTGGCATCCAGTTCACGGATGCACGCATCGGCCATCTTGACATAATCCGCCACGCTAAAAGACACATCGGGCGGCAAAAACGCCACCAAATGATGCCGAACGGCTTGCTGTTCTTCTTGGGTCGGAGCCGCCGTGGCAATCGGCATCCCCTCATAAATCTGCATGGAATCGGCACTGACAATTTCGCCGTGATACCGCTGTGCCAAACGAATGGCCAAACCGGTCTTTCCCGAGGCCGTCGGGCCGACCACCGCAATTAACGGAATTTTCCTGTTACTCATGATCCTATCCGTCCGAACTGCTTTTCCATATCACGCTTTTTCATTTCAAAAATGACCGGCCGACCGTGCGGACAATACCGAATGTCGTCACGGCGTAACACGTCCCTTGCCAAACGCAGTTGCTCTTCTTTGGGTGTATCATAGCCGGCCTTGATGGCCGCCTTGCAGGCAACGGTGTGATATATTTGATCCATTTTGGAAACGCTTACGCTATTTTGCTCGCACAGATTGGCAGCCACCTCGGCCACCATATCGGCAGCCTCCTCGCCGGTCAGGGCCGCCGGAACGGCACGAACCAATACGGTTTCATTACCGAAATCCTCTAATTCAAACCCAGCCTTTAGCAATGCCTCCTGCCCGGCCGTAACGGCCGCATATTCACCGGCTGACAAGCGAACGGTGACCGGCAAAAGCAGGCTTTGGCTCTCCGGTTTTTGGGTACGGCGCAATTTCTCAAACAAAATACGCTCATGGGCGGCGTGCTTATCAATGAAGTACAGTCGGTCGCCGTCCTCCACGATGATATAGGTCTTAAAGGCCTCCCCGACATAGCGTAGGGAGGAAAAATCATCCGAAAGTGTATCGGCATATCGCTTTTCTTCACATAACACAGCCTCGGTCGATTCAAGCGGTTTATCGCTCGGGCTCGTCCCTGTTCTCGGCTCCCTATCGACCGACAAAATCGGCTCATCCACCGCAATATCCACATTCACAGCACGATGCTTTTTAACGGTCATAGTCGGCATAAGATCCGGCACATAATCGTTCAGGCGAAACACCGTTTGGCTCTGCGTCGGCAGGGTGGCAGATAGAATAGCCTTATCCTCCAAACCGGATTTTATCGGCGTTTTGGATATTTCTTTGGCCATCTCACCGGCAACGACCGATACCGCATCATCCGCTTTCGACCCGGCCGCCTGTGCCGTTTTTTGAGCACACCCTGTTTTGTTGCCACCGCTTTGAACGGCCCCTTCATTCATCCGCCCGACAAGCGGCTTTGCACAGGCAGGGGTCTCGGGCGATACATCCTCTTGCCCTATAACGGTCTGGCGGTACTGCTCGGCCGTCATGTGTTCAAAGACCGATGTTTTCAGGGGCTTTTTGGTCAAAAGATTCGGCAGAGTATCCCCTTTTTGCAAGGCATTTTTAACCGCCAAATACACGGCATCAAAAACCGGCTTATCGTTGGAGAAACGCACCTCGGTCTTGGCGGGATGTACATTTACATCCACCGTTTCGGCGGGCAATTCCATCTGCAACACGCAGGCCGGAAAGCGCCCGACCATAGCGCTGTTTTTATAAGCTGCCTCCAACGCCGCCACCGCCGTACCGCAACGAATCGTCCGGCCGTTTAAGAAGAAGTACTGACCGTTACGCTTGGGGCGACAATACACCGGCTTGCAAACATACCCGCTGATATGAATACCGCCCAGGGTATCCTCTACCGGAATTAAGCCGCCGGCAAAGGTGCGACCAAGTACGCTGTATATCGCCGACATCAGTTGACCGTCGCCCGGCGTAGAAAAGACCGTTTTTCCATCACGAATCAAAGTAACGGCCACCTCCGGGTGGGACAACGCAATTCGCTCCATCACATCGGCAACCAAGTTAGCCTCGTACACATCCTTATGCAAAAATTTCATACGAGCCGGCGTGTTATAAAACAAATCCCGTACCGTTATAGTGGTACCGATCGGACAACCGGCATCCTCCAACGAGGTTTCGACACCGCCCTCAATGAGATAGCGAGTGCCGATGTCCTCGGTTTCGGTTCTGGTCAGCAGCTCCACCTTGGCCACCGCACAAATCGACGCCAAAGCCTCGCCGCGAAAACCCAAGGTCATAATGCTGTCTAAGTCGTTCTTGTCAATAATTTTACTTGTGGCGTGGCGCAAGAAGGCCGTAGAGACATCCTCACGGCGGATTCCGCACCCGTCATCGGTTAAACGCATAAAGAGAATCCCACCGCCGCGAATGTCTACCGTCAGCGCACCGGCTCCGGCATCCAGCGCATTCTCGGCCAGTTCCTTTACCACAGAGGCCGGACGCTCCACCACCTCACCGGCGGCAATCAGCTCGGCAACCTGCTTATCCAACACACGAATTTTCGGCATAGCGATTCTCCTTTCCGTTATGTTATTAAATACCCGCCTTTTCCACCAATTCGGACAAAACTCTGAAGGCCTCAAGCGGCGTCATATTGTTCAGCTCCAACTGACGAAGCCGAATCACTATGTCCTCGCCGATCGACGATTCAAACGACATCTGCGAAGCGGCTTCCGGGGCGGCTTGATACCGCACAGGGCCTTCGCTTTCGCTCTTGGCCAAAATCTGTTTGGCTCGTTTCACCACACCATCGGGCAAACCGGCCAATTTTGCAACCTCAATACCATAGCTGGCCGATGCGCCGCCCGATACGATGCGGCGCAGAAAAATGATGTCATCGCCCCGTTTTTTGACCGAAATATGGTAATTTCGGATACCGTCTAACTCCTGCTCCATAGCTGTCAGCTCATGGTAATGGGTAGCAAACAGGGTTTTAGCCCCCAGCTTTTTCTTATCGGCGGCATATTCCAATACACTGCGGGCGATGGCCATGCCGTCAAAGGTTGATGTACCCCGACCGATTTCATCCAAAATCAGTAAACTGTTGGCGGTGGCGTTTTTGATAATGTCCGCCACCTCGCTCATTTCCACCATAAAGGTTGATTGACCGAAAGCCAAATCATCCGAAGCGCCCACACGGGTGAAAATAGCATCCACCAAGCATAAATCAGCCGATTCGGCCGGCACAAAGGAGCCCATTTGAGCCAACAAAACAATGATGGCTACCTGCCGCATATAGGTTGATTTTCCGGCCATATTCGGACCTGTGATAATGGCGCAGCGGTCATTTTTATTATCCAAGTAGGTGTCGTTGGCCACAAAGGGAACATCGGTCAGCTTTTCCACAACCGGATGCCTACCACCGGTGATGCGCAAGACTCCGTCCCCGTTAAAGTGAGGACGGCAATACCGGTTTGTCGCCGCCACCTCGGCCATGGAGGCCAACACATCCAGTCTTGCCAAAGCCGACGCGGTCTTTTGGAAACGCTCGGCCGCCGCTGCTGTTTGACGGCGCACCCCGTCGAACAATTCATATTCCAGTGCCACGATTCGATCCTTGGCACCCAACATTTTCCCTTCCAGTTCTTTTAATTCCGGTGTTACAAAACGCTCGGCACCGGTCAATGTCTGGCGGCGCACATAATCCTCGGGCACCATATTTAAGAAAGAATTGGTGACCTCTATGTAATACCCGAAGACCTTATTAAACTTAACCTTGAGATTCTTGATACCGGTTCGTTCCCGTTCCCTTGCTTCAATGCCGGCAATAAGTGCCGTGCCGTTGCCCAATATATTCCTGAGGGAATCCACTTCCTCGTTATAACCGTCACGAATCATACCGCCCTCACGAACCAAGGCCGGCGGTTCATCCGCAATGGCAGCATTGATGAGGGACAGCACATCCTCCATCAAATCAATATCGTCATCAATTTCGCAAAGCATTCGACAACGCACGCCTGACAAGGCCTGCTTAAGATCGGGAAAAAGGGCCGCTGTATCGGCTAAAGCACGCAATTCTCTGGCCGAGCCGGTAGCATACACCACCCGCGCAATCAACCGTTCAATATCCTTAATACCGCTTAATCGCTCCCTGATTTCGCCGCGACGCACCGTGTCCTCACACAGCTCCTCCACGGCATTATGACGAGCATTGATACCGGCAATGCTCATGAGCGGCAACTCCATCCAAGAATGCATAAGTCGCTTGCCCATGGCCGTACGGGTGCGATCAATCGCCCAAAAAAGAGACCCCTTTTTGGATTTTGAACGAATGGTTTCGGTGATTTCAAGATTACGAACAGCCGTGGCATCCAATCTCATAAACTGTGATTCCCGATAATAAGATACCGCTCGCATGGCAATGTTGCCGGTCAAGGCCGTTTCGTACAAATAGCGTATGACGGCGCCCAAAGCCAACACGCCCGGGGAATCCTCCGGGATACCGAGAGCCCCCACCTGTTCGGTTCTGAAGTGGGACAAAACGGTTTGCCGGGCTTTTTCGGATTGAAAGTCCTCCTTGGGACGCTCGGTGACCATACCGCCGAAGCGTTCCTTTAGATAGCTATCCATTGCCGGATCATGGCCTGTCTGCTCACACACCAGCACTTCACTCGGCGAAAAGCGGCCGATTTCACCGGTAAGACGGCCGATAAAGCCTTCGCCGCTCACATCGGTCACATGGGTTTCGCCGGTAGAGGCGTCGCAAAAGCAAAGCCCTGCCCGATCTTCGGGCAGAAAGGCAATCGCACACAGATAATTATTACGACCTTCCTCCAGCATGGTATCTTCAATCACCGTGCCGGGGGTGATGATGCGAATAATGTCCCGTTTAACAAGACCCTTGGCTGTTGCCGGATCCTCCACCTGCTCGCAAATGGCCACCTTGTGGCCGTTTTCCACCAAGCGGGCCACATAGGATTCTGCACTGTGAAACGGAACACCGCACATAGGCGCACGCTCATCCTGACCGCAGTCCTTGCCGGTCAAGACCAGGTCCAATTCTTCACTTGCAACCTTGGCATCCTCAAAGAACATCTCATAAAAATCCCCGATACGAAAGAACAGAATGCTGTCTTTGTTTTGTTCCTTGATCGCCTTATACTGCTTCATCATCGGTGAAAGATCACCCATTCTCTCATCCCCTTATCAACCGCATGCCCGGCTTTTTATCAATGACAGCCGGAGCAACCCGAGCAGTTGCCGGAGCAACCGCCGGTCGGAATTTCGGCCGTCATGGGATCGGCCCCCTCGGCACTCATTTGCAAAATGGCCGTGATGTCGCTCATCAGCTTGTCCAAAGCCATTTTGGCCTCGTTATAGACCTTCATGGATTCATTTTCCATGATACTGTCGTAAATGTGACGCAGTTCGGCATTCGCCACGGATAGATCGACATCGTTCTTTTCCTCTTTTTCAAGCATCCGGTCAATGTTCATTCGCGCCACATTAAAGGCACCGATTTTCTCTTGCAACGCCTCATCGGCATCCAATGCCAGCTTGGCCTTGGCATAAGCAATAAAGCGCGGCTCTTTTTGCAATTCTACGCCAAACCGGCGAATTGATTCTATAATATCCATTTGTTATTCTCCTTTGCTTTTTCGGATGACTGCCTTTATCCAAGCACTTCGCCCTTTAACACATGGTCAAGCGAAACGATTTTGACGGTAAAGAATTTGCCAAGGTCATCAGGTGTGCCGGGAAATTCCACCACAATGTTTTCACCGCTGTGTCCGGCCATGTAGTCGGGCGTGCGACCGTGATCATCACAAAGCACCTTAAGCACTCGTCCGATCAGTTTGGCATTATTCTCCTTGGCAATCGCCTCTTGGGTTCGCAACAGTTCTTCAAACCATTGCCCCTTTTCCTGTCGGCTGACAGGATCGGGCATTTGAGCGGCCGGCGTGCCCTCACGGGGCGAATAAATGAAGGTAAAAAGGGATGCAAACCGCACCTCTTTGATGAGTGACAGCGTCTGCTCAAAATCCTCTCTTGTTTCGCCGGGAAACCCGACAATGATGTCACTGGTCAACTGAATATCCGGCATCCGCTTACGTGCCGCCTCGACCAATGCCAAATAACCGGCACGATCATAATGTCGGTTCATGGCTTTCAGAATCCGATCAGATCCACTTTGGAACGGCAAATGCAAATGATGGCAAACCTTCCCGCAGTCCCGCATGGCATCCAACAGCTCATCGGTGCAATCCTTGGGGTGCGAGGTCATAAAGCGTATCCGAAAGTCACCCGGAAGATCGTTGATTTGGCGCAACAAACCGGCGAAATTCACGCCGTGTGCCTCACCTTTACCGTATGAATTGACATTTTGCCCCAGCAGCGTGATGTCTTTATAGCCGGCAGCAATCAGTTCCTTGGCCTCTTTCAAAACATCTTCCGGATTCCGTGAACGCTCACGCCCTCTGACATACGGCACAATGCAATAGGTGCAAAAATTGTTGCAACCGTACATAACCGGCAACCACGCCTTGTAACTGCCGTCCCGATGCACCGGCATTCCCTCGGTGACGCAAGGTTCGGAGTCATCGGTTTCGAAGACCCGTTCGTGCATAGACAGACAACGGTACAAAAATTCCGGTAAGCGATGTTGCACATGGGTACCGAACAGCAAGTCCACATACGGGTAACTGCGGCGAATGCGATCTCCGACACGTCCCTGTTGTGCCATACAACCGCACAGTCCCAAAATCATGTCCGGCTTTCTGCGTTTCAAATGCTTCATGGCGCCCAAGTTGCCGTACACCCGCTCTTCGGCGTGTTCCCGCACCGCACAGGTATTATAAAGGACAAAATCGGCTTCTGCCGGTTCTTCGGTCAGGGTGTAGCCCATTTGTTCAAGCATTCCCTTGGTTCGCTCGCTGTCGCTGACATTTTGTTGACAGCCGTAGGTAATAACGCAGGCCATCGGTGTGCGCTCATATATCGAAGCGGCCAAGCGGCGAACCCGATCCATATACCCCTGTTGACCGGCATAAAAATCTTGATTGTTCAAAACAGTTTCCTCATCCGTTCCCACTTTTCGGCGCACAAATGCCGAAGAGTGTTTTAATATTTTAATAATTAATTTATTATACTATAATCACTGCTTTTTTGCAAGAGGCGAAGACCAACCCGGTGGGTTTTCTCGACGCATGGCAGCAAGGCTTGAAAAGCCCGCAAACAGACCGTTCCCCTTTGGATAACAATAGGCCTCGACCGTTTGATGCGTCACCGGATGGACAAACGACAAATGATAGGACCAAAGGCCGATGGGCGTTTTGCCGTTGGCGTTGTTGCCTTCCTTTTCACGGCCGTACTTGGTATCCCCCACAAGAGGAAAACCCCGATGTGAAAACTGAACACGAATTTGATGGGTTCGCCCGGTTATGAGTCGCACCAAAACCAAACTCTGTTCCCCTTTTTCCTCTAACACTTCATAAGACAGACGGGCAAATTTGGCCTTTTCGTCTGACTCCCTGCCGACAAACACCTTGCAAAGGCGCGGATTTTTTATCAGATAATCCTCCATGACGCCCTGCTTATTAGGCATACGCCCGTGAACGACCGCCAAGTATTCCTTGGTAAACCGATGCTCGGCCATGAGACGCATCAGGCTCGGTGTGACCTTACCGCTTTTAGAGTAAACCATCACACCCCCGACATTTCGGTCAAGCCGTTGCAAGGTGTCGATTCGGTAAACCCCTGTCTGTTGCTTCAAAAGCCCGGGCATATTCTTCTGCCAAGGCATGGCCTCCGACAAAAGTCCCACCGGCTTACAGCACACAATCAAATATTTATCCTCATACAAGCTCTCAATCACTTTTGTTTCTCCCTGATACGACCCTATAGATCCGTTGTTTCGCTGTTATCGAAGCGTTCACCGCCCGAAGCCAACCCAAAAAGCGGGACGGTTTTTCCGTTTGACACCGAGCTATCCATTTCAAACGAATTATGTATCATTATACCGAATTTTCGTTTGTTTTGCAACGGGTATTAAAAGGAAAACCTCGATCCCGCCTTTAGGCCGAATCAAGGTTTTTATCGCTGTCGAAACGGTTATTTTCGGCAACCGTTGCAATGGGTGCAATCGCCCGAGCAAGAAAAATAAGAGCCAGCTTTTTTCTTTCTTTTATACAACATCACAAGCACCGCCGTAACAGCCGCCGCAATCAACGCTATCAGCGCATAATCCAACACATTCAAAACAAAATTCCTCCCACGGTAAAGACCACAAAGGCCGCCGCCCATGCCACCAGACACTGAAGGATGACCACACCGATCGTTTTCAAACCGGAAGAAAGCTCCTTTTTTATGGTCGAAACGGCCGCCACACACGGCGTATACAAGAGCGTAAAGACTAAAAATGCGGACGCTGAAACCGGAGTAAACAGGTTTGACAAAACATGGCTCAATTCTGCAGTATTGGTAGAGAGAAGCACCGCCAAGGTGGACACAACCGCCTCCTTAGCCGTAA
>JAEDLK010000060.1 GCA_016295355.1 Clostridiaceae bacterium
TGACACGAAACGACCGGAAGTTGACACGCTGACTAAAAGACTCGAAATGCTGTGTTCCCACAAGGAACCTAGGGTTCGAATCCCTAACTCTCCGCCAAAGAATAACCGTCATTCTGATACAACGGAATGACGGTTATTTTATACCTAAAATCAGCATTTTGAGAATTTTTCGGGTGAGAAAATTTGCAAATTTATGGATCAATCCAATTTCAAATCGTTAAAATACAGGTAATCGTTAAATTATAACCATAATCGTTGATTTATTGGGGTAATCGTTGAATTATAGCCGAAAATCGTTAATTTATTGAGAATAAACTTTTTCCATGCTATAATTATTAAAAAGATAAGTGAACGGAGGTAAGTATATGAAAAAAGTATTATGTTTAATCGTCGTAACACTTAACTTTTGTGCGGTTGTTCTCCTACAAAAGAAGATACATTTACAAAAAATAAGAATGGGAACATAGTCAGTCATTCGGGGGATGAGTACGCCCACTTGGCAAATGAAGGAATCCTATATTATTTGGGTGACTTGGATTTTATCGGCAGCATACAAGGAGAAGACAAAACATCTCAACACTTGGGTCTTTCGTACCAAACAGGGATGTTTGCTATCCAAGATGCTGACAATGACAACATCCTGATCAGATATGCTACCGATCATGAATGGTTTAGTATTTACCGCAAGACCTCGTTGCCGTCATTCGACTTTGTTGTAGATAATTGCATTCGATTTGAATTTGTTTCCGGCATAGGAAATACGGAAAGCGATGTAACTCACACAACTTGCGGTGATGGAATAGTTGAAGCATCGGAAATTGCAGAGTTCTTGTCCGATGTCCGTTCACAAAAGGATCCTCGTGAAGCAGGCTTATATGATCTAATTAAGAAACCGGATGGAATGCTGGAAAACTGTTATGTTTATGGTGTAGTCTACGGATTCTTTGGGGAAGAACCTAATTTAGCAGTACGAATGGATATTACCTCATATAACGATTTGGCATATTCGATTTCTATTGATGGTAAGGAATATGTTTTGCCTGCAGAGTGGCTTCAGAAATTAGAAAACAAGTGATTTGAAATAGATTTCTGCACTCTTGCACCCCCTTTTTCTTAAAAATGCACCCCCTAAAATGATTCTGCACCCCCTTGACTCAAAAGGGGGTGCATTTGTATTAAAATTAGGGTAAAGACACCATTGAAATCTGAACCCCCCAAGTTCGGACTCAATGGTGTTTTTATTATAAAATCCAGTATTTATGCGGCTTTTCGAGGTCGCATTTTCTTTTTGTCAGCCGGACTAAAAAGAGAAAATCGCAAATTTTACAATCCGAAGATTTAAAAGCAAACCTTTTCGAACCCATTAGCTCGACTGCACGTGCCTTATAAACCCGTGTCCTTCAAGGCATATTCCTCTTCCTTCTGTTCGGGAGTCTTGTATTGCAATTCTCGGTGTGGGCGTTTGGTATTGTAGAAAATTATATATTTGTCTACTGCTTTTCGAAAGTCCGATTCCGAACGATGCTTCGTCCGATACAATTCCTCACGTTTCATTGAGGAAAAGAAAGACTCCATTACAGAATTGTCATACGGCACATGCGTCCGTGAAAAAGAGTGCGTAATGTGTAGCGAACGCATATAGTCATTCATCGTCTTGGAACGGTAGTTGCCGCCACGGTCGGTGTGGAAGATCAAACTTGAATCCGGCTTACGTGCTTTATAGGCACTCTGAAAAGTCGACTTTACAAGCTGCGTGCTGTTAGTCTTTCCCATTTTGTACCCCACGACCATGCGGGAATACAAGTCGATAATCACGCAAATGTAATAAGCGTTTTCGCCGTACTTGAAATAGGTTACATCGCTTACCCATACTTCGTTCGGCTTGCACGTGTCAAACTCTTGGTTAAGATGTTTTTTATACTTGCGGCCTTCGTCTTCGTAAAGTTTCTTTGATGACTGTCGGATGCTGAACAATCCCATATCACGCATAAGCGTGCGTACCATTTCATTACTGACTTTGAATCCTTCGCTTTTCATTACAGCCGCAATTTTAGCGGCACCGAAGATCTGATTGCTTTCGTCGTCAATCTCCTGTATGCGAAGCCGTAGTTCCTCCCGACGTTTTACATACCACGTGTTGTCTTTCTTGTTGCGAAGAACGTGGTTGTAAAATGTTTCTCGGGGAATGTCAAACGCATCGCAGATCACGTGCACATTGTATCTTCCGTAAAGTTGCTCAGCGGCATATAATCGCTGCTTTAATGGTGACTTCGGCGTGCAAGTCGCGGTTTTAAGAATTTCAACGAGGCATTCCAAGCGTGCGACTTTGTTTTCAAGCAAATGAAAATTGCGGATATTGACCTCCTTTCGTTTGCTCACTTCCAGATCGTCACGGTAAGACGGTAAGCACGCACCCAGCCATAAAATGTACTTTTGGGTATACCGGTGTCAGCGATGATACTCACAGACGGCTCGCCGGATATAACACGGTCAATGACCGCTTGTTTTTCTTCTTGGGTGTAAGTTCTCATATTATCAACTCCTTCACGGAAATTGTAAAGGTATCGTAGGTGAACTTTGCGCCGAGTCTAAAACCGACAATGAAACTATCGAGGTTGGATTCGCCGTTTACCACGCTCCAAGCGTTGACGTGGTCGAGAAACTTGCTCTTTTCTACACCTTTGAGTTTGGCGGTCAAGTATTCCTCGGTTTCGTTGAGCATTTGCATTTCTTTCATTACCGCTTTGCTCTGTTTGATACTGCGAGCTTGTGGGTCAATATTGCCATAGTAAAATTCTTTAATAAAGTCTTTCATAAACTAACCTCCGTTTGTTTTTGAGTTGAAATTTGGATAGTCTATTGAAAGAGAAAATCCGAACCCACCGCCTATTAGACGGAGGTTCGGATTATTCGTGTTTGGTCGAGGTGACAGGATTCGAACCTGCGACTTCTACGTCCCGAACGTAGCGCTCTACCAAACTGAGCCACACCTCGTTAAACTGACTATCCCATTATAGTCAGTATTTGTATAAAAGTCAAGGAAAAAATAAAGGGAACGACAGATTTTTTGCAAGCTGTGTGCCTACCGTTCGTTTTTGGCATTGGCAGTGGGGAAGAAGTTTGTCAGAACATCGTGGTGGGCTTCGCAATCCAGATAATGACCTAACAAATTATAAACGTCATACGGTTTGGCATTCAATGCTTGTCTGACACAGTCGATATAATATTGGCAACTGTCATGGCAGAAGGCCTTCCATCCGTCCAACCAACGGCCGTCCTTTAATTCATCACAGCGACTCAAAAAACCGTCTTTGAGCTCTTTCGCTTTAGTTTCGTCGGCCATGGCGATTCCGGTGTTTGTGTTAGTGCAGAAGGAATAGGTGACAGCGCCTGTTTTTGTATCATACGCAACAGCCATGCCGGTACCCCATCCGGGATTCTTGCCGCCGGCCGGGGAGTGGGCGTTCGAGAAATGGAAGTTGCCCTGTCCGTACAAGACGGTGGCACCGTCAACCTCTTCGGCACATCCGATGCAATGGCTGTGCTGGCACAAAATCAAATCAGCACCGGCTTTTACCATAGCATGGCAGGCCTTGCGCAGACGGGGGGAGGGATAACGGCAATACTCCTTACCGCCGTGATACATCACAATCACCCGATCGGCTTTTTGTTTGGCCGCACGGATGTCATCCGGCGTGTCAAAGACATCAAAACCGCGACTGCCCATACGATCCGGCAGGGCATAGGAATACTCATGCTCACATACGGCCACAACGGCCACGGTTTCGCCGTCCTTTTCAAGAAACAGATTTTTTCGGGCGTCGGTTTCATTTTGCCCGATACCGGTATAGCCAATGCTGTTGTTTTCGAGAGCCTTGACGGTGTCGGTCAGTCCTTTTATGCCGAAATCGAACACATGGTTGTTGGCAAGACCGCAATGGGTAACACCGACCATGCGTAAAACCTCGGCGGTTTCGGCAGGCGCCTTCAAACACGGTCCGTACTTTTCAATGCCCGTGTCATGCTCGGTCAGCGCACATTCCAAATTGGCAATGATATAATCACGGTCTTTGAAAAGGGACAGGGTATCGCCAAACAGCTGCGGCACCTTTTTCTCCTTAAAATAGGGAATGGTGGTATCCGTTGGGCAAATGTCGCCTAAAAGAAGCAGATTCATAAAAGCATCTCCTTATCACGGTTTGAAAGACGGCGCAAACGGGGTGTTAATCAAGCAATTTTGTCATACCATAAAATCGCAAAAATGTCAAGATGAACATTGCCGATCAAAAGCGGCGTGATGTTCCTGTCTTTCAAGAGTCATTGAAGGCTATTATGCCTAAACGCTTCTATGTGTTCATGTAAAAACTTTCACTTATTACCGATGATATGATACCTAAGAAGTAGACATTAAAATAACGGACACCTTGATGTAAAATAGAAGAGTCAAGGAGTTGAAAAGAAAATGGGAAAAAACCAATTC
>JAEDLK010000061.1 GCA_016295355.1 Clostridiaceae bacterium
ATCATCGGCATACTTGACAGCACAGGCATTCAAGTGGTATCCTATACATACGATGCCAACGGCAACATATTGACCGTCAGCAAAAACAATGCCTTGCAGGAATCCTATGAGTATGACGCGCTCGGTCAACTCACCAAGGTAACTTGAAGGGACAACGGACGACGGCTGGCAAGTGTCAGAAAGTCAGGCACAATGACAACTATGTCTACAGTTCCGAGAGCCTGCGGATGGAAAAGACTGTTAATGGAATGGTTCCGATTACCACAAAACCAGCAGCCTTTCGGGGTAGGAATCTCTTGACGAAACGGTCTTTCTGGGTGTAAACTATGAAATAGGGTATTGGTTCTGCGTGCCATGTCGTTTGGGGACGGGGAATCGTTACAAACAGTTGTTCTTATCAGATTAATGACAAAAAGGAATGAAATTGCCATGAAGAGTGATATTGAAATTGCCCAATCTGTGCAGATGAAGCCGATTACGGAAATTGCCGCAACGGCCGGTATTGATGAACAGTACTTGGAGCAATACGGACGATACAAGGCTAAGGTTGATTATGCTTTGCTGAACGAGAACAAGCGCCGGGACGGAAAACTGGTTTTGGTGACCGCTATCACTCCCACTCCGGCCGGGGAAGGAAAAACCACCACGACTATCGGTCTGGCGGATGGGCTTAAAAGAATCGGAAAAAATGTTGTTGTGGCCTTGCGTGAACCGTCTTTGGGGCCGGTGTTCGGCGTAAAGGGCGGTGCCACGGGCGGCGGCTATGCCCAGGTGGTGCCCATGGAGGACATCAACCTGCATTTTACGGGGGATTTTCATGCAATCGGGGCGGCAAACAATTTGTTGGCTGCTATGTTGGATAACCACATTCATCAGGGAAATGCTTTGCAAATTGACCCACGGCGTATCACCTGGAAACGTTGTGTGGATATGAACGACCGTCAGTTGCGTAATGTGGTGGACGGTCTTGGCGGACGAACCAACGGTGTGCCCAGAGAGGACGGGTATGATATCACCGTTGCAAGTGAAATTATGGCCATCTTTTGTCTGTCCCGTTCCATTGCCGACCTTAAAGAGCGTCTGTCCCGTATTGTTGTTGGCTACACCTATGACAACCGTCCGGTGACTGCCGGGGATTTGAAGGCGGTCGGTGCGATGGCGGCTCTGCTCAAGGATGCTATAAAGCCGAATTTGGTACAGACTTTAGAGGGAACACCGGCTTTTGTCCACGGTGGACCTTTTGCCAATATCGCCCACGGATGCAACTCTATTATGGCTACACGCATGGCTATGCGACTCGGCGATTATGCTGTGACCGAGGCAGGCTTCGGTGCGGATCTGGGTGCCGAGAAGTTTTTGGATATTAAATGTCGGATGGCCGGTCTGACTCCGTCGGCTGTGGTTATTGTGGCCACCGTACGAGCGCTGAAGATGCACGGCGGTTTGGCCAAAAATGAGTTGGCAAAAGAGGATTTGACGGCTCTTGAAAAGGGGTTGCCGAACCTGTTAAGACATGTTTCCAATATCAAAGAGGTTTATAATCTGCCATCGGTTGTGGCGGTGAACCGCTTCCCAACCGATACCCACGCCGAAATTGAGATGATTATGGCCAAGTGCCGTGAGCTGGGCGTGAATGTGGTTCTGTCGGATGTTTGGGCCAAGGGCGGAGAAGGCGGTATCAAGTTAGCCGAGGAGGTTGTACGGCTCTGCGAAGAGGAGAAAGGTACCTTTACCTATTCATATGAGTTGCAATCGACCGTCAAGGAAAAGATCGAAGCGGTGGTTCAAAAGGTCTATGGCGGAAAAGCAGTGGTTTATACACCGGCCGCTCAAAAGCAAATTGATGAACTGACGGCGTTGGGTTTTGATCGTTACCCGATTTGCATTGCCAAGACACAGTACAGCTTTTCGGACGATCCGACCAAGCTCGGTGCTCCCGATGGCTTTACGGTCACGGTGAAGAATGTCAAAGTCTCGGCAGGTGCCGGCTTTGTGGTGGTGCTGACCGGTGATATCATGACCATGCCCGGTTTGCCCAAGGTGCCGGCCGCTGAAATGATTGATGTGGACGATACGGGTCGTATTACCGGACTGTTCTGAGTGTCATTGTCCCTGCTTGCATCAGAATAAAACAATACCGACTGAATGAAGGTTGATTCTCCTTCATTCAGTCGGTATTTTATAATGTCCTTTAGAATAAACGGCAAAAGCATAGATGCCTTTTTTGCGGCGTAGATTTATTCGACTTCAAGAACGACTTTGCCGATGTTTTCACCGCGATACAAAATATCATGTGCCTCTTCTGCCTTGATAATCGGTAAAACCTTATAGATCGTGGGTTTTACTTCGCCTGTTTCGACCTTCGGCCATACATCGCGAACCAAATTGGCAAGGATTTGCGCCTTTGTCTCCGGTGTGCGCGAGCGCAGGGTGCTGCCGATGATTCTCACATTTCGAACATAGATGTTTTTAAGGTCGATCTGGGTTTTCTGTCCGGCCAAGGCGGCAATCATAATCCAACGGGCACCGTGGGTCAGATAATGAATACATTGGCCCATAATCTCGCCGCCCAAGCAGTCAATAGCGACATCGACGCCATGGCCGTTTTCAAGTTCTTCTTTCAGTACATCGGCGATATTTTCTTTGGTGGTGACCACTACACGGTCAGCGTTTAAGTGCTTAATGTTTTGGGCTATTTCGTCGCTCAAAACGGTTGTGATGACCCGAACACCAAAGGCTTTGGCCATGGGGATGATGACGCTGGCCAATCCGCTGGCACCGGCGTTCATCAGCAAGGTGTTGCCCGGCTTGATGCCGCCTTCTGTAAAGAGGTTCAAATAGGCCGTGGCAAAGGCTTCGGGGATAGCCGCCGCCTCGACCATGGAGCAGTTTTTCGGCACGGGCATCAGCATATCGTATTTGACATTGGCGTACTGGGCATAACCGCCGCCACCTAACAGGGCACAAACCTTATCACCGATTTTGAAAGTGGATTTTTCCTTGGCACCGTCCGCCATTTCCACAATGGTACCGGCAATTTCGAGCCCCATCCATTCCGGACAACCGGGCGGAGGCGGATAATCGCCCTCCCGTTGCATTAAGTCGGCACGGTTGAGTGCCGCGGCCTCGATTTTTATAAGGCAATCATCATTGCCCAAAACAGGATCGGGAACGTTGTCCCAGCGTAAAGATTTGTCTTCGTTAACTAAAATGGCTTTCATAATGATTCCTTTCTTTGCACCGATTTACATGCGCTTTTTCTCTTATAAATCGGCGTATATGGTATTATGAATTTCGTGGCGCAACTGCTTAACGGTGCCGTAGTCCTATCCCTTATCATCGTTATTACATTGTTCATGTTGGTAAAACGGTTGACGTTGGCCGGAATGATGGCACACAGGCTCTTTTTTCGGTTAAAGTACATGGGGGTTTAGGTATGCCCGTAATGACCGCAACTGCCTGTCGGGACATAGTTTCCGGTTTGATGATCCCGTTCATCGACTTCGGCAACAGATGGCAGTGTTCTTTTCGTTCTGCCTTATGTTAAACCGGCTTCTTCTTTCTTAAAGAATAATGGGGAATCCCATATAGTCCGAAAAGATATTCGTTGTTGAATTTGATCTGGAAGCAGTACAACTCAAAAACGGTTTTTGGGCGTTGCGTTTATCGGGCTTTCGGTCTTATTGGTGATCATAAAAAGCGTCAGTCAATGATATCCGGAAGGTAATCAAAGGCATCCAGTACCTGCTTGGCGGCACGCACCGTTGGCTGGGAGGGAATAGCATTGCTGTCGTGCTGTGGGACGGTCAAATAGGTTAAACAGCCGAGCATGGGACCGACCATGCGGTGTATTTTGGAGTGAGTACCGCCCGACAAGAATATAAACGGCACGGATAATTCCTTCTTTAAGAGGGTTGTGATTCGCAGATTTTCCATTTGCTCCTCGTCACTGTTGCCGGCTGTGACAATTTTAACCACATCCACGCCACGGCGTTGTTGCTCGAAGGCGACTTCCAACACCTGTTCGGCCGGGGTGTGTTTTAAAATATGCGAGGACATTAAAACCTCCTTGCCCATGCCGTGCAGTTGGTCGATCAGCTTTTTTTGTTTTTCGACAGCGTCGGCCTTATAGCTTAATTCCATAGGAGCGCCACGGTCAAAGGTGTCACCCATAATATCAGCCAAGGTTGCGCCGCATTGCATGGCCAGTAAGAGACCGTCCATACATTCCTCATCGGACAGACCGGTGTTGTTGGCGTTTCGGTAGTTGGTGACATAAATGGGTCTTTGACCGGCTGCCTCAAATATCGCTTTGAGCTTTT